>JAGSYW010000118.1 GCA_018262475.1 Burkholderiaceae bacterium | reverse complement strand
CCAGGCCAGCGGTTCGGCGAAGTCGTGCGACACATGCTTGTAGAACTCGTTGTACTGCTCGTCGGTGATGTCGGACTTGCTGCGCGTCCACAGGGCGCTCGCCTGGTTGACGGTTTCGGTTTCGTCTTTCGTCACCATCTTCTTCGCTTCGCTATCCCATTCTTCCTTCTGCATCAGGATCGGCAGCGAGATATGGTCCGAATATTTGCGGATGATCGCCTGCAGTTTCCAGGTGGAGAGCAGTTCGTCCTCATCTTTGCGCAGGTGCAGGATGATTTCAGTGCCGCGCGTTGGTTTGTCGATGGTTTCGACCGAGAATTCGCCGCTGCCGTCGGATTCCCAGCGCACGCCTTCATTCGCCGGCAGACCGGCGCGGCGGCTGTTGACGGTGATTTTGTCGGCCACGATGAAGGCCGAATAGAAGCCGACGCCGAACTGGCCAATCAGCGCAGCATCCTTTTGCTGGTCGCCGGTCAGTTTGGAAAAGAATTCGCGCGTGCCGGATTTGGCGATCGTGCCCAGATGCGCAATCGCTTCGTCTCGGCTCATGCCGATGCCGTTGTCGGAAATGGTAACGGTACGCGCTTCGGTGTTGTAGGCAACGCCGATTTTCAGTTCCGGATCGGATTCGAACAATTCAGGTTTAGCAATTGCTTCGTAGCGCAACTTGTCGGCGGCGTCGGACGCGTTCGAGATCAGTTCGCGCAGGAAGATTTCCTTGTTCGAATACAGCGAATGGATCATCAGTTGCAGCAGTTGCTTGACTTCGGCCTGAAAGCCCAGAGTTTGTTTTTCGGTTGCAGCCATTGTTCCCTCTTGAATTTGCGGCGTGGTTGAACAGATTAAACGGATTCTGCCCAAATGGGGGTGGCTTACCTGTTTTCAAGACCGATAACATGGCTTTACCATGAATTTTCAATCCGGTAAAATGCGCACCGTCATCAGGGAGTAGCCGCGCTCCGCAATGGAGCGGCCTGCGTCAACAGACTTGGCACAAACAGCCATGGCGCCGGCGGCATATGCTTGGCAAGACTTTTGACCACGGGCCTCGCAGGCTGGCGGGGGCGCTGTGGTCATTGGTTTTTCGCCAGCATTGAAAGCTTTGATGGAATCCTTGCTTGTTTCAACGGGCGTGGTCGCTTTGGCTGAAATCGGCGACAAGACACAGTTGCTCGCCTTCATACTCGCCGCGCGTTTCAAGAAGCCGCTGCCGATCATCGCCGGCATCCTGCTGGCAACGGTGGTTAATCATGGTCTGGCTGGTGCGCTCGGCACATGGATTACGACGCTGCTCGGGCCGGATACGCTGCGCTGGGTCCTCGGCCTGTCGTTCATTGCGATGGCGGTGTGGACGCTGATTCCAGACAAAATCGATGAGGACGAAACGAAAATCACACAGCATCTGGGGGTGTTCGGCGCGACGCTGCTGACCTTTTTCATGGCTGAAATGGGCGACAAGACGCAGATTGCCACAATCGCCATGGCGGCGCGATATCAGGCGCCGCTCGAAGTGGTGGCGGGTACCACGTTGGGTATGTTGATCGCAGATGTGCCGGCGGTGTTTGTCGGCAACCGGTTTGCCGACCGGATTCCGCTGAAACTGGTGCACTCCATTGCGGCCGCCATTTTTGCCATTCTGGGCATCCTTACGCTGGTGCGGTTCGATAGCTGGTGGTAACGGCCTGACGGTCATTGCAGCGCGAGCAGCCTGCCGACCACAAAAAAAGCGCTGCACGTTAATTCGAGCAGCGCTTTTTTTTTGAATGATTTCGCCCGGAAGCGGGGACCAAATCAGGCGGCAGTCTTTTTCCGGATTTCCGCCAGCAGCGGCTCTATGCCATGAGCTGTAAGCGAATCGACCAGATGCAGGTGCACGGTGATCGCCTCGTCCCAGGTGGAAAAGCCCCATTGCGGTTGCAGGTCTTCGGGCAGGCCGAGCACCATGGTCTCGAACAGAATTGGTGAACCATCGCCCCAGTTGCGGTTGATGCCGGTAAAAACGGTGGACACCTGAAATTCGCCGATATTGTCTTGCGCCACGATGCGGTTGGCATCATTTCTCATCGACTGCGAATACTCGACAAATGTGCAGCGCACAGGCGTCCGACCATCCAGGCGGTAGAAGCGATCGTCTATCGGGGTGCGGATGTCTTCGTCACTGCTCATTGGAACCTTCTTGTCTCGTAGAAAAAAAGCGCGATTGTACTTGTTTTGCGGCAATTTTGTCGATTAGTTCGCATCAATGGGGTACGATAGTCCTTTGTTCAATTGCTGGAGCCATCATGGCCGTTTATAAAAACCTGAAAAAACTGAATATCGAACTGCCAGCAGTGGCGGCGCCGGTGGCGGCTTACGTGATGTATATTCAGACTGGCAACACGGTTTATCTGTCAGGCCACATCGCGAAAAAGAACGGCCAGCCGTGGGTGGGGCAATTTGGCCGGAACATTGCAGTCGAAGAGGGCAGGCAGGCAGCGCGCGGCGTGGCGATCGACCTGATGGCGACCTTGCAGGCGGCTTGCGGCGGTGATTTGATGCGCGTGAAACGCATCGTGAAACTGACCAGCCTAGTGAATTCGGCCGGTGACTTTACCGAACACCATCTGGTGACCAATGGTGCATCCGAACTGCTGGCGGAAGTGTTTGGTGAAGCCGGCCGCCATGCGCGTTCCGCCTTCGGCGTGGCGCAGATCCCGCTTGGTTCCTGCCTCGAAATCGAACTGATCGCCGAACTGGCCTGACAGGCGTCTAGCGTGGCGTGCCGGCTGCAACCGGTGGCGCTACAAGCAGACAGATGGCCCATACTATTTCATCAAAATAGAAAAGATAGGGGTATATATTCAAAATATACTGCTTGGCCTTATATTTATTGGCAGTTTTTAAATACTGACTGGAGTATATTTTTCGGGCTTACTGACCCAAAGTCCATATAAGTCAGTTATTTGGGGCCTGCGGCCTGCCGTGCGCACTGAAAAACATCAGCTTCGCGGCTCGTGTGCCAATGTCTGCGTTATGTCATGTCGCCATTGCGCGGCCGAGGCACAATGTTGCTTGGGTCGTTTCCTCTGGCCCGCAATAGAATTTTCTGATACCCCCTGTTTTTGTGGATTTTCGGCCCTGCGCGGGAGATTTCCGATGAGCGAGCAAGTCCGTCCGAGCCATGCGTTGCACGATTCGTCATCAGGCGAGCCGGCGGGATTTTCATTCTTGGCCGAATTGGCGCTGGACATGCGCTGGGCGTGGAACCACGCCACCGACAAGGTGTGGCGCCAGCTTGATCCTGAACTGTGGGAAGCGACCAAGAATCCTTGGATTGTGCTGAACGCTGCATCGCGCCAGCAGGTGGCGCAACTGTTTGTCGATGCCGATTTTTGCCGTCTGGTCGATGATCTGGTGCAGGCAAAGCGCAGGAGAGCGGAAGCGCCGGCATGGTTCCAGCACATCTGTCCGCAGGCGGAGTTGAAGACGGTTGCTTATTTCTGCATGGAATTCATGCTGAGCGAGGCCTTGCCTATTTATTCCGGCGGGCTGGGCAATGTGGCTGGCGATTTGCTGAAATCAGCCAGTGACATGGGGGTGCCGATCGTTGGCGTCGGACTGCTGTACCAGCAGGGGTATTTCCATCAGCAGATTGACCGCAGCGGCGAGCAGATGGCGATTCTGCCGTACAACGAACCAGGCCTGCTGCCGATCACGCCAGTGCGTAATGGCGATGGCGAATGGCTTCGGCTGCAATTGAATTTGCCCGGGCATCCGATCTGGTTGCGAGCGTGGCAGGTACAAATTGGTAAAGGGAAGCTGTATCTGCTCGACAGCAACGACCCGTCCAATTATCCGCTGTATCGCGGCATCACCAGCGAGCTGTATGGCGGCGGGCCGACGATGCGGCTGATGCAGGAACTGGTGCTCGGTATTGGCGGCTGGCAATTGCTGACGGAACTCGGTATCGAACCGGAAGTGTGTCATATGAATGAAGGGCACGCAGCGTTCGCGGTGCTGGAGCGGGCGCGCAATTACATGCAGGCGACAGGGCAGCCGTTCGACGTGGCGCTGGCGGTCACGCGGGCGGGCAACGTGTTTACCACGCATACCGCAGTCGAAGCGGGGTTCGACCGCTATTCCCCGTTGCAGATTGCGCATTGCCTCGGCGGTTACGCGCATCGCAATCTCGGCATTTCGCTCGATGAACTGCTGGCGCTTGGGCGGCACAATCCGGATGATCAGGCCGAAGATTTCAATATGGCGTATTTGGCGATCCGCGGTAGCGGCGCGGTCAATGGCGTCAGCCGGCTGCACGGCAAGGTCAGCCGCCAGCTATTTGCGCCACTCTTTCCGCGTTGGCCGGCGGTTGAAATGCCGATTGGCCATGTGACCAATGGCGTGCATATGTCCACATGGGATTCGGCCGAAGCGGATGCGCTGTGGACCGAGGTCAACGGCAAGGAGCGCTGGCTTGGCACGACCGAAAAACTAGAGCAGAACATGCAGCGCGTGTCCGATGAAACTTTTTGGCGCTTCCGCTGCGCGTCGCGCGTGTCTTTGGTGAACTATGCGCGTGAGCGGTTGTCCCGGCAACTGGCGTCGTCCGGTTCGTCGCCGGAAATGGTCGAGGCTGTAAATCATCTGTTCGATCCGAACGTGCTCACGCTCGGCTTTGCGCGCCGTTTTGCCGCCTACAAGAGGCCGAACCTGCTGTTGCACGATCCGGAACGGCTGCTAAGGTTGCTCAATGACCCGGAGCGGCCGCTGCAAATCATCATTGCCGGCAAGGCGCATCCAGACGATGCGGCGGGCAAGGCGCTGATCCGGCAATGGATTGACTTCATCCGCCGGCCGGAAGCGCGCCAGCGCATTATTTTCCTGTCCGATTACGACATGCATCTGAGCGAGCATCTGGTGCAGGGGGTCGATGTCTGGCTGAACACGCCGCGCCGGCCGTGGGAAGCGTGTGGCACCAGCGGCATGAAGGTGCTGGTCAACGGCGGCATCAACCTGTCGGTGCTGGATGGCTGGTGGGCCGAAGCCTATGCGCCCGAAGTCGGCTGGGCGATAGGCGATGGCAAGGAGCATGTCGATCACGCGCTGTGGGATGCAAGCGATGCGGCGCAACTGTACGATTTGCTGGAACATGACGTGGTGCCTGAATTCTATGCGCGCAACGATCAGGGTTTGCCTACTGCCTGGGTGGCGCGGATGCGCGAAAGCATGGCGCACCTGACGCCGCAGTATTCGACCTGCCGCTCTTTGCGCGAATATGTGAAGCAGTATTACCTGCCGGCGACAGAAAATTACCGTCGCCGCGCAGCCGACGGTGGCGTTTATGGGCAGGAATTGGTCGCGTGGTGGCATCGTCTGCGGCAGGCATGGCCAAGCCTGCGTTTTGGGCAATCGGCGGTGGAAACGGCGAATGCGCAGCATCTGTTCGAGGTGCAGGTTTATCTGGGTGAGCTGGAACCATCGATGGTGCGGATCGAGCTGTATGCGGATGCTGTCGGTGGTGGCGAGCCGTTGCGGCAGGAAATGCAATGCGTGCGGCAGCTTGTGGGTGCGGTCAACGGTTATGCATATCAGGCAGGTGTGCCGTCAAGCCGTCCGGTGACAGATTTCACTGCACGCCTGATGCCGCGCGATGACGGTATTGCAATCCCGCTCGAATCTGGATTGATACTCTGGCAAAGATGATTTTTCGGTGCTGCGTCTGTCTGAAGGTGCGGCTGTTTGCGTTATAATCTTAATTTCCCGCTCATGCCGTTCGGCATCAATGAAATGATCAAGTTCGTATTCGTCACCGGCGGCGTCGTATCTTCCCTGGGCAAGGGGATCGCCGCTGCATCCCTCGCTGCGATCCTCGAATCGCGCGGTCTCAAAGTCACCATCATGAAGCTCGACCCGTACATCAACGTG
>JAGSYW010000038.1 GCA_018262475.1 Burkholderiaceae bacterium | reverse complement strand
GTGCGCACCAGGTACTGCCTGCCGCCAAACATCATCAGTTCTGAATTGCCGTGACGGTTGACCGGTACCGTTGCGCCGGGCGGCATCCAAAGCGGATCATTGCTGGCGATCACGCGGTTGTCGCCATCGAGCAGCATCATGTTCGTGCGTTCGGCTGGGTCGCGATGCGAATGGAAAATTCCGGCCATTTCTTCTTCGAAGTTGAAACACAGGCAAAGCAGACCGATGACGCTGCCATTATCCGGGTGTTGCATCTTGCGCGAATAGATCAGTGCCTGTTGCTTGGTTGGCCGCAGATCGGTTGCGCGGAAGGTTTCGACGTAATCGTCGGATGCCAGCGTTTGTGCGATCAGCGGATCGCGGCTGCCTTCTATCTGCATCTGGTCGTCGATTTGCATCAGTACGTTGCCGGCGGTGTCGAGTAGCAGGATTTCGTCGTACACCGTGTATTTGCTGCGATATTCGAGCAGCCGCTGGTGAATCGCTTGCGGGTTGTCGTGCAATCCGGCAACGAAGGTGCATAGTTCGCGGTCGGTCGCCAGAAAGCCGACGTCGGCTGTGCGTTCATACAGGTTGCGCACGACGATATCGATCACGTTTTGCGCTTTTGTGCCGGTTTCGGCCAGTACATTCGCAACTTTCTCGCGCACCAGACTGGTGACCAGATCGGCCTCAAGACGATCAAAACCAGCGCGGGTGGCGGCCATGGTCGGAATGATTGCCCGTGCTTCGACCGGGCAGTTCATTTTCGCCGAGGCTTCGATCATGCGCCAGGTTAGGCTGAGTTCGCGCAACGACTGTTCGCAGCGTGTGACGTCGCGCATATAGGGAAGGAATGTGTCCAGGCTGAGGGTGTTAGAGGTATCCATGGTGGTTGGTAGGGTTCATGAATCGCTGGTGGATGACAGCATTGGCTGCAATCTCTTGCCGTCATCGCAAGGCATATGCATGACGTTGTGCGATGGCGTTGCACTTGGTACAGCAAATTCCAGGCCATGCAAATTCCAGCAGGCGTGCATCATATTGATGCGCGGAAACAGTCAGTGCGGGATGCAATGCTGAGCATGCGGATGGCTTTGCACCATCAGCGTGCGAAACAGCAGCGGAGGGGGAAGTTAGGGCGCAATCAGGCCGGCGGCGATATTGATCGACAGACCGATGATGGCCATGTTGAACACAAAGCTCAACAGTGATTGTGCGGTGACAGCTTTGCGCATCTGGCGATTGTGGACGGCCACGTCCGAGGTTTGAGCGGCAATCGCAATCGTGAAGGTAAAGTACAGGAAATCCCAGTAATCAGGCTGCTGTTCGAGATCGGGAAACTCAAGCGGGCGATCATCTGCTGGCGAGCGGTAGAACATGTGCGCATAATGGAACGTGAACATCGCTACCAGCAGCAGCCATGAGCCGCCAACGGTCGAGGTGGTGAACGCATAGCGCAGCAAGCGTTCATGCGGTGGCAGTTCCTTGATGCCGGCCAGAACAAAAATGATGGCGCTCAGGCTGCATATTGCGGCGATTGACATCACCGTCAGCACCACCGGCGCACTGTTGTCCTGCTGTTCCGACATCGTGCGTACCCGAGCATGGCTGGCGCGCGCCATCATCCAGCCCATCGCCAGAAGATAAAACCAGACGCCGACATTCCAGCCTGCGAGGGTTTTTATTACTGCCGTCCATTCATCGGGCAATGCCTGTGTGGATAGGCCGCCAATTGCCAGTGCTAGCAGGAGCCGCGGCCGGCTATGCGCAAGGTGGCGTAGCCAAAAACTCGACTTTTGTCCGGGGATGGCAGGTTCGCTCACGTTTATTCGCCCATCAACTTTTCAGCCACCATCGCCGCTTTTACTGCCGGTCGAGCGGCGATGCGTTCCAGGTATGTTAGAAGCGCAGGCCAAGGTGCGAGATCGACGGCAACATATTGTGCCCAGTTCAGCACGGCGAATAGCAGCGCATCGGCTACAGTGAAGCGATCGCCGGCGATAAAGGCGGATTGTTCCAGCTGCGATTCGATGATGTCGAAATGCCGTGTCAGGTTTGCGTGGACGGTCGCACGGATGTCATCGCTCGTATCCGGATTGAATAGCGGCGCAAAACCTTTTTGCAGATCGGTTGCAATATAGTTCAGCCACTCCATCACGCGGTAGCGCGCGATACTTCCTGCAAGCGGTACGAGATTCTTGTCCGGTACCTGATCGGCCAGGTACTGGATGATCACCGGACCTTCGGTCAGCACCAGTCCGTTATCAAACAGTAGTGCGGGCACGCAGCCTTTCGGATTGATGGTCAGGAAGTCATCGCCGCTTTCAGTGACTTTGTTGGACAGGTCAACGCGCTCTAGTTCGAATGGCAAGCCGAGTTCGCGCAGTACGATATGGGGCGACAGGGAGCAGGCGCCGGGGAAATAATAGAGTTTCATCTGGATTCTTTTGTGGCAAAACTCATCATCGACATGAACCGTAGCTGGCAGTAGTGTGTTGTTCTGCCGGTATCATAGCTTTCTTTCAAGCAGTTGGGGAAGCAGACGTGCAACAGGCAGTGAATTTGCCGCTGGTGTGTAGGCCGATGTTATCATTGTCGTTTGCATAAAGGATGTCAGCAGGCAACAATCATTTTTGCGGAAGGATTAACCATGCCAGTCATCGTGATAGCCAATCCGAAAGGCGGCGTTGGCAAGAGTACGATCGCCACCAATCTAGCCGGATACTTTGCTTCCAAGGGAGCAAAAGTCATGTTGGGCGATATCGATGCGCAACAATCTTCCGTGGCTTGGCTGGGACTGCGTTCGCCAGAGTTGCCATCCATCTGCTCATGGAACCTAGACGATGACAGGGTGGCAAAGCCGCCGAAAGGCGCGACGCATATCGTGCTTGATACGCCAGCCGGACTGAAAGGCAAGCGGCTCGATGCAGTGTTGAAACATGCCGACAAGGTGGTTGTGCCGCTGCAGGCTTCGATGTTCGACATACTTGCCACGGCGGAATTTCTGCAGAAACTAGCCAAGCGCGAAGGAAAATTCGATGTCGGCATTGTCGGCATGAAAGTGCACGCCAGAACCTTGGCGGCCGATCAGCTGGCGCGTTATGTCGGTGACCTTGGTTTGCCTGTACTCGGGTTTTTGCGCGATACGCAGAATTACGTCCAGCTGGCAGCACATGGTGCCACGCTGTGGGATGTTGCGCCATCACGGGTTGAGAAGGATCTGGAACAGTGGACGAATCTGCTGGACTGGCTCAAGAAGTGATCGGTAACCATCCTAGTCATCCTAGTGGTTTGGCTTGAATCCAGGTTCGTTCAATCCCAGACGGTACATCAGTGTTTCATAATTGATGTTCAGCAATTGCTCGATGGCGGTGAAGTCGTCCGGTAATGCTGCATTGTCCCAGCCTTTGGCCGAGTGACGCGCCAGATCGACCGCCAGTTTGACGTTCAGGAAGTTTGGCTTATTCTGGAGCTCCGGGTGGAAGCGGTACAGCGCCAGTTCAGGCAATTGCCAGACCTTGCACAGCATCTGCTGCAGTTCTGTGAAACGGAAACCGAAGACGTTTTGCTGTGCAACC
This sequence comes from Burkholderiaceae bacterium, assembly GCA_018262475.1. Classification (GTDB taxonomy): domain Bacteria; phylum Pseudomonadota; class Gammaproteobacteria; order Burkholderiales; family Burkholderiaceae_D; genus QZKY01. Next base: position 15,140 of record JAGSYW010000038.1, on the reverse strand, counting down.
ACGCTGCGCAGAGTCGAATCGGCTTTCTGCATGGTCAGGATATGGGCGGATTCCTGCGGTGAATGAATCCACATCATGATTTCAGCCAGATCGTAAAGCAAGGCGGAAGTATAGATTTCCTCGATTTGCGCGCTACGACGCCAGACGGCCCATTCGTAAGCGAAGCGCGCAGCACGCTGCGCGCGACGGACAATGAACAGCAGGCCAAGCAGCGCTTGTGGGAAAGGCTTGAGCAAGTCCTCGACGACATCAAGCTGTTCAAAATGCCTGAAAAATGGTTCAACCCCCATCATCATCACGGCCTGATCGATGGTTGCGACTTCCTTCATCTGCCGTTTCGCATGCAGCGGTTGAGCCGCTATTAGCACGCGCACAGCCATCAGCGGGTCGCGTTGCACGATATCGGCCACTTCGCGACCGTTGACGTTATCGATTCGCAGGCGCGCATCTTCTAGGCTACGTACGGTTTGGCGCAAAACCGGGATCGGGCGTTCGCCCATCAGCTGCACCCAGGCAGCAAGATCGCGCTTGGCGTTTTCCTCCATACGTGAGCCTTTCTCGATATTTCGCCGGGGAGCCAACTATCTACGTTCAATATACCAGTGTTTCGTAAACCGTTATTGCTGGCTGTTAAACGTGTCTAGTTCAGTGCTTGAGGACTGAACTTATTTACCCCACGAATCGCGCAATGTCACGATGCGGTTGAACACCGGTTTGCCTGGTTTGGAGTCTTCATGGTCGGCAACGAAATAGCCATGGCGCTCGAACTGGTAACGATCTTCCGGCATCGCCTTGTCCATTCCAGACTCCAGATATGCGGTGATGACTTCCTTCGATTGTGGATTGATTGCCGCGAGGAAATCCTTGCCGCCAGCATCAGGCTGCGGGTCGGTGAACAGCCGGTCATACAGTCGCACTTCGGCTTCAACCGCATGTTCGGCACTGACCCAGTGGATGTTGCCCTTGACCTTGTAGTTCGCACTGCCTTCAGTGCCGCTCTTGCTGTCTGCGAAGTAGTTCGCATGCACAGCGACCACGTTGCCGTTTGCGTCCTTGTCCACGCTGGTGCATTCGATCACGTAGCCGTAACGCAGTCGCACGCGGTTGCCTGGAAATAGGCGGAAATAGCCTTTGACCGGGCTTTCCATGAAGTCTTCCTGCTCGATCCACAATTCGCGGCTGATCGGAAACGTGCGGTTGCCTCGCTCGGGGAAATGCGGATGGACAGGCGCGCTGCATTCGACCGTTTCGCCTTCAGGGAAGTTGTCGAGGATTAGTTTTAGCGGCCGCAGCACGGCAACTGCGCGTGGCGCTTTTGGATCGAGGTCGTCACGCAAGCTGCCTTCAAGGATGCTCATGTCGATCCAGCCATCGGCTTTCGCTACGCCAATGCGTTCGCAGAATAGTTGCACCGATTCCGGCGTGAAGCCGCGGCGGCGAATGCCGACAATGGTTGCCAGTCGCGGGTCATCCCAGCCGTCGACGATGCCTTCCTCGACCATTTGCAGCAGGCGACGCTTGCTGGTGATTGCATACGTCAGGTTCAGCCGCGCAAATTCATGCTGATGCGGCAGCGTCGGCTGGTCGAAATAACCGCCCTCTGCCAATCGTGCCAGAATCCAGTCGTAAAAAGGGCGGTGATCCTGAAACTCCAGCGTGCAGATTGAATGGGTGATTTTTTCCAGTGCATCCGAAATCGGGTGCGTGTAGTCATACATTGGATACACACACCACTTGTCGCCGGTGCGGTGATGATGCGCGTGCCGGATGCGGAAGATCGCAGGGTCGCGCATGTTCATGTTCGGCGACGCCATGTCGATTTTCGCACGCAGCACATGCTCGCCATCCCTGAATTCGCCTGCTTTCATTCGGCGGAACAAATCGAGCGACTCGGCTGGCGGGCGGTCGCGAAATGGAGAGTTCTTTCCCGGCTCGGAAAAATTGCCGCGATTCTTCGCCATATCTTCCGCGCTTTGGCTGTCTACATATGCATGGCCGGCCGTGATCAGATATTCGGCCATCTCATACAGTCGGCCGAAGTAGTCGCTGGCGTAATGCAGGTGCGCTTCGCCCTGATGTTCCCAGGTGAAACCCAGCCAGCGCACGCTGTCGAGGATGGTGTCGACGAATTCCTGTTCTTCCTTGGTTGGGTTGGTATCGTCGAAGCGCATGTGGCAGCGGCCGGCATAGTCGCGCGCCAGGCCAAAATTCAGGCAGATCGATTTTGCGTGGCCGATGTGCAGATAGCCATTCGGCTCGGGGGGGAAGCGTGTAATTACCTCCGGCATGCCGGCGCGGCGGTAGGTTCCGGCCTTCAGATCGGATTCGATGATCGCGCGCAGGAAATTGGACGATGACGGCGCATTTGCGCTTTTGGTTTGCTCGTTGCTCATGGGATGAATATCGGGTGCGATAACAAATATCGAAACATTCTACCGTAGCGGGTTTGGCGGAACGTACGGATTTTGCATTTTACGGTCATTGTCGGTATAAAATTCTGGCAAAAGCCAGCCTTGTGTTCCCAACCCTCCTTTTTCGGGTAGCGCTAATGATACGAATTGTCATCGCAGACGACCACACCATCATGCGAGAAGGTCTGAAGCGCATTCTCGAAGGCGCGGAAGACATTACGGTCGTTGGCGAGGCGACCAATGGTTTCGAAGTGATCGACTGCGTGCGCAAGGGGGATTTCGACCTGCTGCTGCTGGATTTGTCGATGCCGGGCAGAAATGGCATCGACCTGATTCGCCAGGTCAAGACCGAGGCGCCCAAGCTGCCGGTATTGATCTTGACGATGCACGATGAGGAACAGTACGCGGTGCGCACGATTCGCGCCGGCGCGCAAGGCTATCTGACCAAGGAAAGCGCCGGCACGCAACTGGTAAGCGCTATTCGCCGCGTTGCATCTGGCAGGCCATACATCAGCGCGCAAGTAGCCGAGCAACTAGCGCTGAATATCATGTCGCCGACGAAGGAATTGCCGCACAAGCAGTTGTCCGACCGCGAGTTCGAAGTGTTCACGCTGCTGGTCAACGGCCGGACGCTGACCGAGATTGGCGAGCAGTTACATTTGTCGGTGAAAACCGTCAGCACGCACAAGACGCGCATCCAGCAAAAGATGCAGATGCAATCGCTGTCTGAAATCATTCAGTACGCGGTGGCGCACAATCTGCTGAATTCCACCAGCGGGAATTAACGGGCACTCAGGACGTCTGAGGCACTACGCATCAGAAATGCTTCAGGTATTCGACCGGCTTTCTCAGTGGTTCCAGATGCTCGGCCTCGCCCCATGCCAATAGCGCGATTTCGCCAGCTTTGACGGTGAAACGGTTGATGCTGGTATTGAGTACCGGCATCCTGATGCGCTCGCCCAGCGGGATGCGATGGGCGGCGCGGTAGGCCGACTCGATGATGCCGAAATGCGCGACAACGGCGATCTTTTGCCCCGGATGGGTTTGGGCCCAGCGCTGCAGCGCCGACTGCGCGCGATGGTAGAACTGCCGCAGACTTTCCGACTCGCGCTCGCCGGGCGGAAATACCTGATCAGGATCAGCTGCCTGCCAGCGCGCAAGGTCTTCCGGGTAATCGCGCTCGATTTCTTCAAGCTGCATGCCCTCGAAAATACCGTAACAGCGCTCGCGCAAATCGCGATCAAGCTTTACTGGCAGTCCGTGCCACTTGGCGATTTCCTCTGCTGTCTTGCGCGCACGCTGCAAATCGCTGGAGATAATCGCGTCCAGCCGCTCCTGCTTCAGCGACTCGGCCAGCGCCAGCGCTTGCAACTCGCCCTTCTCGTTTAGCGGGATGTCGCTGTGCCCCTGATAGCGCTTTTGCTTGTTCCAAGCGGTCTGGCCGTGGCGAATGATCAGGATTTCGGTCGCGTGGCTCACGGCTGCCTCACTTTGTCAGTGCAGGATTCAGCGTATAGATGCCGGTGATCTTCGCTTCTGCCAGAATGTGTCCCGCCATCGCATTGCGCACCTGCTGGCCGGTGAACGTGCCTTCGAGCGCCAATTTCGGCACATCCAGAGCGTAGAGCGTGAACACATAATGGTGGGCGATGGTGTCATTCCACGGCGGGCATGGGCCGTCATAGCCAAAGTAATCGCCGGACATCTCAGGGTCGCCGGCAAACCACGCCGTATAGTCGTTGATGCCCTGACGTGCACCGTGCGCCGCAGTCGGGCCGGACTTGCCACGCGCCGTCACGCCGCTGGAGAATTCACCTTCGGCAATCGAGGTCAGCAATGGCGGCAGTTCGACCAGCGTCCAGTGGAAGAAATCGACACGCGGCAAATCGGTCGGAATCGTGCGCCCTTCCTGATTTACGTCGTCGCCCTTCGATGGCACGTCATAGTCGTGACAAATCACCGCCAGCGATTGCGTACCCGCTGGCACATCGCTCCAGGCCAGATGCGGGTTACGGTTATCGGACAGCGTTACATGTGTGGCAGGGTCGATCACGCAAAATGCATTTTTTCCGGGAATTTTGCCGTTGTCGGCAAAAGAATCGCTCCACAGTTTCATCTTGTTCTCCCAAAATGAGTTTTCAATCTTGTCATTTTGCCAGAGGCCTGGCGGCTTGGGCAGTTCGTTGGCAATAAATCGTTATGACGTCAAACATGGTCTTCGGCAGCATGAGGTGGATGTCGAAAATTGTCGAAAAATGCCGAGGGCATTTTGTGCATGACAGATTTGCCCGGCATTTTTGTGGCGGATGAGCCCATTGACGCCCGGATTCGCTCTGTTTAGGGCAAATTTCTATCGCTTTTACCGATTTCACGCTTCGTAGAGTCTGTGCAATGGCTGGCATTGTATTTGCTTATTGGTGAGTGTGCCATGATTGCCACAAGCGATCCTGGCAGGTTTGTTATATTTTTGTTAGGAGCTAAAAATGCACGACAGCAAAGGCACTCTACTTGAGCGTGCGCACTATTACATCATGGCGGCAACCCTGATCATCACGGTTGTCGGATGGAGTCTTTATCTTTCTCCGGCTCAGTCGAAGAGCCCGAGGGAGTGGTTTGGTTATGCGCCCGCAAGCATACAGCAGCCTGCTTTGGCTGCGGTAGAACTGGACGAGTCGTTTTATCCGCAAGAAAAGATGGATACGCTGCACGCAGTAGCTGAAGTTGCTGCAAAACCAGGCCAAGGTTCCTGAGCCTGCCTGGGCTTGCCGGAGAGTATTCTCCGGCGATTGCTGGTGACCGACGATTAACGGTTGCCAGCGGTAGTTTTGGCAAAAGCCGCCGCCATGACACTGGTCACTGGCGGCGTTTTTGTTTGTGCAGTGCGTTTGGCCGAATGCGGCAGATGCTTGTCTTTCATCGGTGATGGCTGAGCGCTTAAGCGCATCGTCAGGCTGATGCGCTGGCGCTTGATGTCGACCTCAAGCACCTTGACCTTCACCACTTGGCCGGCTTTTACCACCTGGTGCGGATCCTTGACGAACTTGTCCGACAGTGCTGACACATGCACCAGTCCGTCCTGATGCACACCGATATCGACGAATGCGCCGAATGCGGCGACATTCGTTACCACGCCTTCGAGGATCATGTCCGGCCGCAGATCTTTGATGTCGGCCACGCCTTCCTTGAAGTTCGCTGTCTTGAACTCCGGTCGCGGGTCACGCCCGGGTTTTTCCAGTTCGGTCAGGATGTCGGTGACGGTAGGCACGCCGAAGCGGTCGTCCGCGTATTTGGTCGGATTTAGCGATTTGAGCAGCTTGCTGTCTCCGATGACTTGCTGCACGTTCTTGCCAAGGTCTGCCAGAATTTTTTCAACCAGCGGGTACGATTCCGGATGCACCGCGGATGCGTCGAGCGGGTTCGCGCCGCCCGTGACGCGCAAAAAGCCCGCAGCCTGTTCGAAAGTTTTGTCGCCCAGGCGAGGTACTTTTTTTAGATCGGCGCGGCTGGCAAACGGCCCCATCTGGTCACGGTAGCGGACGATGTTGGCAGCAACGCTGGCATTCAAGCCAGACACCCGCGTTAGTAGCGGAACCGAAGCGGTATTCACATCAACACCGACCGCGTTCACGCAATCCTCTACCACAGCGTCAAGCGAGTCGGCTAGTTTCGTTTGCGCGACATCGTGCTGGTACTGGCCGACGCCAATCGATTTCGGGTCGATTTTCACCAGTTCCGCCAGCGGATCCTGCAAGCGGCGCGCAATCGATACCGCGCCGCGCAGCGATACATCCAGCTCCGGCAATTCCTGCGACGCAAATTCGGATGCAGAATAAACCGATGCGCCTGCTTCGGACACGACAATCTTGTCGAGTTTGAGTTCTGGATGCCGGCGGATCAGCTCCTGTGCCAGCTTGTCGGTTTCGCGCGATGCGGTGCCGTTGCCGATGGCGATCAGCGTGGCGTGATTGGCGTTTGCCAGTGCGGCCAGGCGATGCAGCGAGCCGTCCCAGTCGTCACGTGGCGCGTGCGGGTAAATCGTGTCGGTCGCGACGACCTTGCCGGTTGCGTCGGTCACCGCCACCTTGACGCCGGTGCGCAAGCCCGGATCAAGGCCTATGGTTACGCGTTGCCCGGCAGGGGCGGCCAGCAGCAAGTCTTTCAGATTGCGGGCAAACACGCGGATGGCGTCCAATTCGGCGCGTTCGCGCAGGGCGCCCATCAGTTCGGTTTCCAGATGCATCGAAATGCGCACGCGCCAAGCCCAGCGCACCGTGTCCATCAGCCACGAATCGGCTGCGCGTTGCTGCTCGCGAATGCCGAAGCGCGCAGCGATGCGACCTTCGCATGGGTTGTGTGGCGCATTCCATTTCGGCTTTTCCTCTTCGCTGTCGAGCCGTAGCGCAATGTTCAGCACTTCTTCGCGCCGACCGCGAAACAGCGCCAGCGCGCGGTGCGAAGGGATGGCGGCAATGTTTTCCGCAAAATCGAAATAGTCGGCAAATTTCGCCCCGGCCTCTTCCTTGCCGGCAGCAACCTTGGCTTCAACCACGCCGTGTTCATTCAGGTAATCACGCAGGCCTAGCAGGAGTTCGGCATCTTCGGCGAAGCGTTCAATCAGGATTTGCCGCGCACCATCAAGCGCCGCTTTTGCATCCGGCACGCCGGGGTTGTCACCGTTTTCGGAAGTGAAGGCCGGTTTCAGATACTTCGCTGCTTCTGTTTCCGGTTCGAGTGTCGGATTGGCCAGCAATGCATCGGCCAGCGGCATCAGGCCGGCTTCGATTGCAATTTGCGCGCGCGTGCGGCGCTTGGGGCGGTACGGCAGGTACAGGTCTTCGAGTCGCACCTTGTCTTCCGCCAAGAGGATGGATTCACGCAGTGCGGGCGTCAGTTTTCCTTGTTCGTCGATCGATTTCAGCACCGCTGCTCGGCGGTCTTCCAGTTCGCGCAGATAGCGCAGCCGTTCTTCCAGCAGGCGCAATTGGATGTCATCCAGTCCGCCGGTCGCTTCCTTGCGGTAGCGCGCAATGAAAGGCACGGTGGCGCCATCATTGAGCAGGGCAATCGCGGCAGCAATCTGGCTCGGGCGGGCGGCCAGTTCTGTGGCCAGACGTTGTTCGATGGGTGGCAGCATGACAAGTTCCAGCTGAAAAAATCAAGGGTGCAGATGATACGCAATTTGCGCGAATTCGCCAGTGGCGAACCTTAATTTTCCAGTGTTTTTGTGTTTTTGTTGGGGTATGTGTAAAAAATCATGTTTTTGACCTTATTTTTAATGATGTATATAAAATACAGGTGGGAGTATGTAAAGCGGTAGGCTATGGCGGAAGTGCAACAAAAAAATCGCCGAAGCGCAGTTTTTCCATTTTGCTGGCGTGGGTTTTGGTGGATAATAGGTGCCTTTGGTCGCCTTTGTTCGCTACAAATTCGATTCAACGGGATCATGTATTTCACCATTGATGACATCCGCAAGCATTTCGAGGCTGCGCTTATTCAGCGTGGTAGCGAGTTCGTGCGCAACGGTAATGTGTGCGAAATCAGCTTGGTTGGCAATTCGATCAAATCCAGCGTGCGCGGTGACGGCGACAAGTTGTTCCAGCAGGACATCCTGCTGTATCCGACGCGCAAGGGCATCAATTTCGATGGCGTATGCAATTGCGCGGTCGGCCACAACTGCCGCCATGTCGCGGCAGCGCTGATCGCGTTCATGGAGCAGGAAAGCGCCGCTGCGGCTTCGACCGGGCTGTCGGACGCACTGCAGAATCTGCCGACGGGTGTTGCCAGTTGGCTGCAGCGGGTTGAGCGTGCTGCACAGACGCAGCGTCAGGTGGCTGAAGAGGGAGATGCCGCGGCTTCTTCCTACCGGTTGCTGTTCGTGCTGTCGCCGGACAAGAGCGGCCGGCATGTGCTGCTGGCTGTGTGCAAGGGGCGCTTGCGGCCGAATGGCGAGATTTCAATGGCCAGCCCGGTCAGCGAACTGCATACGCTGCTGACCAACACCCCGGCCTACGTCAAGCCGGAAGATCTCGATCTGGTGCGGTTGTTTATCGCGATGCGCAGCGGCGTTGCGTCGCAGGCGACCAGCGCATCAGAGCCGCGTGGCAAGATTGGCGCGCAGTTGCTGCGGATGCTGATAGGCGAGCAGCGGCTGCTGTGGACGAATTCATATGCCGACATGGCCAAGGGATTGCTGTTTCCTCTGAAGGAGGCGCCGACTCGCGCTGCGAGCCTGACCTGGCGAGAACAGGGGGCTTCGCTGCGGTTGTCATGGCAGTTTGAGCCGCCGGTTTCCGGCAATGGCTTGATGGATTACATACTGCCGACCAATCCGCCGTGGTATGTGGACAATCTGTCATGCGGTGAATTGCGCCAGCAGGACGGCATCGCGGCGGTGCCGGTGAAGGAGCTGCAGGAGCTGGTTGCGCAGGCGCCGGTGCTGTCGGCTGACGACAAGCCGGTGGTGTCGCATCTGCTGCTTGCGCAGGGGTTGAGTGCGATTGTGCCGCTGCCGGAGCAGGTGCAGGAAACTGTGCGCGAAGATATCAGGCCGGTGCCGTGCTTGACGCTGGGCAGTGTGGCTCAACTGACGCGGCATGGCGAGCGCTGGCACGATTATGCGGTGCTGGCCTTTGATTACGATGGTGAAATGGTGCTGCCGGGGCAGGTTGGCCCCATCGTGCGCGAACGCAATGACAGCATCGAGCGCATCGTGCGCCAGCAGCAGGCAGAAAATGATGCCAGCCAGGTATTGGTCGCGCATGGTTTTGCCGCGCCGCGCAAGCCAGCGTCACCGCTGCGACCAATCTCGGGTGCGCTTGAGTTGCCGTCGCAGGCGGAATGGATGCGTTTCATTGGCGATGGTCTGGCAGGACTGGTGGTGCGTGGCTGGCGCATCGTCAAGACACCAGAGTATCGTTACGATTTAACAGAAATCGACGACTGGTATGCAGCCGTCGAGGACAACACCAACGAACCTGGCAAGAACTGGTTCGACCTCGAACTTGGCATCGTCGTCAACGGCGAGCGGGTGTCGCTACTGCCGGTATTGGTGGCGCTGATTCGCAATGCGCCGTTCGATTTCGATCCGCAGGCGCTGGCGGCGCATGCCGATAACGACCAATTGCTAGCGACGCTGCCGGATGGCCGGCGCGTGGCGTTGCCATGGAAACGAGTGAAGCCAATCCTCGGCACCTTGGGCGAACTGTATTTCAGTGATCGGCCGGAAACAGACAAGCTTCGGTTGTCAAAACTCGATGCTGCACGGCTGGCAGAGCTGGCTGTGGCAACGCAAATGCGCTGGTCTGGTGGTGAGAATTTGCTGGAAATAGGCCAGAAGCTGAATGAGTTTGGTGGTGTCGTGCGGGTCGATGCACCGAAAGGGTTGAACGCGTCGCTGCGTGATTACCAGCTTGATGGCTTGTCGTGGATGCAGTTTCTGCGCGAATACGGTTTTGCCGGTATTTTGGCCGACGACATGGGGTTGGGCAAGACGATCCAGACGTTGTCGCACATCCTGACTGAAAAGGAAGCCGGGCGGCTGGACAAACCGGTGCTGGTGATTGCGCCGACCAGTCTGATGAGCAACTGGCAGGATGAAGCAGCACGCTTCGCCCCAGACTTGCGCGTGCTGCTGTTGCAGGGCAAGGATCGGATGCCGCGTTTCGACCTGATCGACGAACACGACCTGGTGCTGACAACCTATGCACTATTGCCGCGCGACGAAGAAATGCTGCAGGCGCACGAGTACCATATGATCATTCTCGACGAGTCGCAGTACATCAAGAACATGCGCTCTAAATCGGCGCAGGCAGCAGGAATGCTGCGCGCACGTCACCGGCTGTGCCTGACCGGCACGCCGCTGGAAAACCATCTGGGCGAACTTTGGTCGCAATACCATTTTTTGTTGCCTAGTCTGCTGGGTGATGAAAAGGGCTTCAATACCGATTTCCGCAATCCGATTGAAAAGCTCGGTGACGATTCGCGCCGTCATCTGCTGACACGGCGCATCAAGCCATTCCTGCTGCGCCGGACGAAGGACAAGGTGGCGAAGGAGTTGCCGCCGAAGACTGAAGTCATACGCAGCGTCGAACTGACTGGTGCGCAACGCGATCTGTACGAAACGGTGCGGCTGGCGATGGATGCGAAGATTCGCAACGAAATTGCGAAGAAGGGCGTTGCGCGCAGCCAGATCGTGATTCTGGAGGCGTTGCTGAAACTGCGGCAGGTGTGCTGCGATCCGCGGCTGGTCAAGGGCGGGCATGGACGGATCAATGCCGCCGCGTCAGCCAAGCTGACCGAACTGATGGAGATGCTGGAGGAATTGCTGGCGGAAAAACGCAGCATTCTGGTTTTCTCGCAGTTCACCAGCATGTTGACCTTGATCGAGGCAGAATTGAAGGCGCGCGATATCCCGTATGCGCTTTTGACAGGTGACACGGTCGATCGTGCGTCCGTCATTCGTTCTTTCCAGCAGGGGGAGGTGCCGCTGTTCCTGATCAGCCTGAAGGCAGGCGGCGTTGGCCTGAACCTGACCGCGGCCGACACGGTGATTCACTACGATCCTTGGTGGAACCCGGCAACGGAAACGCAGGCGACCGACCGCGCGTGGCGCATTGGTCAGGACAAGCCGGTGTTCGTCTACAAGCTGATTGCCAATGGCACGCTAGAACAGAAAATTCAGGAACTGCAGCAGAAAAAGGCGGATTTGGCGCGCGCAATGCTCGCCGCCGGCGAAACGCAGAACGTGCAGATCACCCCAGAAGATCTGGAGGCGATTTTCGCGCCGCTGGAAGAGTGATGGTCATGGCCGGCGCCAACCGCACCGGCCAATCCTGTCGGGTTTATTTTTTCCGGCCTTTGGCGGTCTTGACTGAGGCGGCAGGGCTTGAGTCGATCAGACTTCTGAGCATCCACGCATTTTTTTCATGGATTTGCAGGCGCTGTACCATGATGTCGACCGATGGCTGGTCATCTGCCCTGTCGGCAACAGCCAGTGCCGCCCGGCAGGCGCGGGTAACTGCTTCCTGTCCGGCGATCAGCTCACGGATCATGCTGTCTGCGCTCAATGTGCCCTCGACTTCCTTGATCGACGACAGTTTAAGAAATTCCCTGAACGTGCCTGGGGCAGGAAAACCGAGCGAGCGGATGCGTTCGGCGATGGCATCCAGCGCGTTCCAGAGTTCCGTGTATTGATCCATGAACATCAGATGCAGCGTCTGGAACATCGGGCCGGTTACGTTCCAGTGGTAGTTGTGCGTTTTCAGGTACAACACGAAGCTGTCAGCGAGCACCTTGGACAGCGCGTCGCTGATCGCTGCGCGATCCTTGGCAGAAATGCCGATGTCAATCGCAGGTACATTACTCATGTTAGTTCCCCCCCCGTCATTAAAAAAGAAGAAGCAGCGCTCCCATTCTACTCACATTCTCCAGAACCGTGTTTTGATGAATCACAGCAGATTCCACGTGCTTCTGGCGCATAGGCAGGATTTATGCCTTAACACGCAGTGCAAGGCCGCTATAATGCGATTCGTATTATCACTGCAAACTTCTGGCGAACGCATGATCGATCTGTCCAAATTGGGGCTTGAGGGCCTTGATCTTTCCTTTCTTCCACCGTCGATTCTTGGTCGGCTGTCATTTTCGCCCGCTGCGCCGGTCAAGCCGCCGTTCCCGCCCGGGCGCCACCAACTTGGACTGTCGCCAGAACGCGACACAATTTTGGTCGTGCCGGAAGGGATGGATGCTGGCAGGCCAGTACGATTGTTGGTGATGTTTCATGGCGCTAACGGTAGCGCTGAAAAGGTGTTGCCCTTTTTTGAACAGCATGCACACCAGCACAAATTCCTGTTGCTTGTGCCTCAGTCTACTTTCGCAACTTGGGATTTGACCATTGCTGGCAACGGCCCCGATCTGGAGCGACTCGACCAGGCGCTGGCCGAAATTACGGCACGCTACGAAATTGACCGCAATCATTTTTGCTTTTGCGGGTTCTCCGATGGCGCCAGCTACTCGCTCTCGATCGGCGTTTCCAATGGCGATTGGCTCAGTCATGTAATTGCGCTGTCCGGCGGCTTTATGAATGCATATAAGCCGATTGGCAAGCCGCTCATCTTCATTGCTCACAGCCCGGAAGATGAGCAATTGCCGATCGATGCCAGCGGGCGGAAACACGTCAGGCAACTCAAGGACGCGGGTTATGAGGTCGAGTACTTCGAATTCAGTGGCCGGCATGTCATTCACCCGCACGTGGTGGAAAAGGCGGTGGATTTTTTCCTCAATCGGAGCAAATCCTCTGGCCATTAAGCATCCCTCAGGTACGTTATCGTGCCTGGCAACGAATGGCATGTACTGCGCCGGATCTGTGCGATAACAAAATGGACGCCAGCAAAACTTCAGATCGCGCCCGATTCACGAATACGAATCGCGTAAAATCGCATTCACTTGTCGACAGCTTGGATTACTATGGAATTTGATATCGCCATACCGTTCGCAACGAAACTGATCCCCCACCTTTTGCCTGACACCCCTCTGGTTGAACGCTTGTCTTCGCATGGGCTGACTTCTGGCCAAATCGTGGTGCCTTCCCGCTTATTTTGCGAGCATGACCTTGAGCAGCTAGACAGGCTGGCCAAGGAAGACAAAGACCTGCCTTTGCAGTTCCAGATTATCGCCTTGAGAAATATCCTGCAGGACAATCGTGAGCCGGTGGTGGATGATCTGCTGCAATTGGTGCCGGCGATTGTGGCATACCTGTCGCGACATGCGATTGACGGCTGGCTGTATCGCCGCAACCGGGATGGCATCCTGTTGCCGTGGCTGGTTGATTCCATTGAATACATTGAGCCACCGGAGGGGACAGGGTTGCCATTCGTTGCCATTAGCCTGCTTGCCAACACGGTGCAATCAGCCAATCGGCAAGAAGAGGACGCGGACAATGCTGAAATGTGGCGCTCTGGCATGACCAATGCGATTCTGTTCAGGCGTCGCGAAATGGGGCAATGGACCGTTCCGGAGCTATTGGCACGCAAAGGTTTTTTCCGGGAGTGCCCTGAGTTTAAGGCAGAGTACGAAGCACAGGTTGCGCGTTTTCAGCGGTTTCAGCCGCAGTCGGGCAAGCAATTTTATGCGCGTAATCATGCTTTCCTGCTGAGTCCGGAAAAGCGCCTGGATGGGCTTGAATTCTATCGCTTCGAGAAAGACATTCCCGTCAAGTGCATCAATGACGAGGAAATGATTAATCGGCGAATTGAGGTTAATACAGACCGTCGCGCGGGCTGTGTTCATGGTCTCGACTTCACACGCATTCCGCTGCATTGCTACCTCCACATGTTCCATCTGGAGTTGCATGAAAACATCTGGATCCATGTGCAGAATCTGGAAGAGTATTCGTACCGTCCTGGTCTGCGTGACAAGCTGGTTTTGCCGCAGCAGCACCGCATTCTGATTGATATCCTGACGTCGCGCATGGACATGCTGATGGACGACATCATCGAGGGAAAATCGGGCGGCACGACCATCCTCTGCATGGGCGCTCCCGGATTGGGGAAAACGCTTACCGCAGAAGTGTATTCGGAAGTCGTGGGCAAGCCGCTATATCGCGTGCATTCCGGTCAGCTCGGCACATCTGCCGAATCGGTTGAATCTTCGCTCGCTTCGATTTTGCGCCGCGCCGCACGCTGGGAATGCATTCTGCTGCTGGATGAGGCCGACGTCTACATCCGCAAGCGCGACAATGACATGCAGCACAATGCCATTGTTGCTGAATTTTTGCGCACGCTGGAATATTTCAACGGCTTGCTGTTCATGACGACTAACCGCATGGACGATGTTGACGATGCCATTCTTTCACGTTGCATTGCCGTCATCCGCTATGAAATACCGCCACGCGAAGATGCCATCCGTCTGTGGCGGACGTTGGCCGATCAATTCCACATCCCCATCTCCGACAGCCTTGTTCAGGAGCTGGTTGAAACGTTTCCGAACTCAAGCGGGCGCGACATCAAGGAGTTGTTAAAGCTGACCAGTCGCTTCTGCGCTGGTATCAACGAGGCTGTTTCTCTGTCCGCGTTCAAGCAGTGTGCGGCCTTCCGCGGGAAGAGCGGTTATCTGGATGGCGCACATTTGTCCTGATATGGCATCACATCAGAAGCAATAACATAAAGCGCTTCGTTACTGAATAGTAGTGATACGCTTTAAGGACTAAACAGCATGCTAGAAATAAAAACGGCGCCCGAAGGCGCCGTTTTTATTCTGTCAAAGACAGGGAATTACTTGCCGTACAGAGCAGTGGTGCCGTTAGCAACCATGGCTGCGATTTCTGCGTCGGAGTAACCCAGCGATTTCAGAACTTCTTCGCTGTGCTCTCCCAGCATCGGGGAACGGGTGATTTCGACTTCGGATTCCGAGAACTTGATCGGGGAACCGATGGTCAGGTACTTGCCACGGATCGGGTGATCAACTTCAACGATGGTCTTAACCTTGCGCAGGGACGGATCGTGTGCCAGTTCCTTGAAGGAGTTAACCGGACCGCAAGGAATGTCGTATTCGGCAGCCCATTTGGTAACTTCGTGCTTGTCCTTGTCTTGGAACTTGGACTCGATGTACTTGATGACTTGGAAGAACTTGTCACGACGAGCTTCGAACGTGTTGTAGTTCGGATCGTCTTTCCATTCCGGCTTGTCAACCATGTCGCAAATCTTGGCCCATGCGGAAGCTTGAACCGTGAAGTAC
>JAGSYW010000037.1 GCA_018262475.1 Burkholderiaceae bacterium | reverse complement strand
CCACGCCTTGCTGGATCAGCGCAACGCGCGTTTCCTGCGGCGTGAAATTGATAAGGATGTCTTCGCTCATATCGTGTGGATGCCGGCTTGCCGCAGCAGATGCGCGGTTTCAAACAGCGGCAATCCCATGATACCGGAATAACTGCCATCAATGCGAGCGATAAAGGTGGCCGCCATGCCCTGAATGCCGTATCCGCCAGCCTTGTCGTAGGGTTCGCCGCTGGCGCAATAGGCGGCAATTGTTTCCTGAGAAAGGGGCGCGAAAGTCACCTCCGATATCTGCAGCACCTGAGACAGTCGCGCTTGGTGCGCCACCGCGATGCCGGTGATGACTTCGTGCGTGCGGCCTGACAGCGATTGCAGCATTTCAGTCGCTTCGGTGGCATTGGCCGGTTTGCCGAGGATCTTGCCATCAAGCACGACTGTGGTGTCGGCGGCCAGAATGGGGCGCGGCGGCAGGCTGCGCATCGTTAGCACATCCTGCGCGAACATCACCTTTTCACGGGTGACACGGGTTACATAATCGTGCGGCGCTTCCCCGGGAAGCACTTCTTCGCTCACGTCCGCTCCGCGTGGCGGGGTGCTGCGCAGCAACAGCAACTGGAATTTGACTCCAATTTGTCGCAATAGTTCGCGCCGGCGCGGGCTTTGCGATGCCAGATAAATCGTTTGTTCGGTTTTGTTCATGCATTAGACCCGGTGATACGGATGGTTTTGCGTGATCGACCAGGCACGGTACAGCTGTTCAGCCAGCAGCACGCGCACCATGCCGTGCGGCAGCGTCATGCTCGACAGGCGGAGCAGGCCATCCGCATTCGCCTTGAAGCCGGCATCCAGCCCGTCGGCGCCACCGATGACAATGGCGACATCGCGGCCATCTTGCTGCCATTGGGTGAATTGCTGAGACAGCTGCATCGTGGTCAAATCCTTGCCGCGCTCATCCAGTGCGATGATGCGCGCCCCTTTGGGCAGGGCGGCTTCGATGCGGCTGCGTTCCTGCTGCATCGCCGATTCCGCCGTCTTGCCGCCGGTGCGCTCGATTGGACGGATTTCCTTGAGCACGATGCGGCATTCCGGCGGCATCCGTTTGGCGTATTCGCCGAAAGCGGTATCGACCCAGGCCGGCATTTTGTGGCCGACAGCGACGATGACGAGTTGCATGTGGATGCGTTATTTCGCCTTGCTTTTGGCAGTGGCCTTTTGGGCCGGCGATGCTTTAGCGGGCGCTTTTTTTGCAGCCGCCTTTTGGGTTGCTGGTGCGGCAGTTTCTTCGCCGGTTTTCTTTTTGGCGACCGTTTTTTTCGCCGGTGCCTTGGCCGGCGCGGTTTCAGCCGTATCCGCCGCTTTTTTCACCACGCGTTTTTTGGGCGCGGCTTCTGCGGTTGCCTCGGCGGCTTTCTTCGTCGTGCGTTTTTTCGGCGCTTCCTCAGTTACTGGAACTTCTTTCGCTGCGGCCGTCTTGCGCGTGGTGCGTTTCTTCGGCGTTTCTTCAGCAGCGGCGGTTTCCTTGGCTGCCTTTTTAGCTGCCGGTTTTGCTTTCGGCTTGTCGTCGGCTGCTTTCTTGGGCAGGCGTTTGGCTGCCGTCAGGCTGATCGCCTTTTCGCCCCAGATTTCTTCCAGACGGTAGTAGGCTCGGATAGTCGGCTGCATGATGTGCACCACCATGTCGCCCAGGTCGACCAGCACCCATTCACCCGTATTTTCGCCTTCGATGCTGACCACCTTGCCGCCGGCTTCCTTGACCTGGTCGCGTACCGACGATGCAAGTGCGCGCGTCTGGCGGCCGGATGTGCCGGAGGCGATCGCGATGCGATCGAACATGCTGGTGAGGTTGGTGGTGTCGAACAGCTGAATGTCTTGCGCTTTTACGTCTTCGAGCGCATTGATGACGATTCTTTGCAGGGTCTGGATATCCATTTATTCCTTGTAAAGGTGAAATTGTTCGATATAGTCTAGCACTGACTTGGGCAACTGCGATGCCGGGCGTTCGCCGCGCTGCAGTGCCGCCCGCAGGGCTGTGGCGGAAATGTCGATCGCCAGGTCTTCATCAATGCGGGTCATGCCATGCGGAGTTTCCCTGATTCGTTCCAGCGTTCCCTTGCGGAGAGAAAACTCTCGTGCAACTTCCGGTGGCAGTGCGCCTGCATCCAACGCAAATCCGGGGCGTGCGGCGGCGCACAGGTGCGCCAGCTCGAACAGTTGCTGCCAGTCGCGCCAGGTGTTCAGCCGCTGCAACTGATCGGCGCCGAGCAGGAATACGATGGAAGTGTCGTCGCCCAGTTCGGCGCGCAGCGAGCGCAGCGTGTCGATGGTGTAGGTCGGGCCTGCGCGGCCGATTTCCTGCAAATCGAGCAGGAATGGCAGCGGCTGCGAGGCGAAGGCGCGCCGCACCATCTCGACCCGATGCCGCGCCGGTGTGGACAGGCTGCCCTTTTGCCACGGATTCCCGGCCGGGATGATGCGCAATTCGTCCGGATGCAGGCGTTGTGCAAAGTGAGCGGCGAGCGCCAGATGACCGTTATGCACCGGATCAAAACTGCCTCCGAGTATGGCGACGCAGCGCTGCATCGGCTCAAATCAGCCTTGATGATGCTTGATGGCGCGCCAGCCAATGTCGTGGCGGTATTGCGCTCCGTCGAAACGGATGGCATCAATCGCGTCATAGGCTGCGCGCTGCGCTACCTTGACGCTGTCGCCCAGTCCGACCACGCACAGCACGCGCCCGCCAGATGTTTGCAGCTTGCCGCCTTCGAGTGTTGTGCCGGCATGGAACGTGATGCAATTGTCGTTTTCCGCCGGAATGCCGGAGATGAGGTCGCCCTTGCGGGGCGTTTCCGGGTAATTCGCGGCAGCCATCACTACGCCGAGCGCGGTGCGCCTGTCCCATTGCAGCTCGACCGCATCGAGCGTGCCGACAACCGCGTGTTCGACCACGGACAGGAAATCGCTTTTCATGCGCGCCATGATCGGCTGCGTTTCCGGGTCGCCCATGCGGCAGTTGAATTCCAGTGTTTTCGGGTTGCCGCTAGCATCGATCATCAATCCCGCATACAGGAAACCGGTGTACGGGATGCCATCCTTGGCCATGCCCTGCACGGTCGGCGCGATGATTTCACGCATCACGCGCGCATGCAGTTCCGGCGTGACAATCGGCGCCGGAGAATACGCGCCCATGCCGCCGGTATTCGGGCCTTCGTCGTGATCTTTCAGGCGCTTGTGATCCTGGCTGGTGGCTAGCGGCAAGATGTGCTTGCCATCGACCATCACGATGAAGCTGGCTTCTTCTCCGGCAAGGAATTCCTCGATCACAACCCGAGCGCCAGCATCTCCCAGACGGTTGTCCGACAGCATCATGTCGATGGCTGCGTGCGCCTCATCTTCGGTCGTGGCCACGACCACGCCTTTGCCGGCGGCCAGGCCATCGGCCTTGATGACGATCGGCGCGCCTTCGCTGCGGACGTAATCGTGTGCTGCTTGCGCATCGGCAAAGGTGCGGTATTTCGCCGTCGGAATGCCGTGGCGCAGCATGAATGCCTTGGCGAAATCCTTCGAGCTTTCGAGCTGTGCCGCTTCCTTCGTCGGGCCGAAGATTTTCAATCCCCTGGTGCGGAACAGGTTGACGATGCCGGCGGCCAGCGGTGCTTCCGGGCCGACAATGGTCAGCTTGACCTGTTCGCGCTCGACGAAATCGGCTAGCGCAGCCGGATCGGTGAGCGCGATGTTTTTCATCCGCGCATCGCTGGCGGTACCGCCATTGCCTGGCGCGACGAACACCATCTGCACCCGTTGTGACTGGGCAATTTTCCATGCCAGTGCATGTTCACGGCCGCCGGAGCCGACTACCAGTATTTTCATAATGTCAAAAAGCAGAAGGGAAGTGGCAAATGGCCGCTTTGCGGGCCACACTGCGGGCAATGATGCGCCAGCTTGTGACGCATCATGTTATCAATCGTCAAAGCTGGCGCTGGTAAAGACTTCCTGCACGTCGTCGATGTTTTCCAGTGCATCGATCAGCTTCTGCATCCGCGCCGCATCGTCGCCGCTGAATTCGACTTCATTGTCCGGGCGCATGATGATTTCAGCCACTTCCGCCTTGAAGCCAGCCTTTTCCAGCGCTTCCTTGACGTTCGGGAAATCGTTCGGTGGGCACAGCACTTCAATGCCGCCATCGTCATCGGTGATCACGTCTTCGGCTCCGGCTTCAAGCGCCGCTTCCATCAGCTTGTCCTCATCGACGCCAGGGGCAAAATACAGCTGGCCGCAGTGCTTGAACATGAACGCGACCGAACCCTCGGTGCCCATGTTGCCGCCAAACTTGGAGAATGCATGGCGCACATCGGCGACCGTGCGCACGCGGTTGTCGGTCAGGCAATCGACGATGATCGCTGCGCCGTTGATGCCGTAGCCTTCGTAGCGTACTTCCTCGTAGTTTGCGCCTTCTAGGCCGCCGGTGCCGCGGGCGATTGCGCGCTGCACGTTGTCTTTCGGCATGTTGGCGTCGGCCGCCTTGTCGATCGCCAGACGCAGGCGCGGGTTCGCACTCGGGTCGCCGCCACCCATGCGCGCTGCAACCGTGATTTCCTTGATGACGCGGGTCCAGATTTTGCCCTTCTTTGCGTCAGATGCGGCCTTCTTGTGTTTGATATTGGCCCATTTGCTGTGTCCTGCCATAGGTCGATTCTTTCAAATATGGTTGGCAATGTAGGGAGCGGATTTTATCATACGGACACGCCTTCAAAACGACGACATGCTGCTGGCGGGCAGTGACATAAGGTATGTCCAGAGTTTATCGGCAACACGTGGGCGATGCAGGGCTGGCGCGTGTTTTATGGTGGTAATCAGGTTTGACTTGATATTTTGCAGTGCTGAAAATACACCGGGCAGTATATATTGTTCGGTGACATCATTTTAGAGCCAGATATGGAGCCGACTTTTCGCGCAGCAAATGATTGTGAAATGCCCCAGCAGGCGTGCGCGCATGAGTATCCGCGATTGCTGGCCGATATCGGTGGTACGAATGCCCGTTTTGCGCTGGAGATGCCTGGTCATCGGTTTGAGGCCGTAACGGTGCTGGCGACAAATTCGTATCACAGCATCAGCGAAGCGTTGCATGCCTATTTGTCACAACCAGTGGCCGTGGCTGCAGGTGCAAGGCAGGTGTGCCATGCTGCGTTTGCCGTTGCGCAGCCGGTCGATGGCGATCACGTGAAGCTGACCAACGCAGATTGGGCCTTCTCGATCGAAGCACTAAGAATTGAATTTAAACTGGACACCCTGCTGGTGGTGAATGATTTCACCGCGCTGGCGATGGCCTTGCCGCGGCTGACAGCGGAACAGAAACGGCAGGTCGGTTCCGGGCTGGAAAGAGGTGAGGCGCCGATTGCACTGCTCGGCGCGGGCACTGGGTTGGGGGTTTCCGGCCTGATGCCATCGCCGGGCGGATGGATACCGCTGCAAAGCGAAGGTGGGCACGCGAGCTTTGCGCCGGCAGACGAGCGCGAGGCCGGCATTCTGCATTTTGCCTGGCGCGAATATCCGCATGTGTCGGCCGAAAGGTTAATGTCCGGCATGGGGCTGGAACTGGTTTACCGCGCGCTGGCGCATCGGAATGGCCGAACGCCAGAGGCGCTGTCTGCGCCGGATATCACGCATCGTGCGCTGTCGGGCGAATGTGCGCTGTGCGACGAAACCATCGAAACCTTTTGCCTGATGCTGGGCACGATGGCCGGCAATCTGGCGCTGACGCTGGGAGCGAAAGGTGGCGTGTACATCGGTGGCGGCATCGTGCCGCGTCTGGGGACGCGTTTCGATGCATCTGGCTTTCGCCGCCGTTTCGAACAAAAGGGGCGTTATTCCGGCTATCTGGCGGCGATCCCGACTTTTGTCATCACTGCCGAGCATCCGGCATTTGCCGGCGTATCGTCGTTGCTGGCGGAAAAGATGGGCAGATCAGTCCTTGCCGCCCAAGCCTTTCGGTAACGGAAAAACCGTATTTTCTTCAACGCCTTCCAGCACGCGCACACCGGTTGCGCCGCATTGCTTGAGCCGTTCGATCACTTGCTGCACCAGGATTTCCGGCGCCGATGCGCCAGCAGTGACGCCAATTCGGCTCTTGCCTTCGACCCACGCCGGGTCGATTTGCGATGCATTATCGACCATATATGCGGTAGAGCCATTTTTTTCTGCGACTTCGCGCAGCCGGTTTGAATTCGAGCTGTTCGGACTGCCGACCACCAGCACCAGATCGACTTGCTGCACGAGAAATTTGACCGCTTCCTGACGGTTCGTGGTCGCATAGCAGATATCGGCTTTTTTCGGTTCAGCCACACGCGGGAAGCGGCGCTTGATGGCGGCGATGATTTCGGCAGAATCGGCCACCGAAAGCGTGGTTTGCGTCACATACGCCAGCATTTCTGGATTGTGCACGGCGAGCGTATCAACGTCTTGCACGGTTTGCACCAGATGCATGCCGGAATCGGCCTGACCCATCGTGCCTTCGACCTCAGGATGGCCGCGATGGCCGATCATGATGATTTCACGCCCTTCCTTGTGCATTTTCGCGACTTCCATGTGGACTTTTGTCACCAGTGGACAGGTGGCATCGAACACTTTCAGCCCTCGTTCCTCGGCTTTGGCGCGCACGGTTCGCGATACGCCATGAGCTGAGAAGATGACGGTGCTGCCTATGGGAACCTGGGCCAGTTCCTCGATGAAAATCGCGCCCTTGCCGCGCAGGTCATCGACCACGTATTTGTTGTGCACGATTTCATGCCGAACGTAAATCGGCGCGCCGAACAGTACCAGCGCGCGTTCGACCACTTCGATTGCGCGATGCACACCGGCGCAAAAGCCGCGCGGTTGCGCCAGCAGGATTTGTTTTTTCATGATTCTTGATGATATTTTTGCCATATGATATTGCTTGGCGTGCCATTCTACTTGACGTCGGGAATGGTTACACGAAGCATTCTGCAGCAATTCGTCCATTTTTAATTTTCACTGATTTCACTTATGGCAATTACGGATTGGCCGCAGGACCAGCGCCCGCGGGAGCGCCTGATAGGCCAGGGGGCGGCCGCATTGTCCGATGCGGAGCTGCTGGCAATTTTTTTGCGGATTGGCGTCAGAGGGAAAAGCGCGGTCGACCTCGGCCGCGAGATGATTCGGCATTTCGGCTCGCTCAGCCGTCTGTTTTCAGCCAATTTGACCGAATTTTCCGCCATCAACGGATTGGGCGCGGCGAAATACGCGCAATTGCAGGCAATGCTCGAACTGGCGCGGCGGGCGCTGGCAGAAGAATTGCAGGAGGGCGATCTGATGTCGTCGCCCAACGCGGTCAGGCAATACCTGCGGTTGAAGTGGAATGGCGCGCAGCACGAATCGTTCGTCGTGCTGTTTCTGGATGTGAAGAACCGGCTGATTGCTGATGCCGAGCTGTTTCGCGGTACATTAACGCAAACCAGCGTTTATCCGCGCGAAGTGGTCAAGGCGGCGCTGGCGCATAATGCAGCCGCGCTGATCCTCGCGCACAACCATCCATCAGGAACGCCGGAGCCGAGCGCGGCAGATGTCGCGCTGACGCAAGCGCTGAAGCAGGCGCTTGCGCTGGTCGATGTGCGCGTGCTCGATCATCTGGTGGTCGCCGGCACGAAAATTTACTCATTTGCTGAACATGGCATCATCTGATTTGCTGCCTAGGCATGATGTTGCTGATAAGGCATTCTTGCCGCAGGTTGTCCAGTTCAGCTAAAATAGCAGACTTGACTTTTGGGAAAGGCGACAGTTTTCCCAGAATAACGAATTATTATTTATTGGATAAATTCAAATGGCAAACGTTGAAACCCTGGAAAAACTTGAACGCCGCATCACGATTTCTCTCCCGCGCAATGAGGTGCAGGCCGAAGTCGACAAGCGCCTGAAGGTGCGCGCTCGCACCGCAAAAGCGCCCGGCTTCCGTCCGGGCAAGGTGCCGATGAACATGGTGGTGGCTCAGTACGGCGCGCAGACCCACTCCGATGTGCTGCATGAAATGATTGGTGCGCAGTTCCATGCGAAGGCGATCGACAGTGACCTGCGCGTTGCCGGCTATCCGGCGATCAGCGCCAAAACGGAAGACGTGGCTGATGGCCATATCGCTTTCCATGCCACTTTCGAGGTCTACCCGGAAGTCAAGATTGGTGATTTGTCCGCAATCGAAATCGAAAAGGTAAAGACCGAAATCTCCGAGGAAGATGTCGATCGCACGATCGACGTGCTGCGGAAGGGCCAGGCTCACTTCCACGTCAAGGGCGAACAGGGTGAACACGGCGATGGCGGAGCAGTGCAGAGCGCACAGAACAATGACCGCGTGACGATTGATTTCGTTGGCACGATCGATGGCGTCGAATTCGATGGCGGCAAGGCAGAAGGTTATGCTTTCATTCTGGGCCACGGCCAGATGCTGCCGGAATTCGAAGCGGCGATTGTCGGCCTGAATGTTGGCGAATCGAAGAAATTCCCGCTGACTTTCCCGGAAGACTATCAGGGCAAGGATGTGGCTGGCAAAACGGCCGAATTTACCGTGACGCTGAAAAAGCTCGAATGGGCGCACATGCCGGAAGTGAACGCCGATTTCGCGAAATCGCTGGGTGTTGCCGATGGCGATGTGGCCAAACTGCGCCAGGACGTGCGCGACAATCTGGAGCGTGAAGCAAACAACCGCCTGCAGGCAAAGAACAAGAATGCGGTGATGGATGCATTGGTGAAGGTAGCCGAGTTCGACGTGCCGAAAGCACTGGTCGAGCAGGAAATCGACCATCTGGTTGAAATGACCAAGCAGAACATGGCGCAAAATGGCATGAATCCGAAAAACATGGCTTTGCCGCGTGAACTGTTCACCGCGCAGGCGGAGCGTCGTGTCCGTCTGGGCCTGATTCTCGGCGATCTGGTGAAAATCAACGAACTGAAAGCCTCGCCGGAGCAGGTGCGTGCCGAAGTCGAGCGTATTGCCAAGAGCTACCAGGATCCGCAAATGGTAATCGACTACTACTATGGCACCAAGGAGCGTATCGACGAAGTCGAAGCGCTGGTACTGGAGGAAAATGTGGTGAACTTCGTGCTGGGCAAGGCGAAGGTAACCGAAAAAGCTCTGCCGTTTACCGAAGTAATGGCGCAGAAACAGCAGTAATATTGGTGACAGGCTCGGGCCAACTGACCGCAACGCACTTCAGGGAGATAAAAGATGACGTTCAAGTTCCAGCAATCGGCACTCGATGCCAATATGCTCGGTATGGTGCCGATGGTGATCGAACAGAGCGGCCGTGGCGAGCGTGCGTTCGACATCTATTCCCGCTTGCTCAAGGAGCGCGTGATTTTCCTGGTTGGCCCGGTGACCGATCAAAGTGCCAACCTGATCGTGGCGCAGTTGCTGTTCCTTGAGAGTGAAAATCCGGACAAGGATATTTCGTTGTACATCAATTCGCCCGGCGGTTCGGTTTCGGCCGGCATGGCGATCTACGACACGATGCAGTTCATCAAGCCGGAAGTGTCGACGCTGTGCACCGGCCTGGCGGCATCGATGGGCGCATTCTTGCTGGCGGCGGGCGCGAAGGGCAAGCGTTTTTCATTGCCGAATTCGCGCATCATGATTCACCAGCCGTCTGGTGGTGCGCAAGGGCAGGCGACCGATATCGAAATTCAGGCGCGCGAAATCCTGTATCTGCGTGAAAGGCTGAACGGCATCCTGGCCGAGAAAACCGGACAGGCAATCGAACAGATTGCACGCGATACCGAGCGCGACAATTTCATGTCTGCCGACGATGCGGTCAAGTACGGTCTGATCGACAAGGTACTAACCAGCCGAGCCTGATTTTTTCATCTCACACAAGCACCCGGACGGTATCCGTTCGGGTGTTTTGCTTTGATGACCTGTGCGGCCGGCAGGTGCTTGTGTTATCTTGTCGGTGCGGTCTGCCGATTTGCGGCGGACATCGAATAAAAATTTCATAAATATCATTTCCGATGTCTACGAAGAAAATTACCGGTAGCGAAAAACTCCTGTACTGTTCGTTTTGCGGCAAAAGCCAGCACGAGGTGAAAAAGCTGATTGCTGGTCCGTCGGTTTACATTTGCGACGAGTGCATTGGCTTGTGCAATGACATCATTCGCGAAGAAACGGCGGGTGCTGAATTCGGCAAGGGGCAAGACAGCGATTTGCCCACGCCGCAGGAGATTTGCAACCTGCTCGATCAGTATGTGATCGGCCAGGACAAGGCCAAGCGCATCCTGTCGGTTGCGGTGTACAACCACTACAAACGGCTCAAGCATCATGGCAAGACGGATGATGTTGAATTGTCCAAGAGTAATATCCTGCTGGTCGGGCCAACCGGTTCCGGAAAAACGCTTCTGGCGCAGACGCTGGCGCGCATGCTGAACGTGCCGTTTGTGATTGCCGATGCCACTACGCTGACCGAAGCCGGTTACGTGGGTGAGGATGTCGAAAACATCATCCAGAAGCTACTGCAGAATTGCAATTACGAAGTGGACAAGGCGCAGCGCGGAATTGTTTACATCGACGAAATCGACAAGATTTCGCGCAAGGCGGACAACCCGTCGATCACGCGTGACGTGTCGGGTGAGGGCGTACAGCAGGCGCTGCTGAAGCTGATTGAGGGTACGATGGCGTCAATTCCGCCGCAAGGTGGGCGCAAGCATCCGAACCAGGATTTCATCCAGGTCGATACCACCAACATCATGTTCATTTGTGGCGGTGCGTTCGACGGGCTGGCGAAAGTCATTTCCGAGCGTTCGGCCAAAGGCGGCATCGGCTTCTCCGCCGTCGTCAAGAGCGAGGGCGAGCGCGTAGCGAGCGACATGCTGCTTGATGTCGAGCCGGAAGACCTGATCAAATTCGGCCTGATTCCGGAACTGGTCGGGCGTCTGCCGGTCGTTGCTGTATTGAACGACCTGACCGAGGAAGCGCTGATCCAGATTCTGCTGGAACCGAAGAACGCGCTGGTCAAGCAGTATTCGAAATTGCTGGAAATGGAAGGTGCAGAACTGGAAATCCGACCGGCGGCGCTGCATGCGATTGCGAAAAAGGCGCTGGCGCGCAAAACTGGTGCGCGTGGCCTGCGTTCCATCCTCGAAAACGTGTTGCTCGATGTGATGTATGACTTGCCGACGCAGCAGAACGTGAGCAAGGTGGTAATCGACGAGAACACCATCACTCAGGATGCCAAACCGCTGCTGATTTATCAGGAGCAGCAAAAAGCGGCCAGCTAACAGGCCTTTTTGTGCAAGAATTGGGGCAAACAATGGCGAAACAGGCAACTGGAGCGCTATTGTTTGCTCAAAACGGACGTTTAACGGAGTATTTTCACGATTTAATCAGCAAAAAACGCAATCGATGTGTTTTTTTAAAGGAATTTTGCGATTTGATGCAAAATTTTCCTGCATAACCTTGTTTTTTGGCCTTTCGTGCCGAAATTGATCTCAAGCATTCAGAAATAAGGGTATGCCATCATGACGACTACCACAATTACCGAACAAACGACGCTGTCGCTGTTGCCTCTGCGCGATGTCGTCGTTTTCCCGCACATGGTGATCCCGCTGTTTGTCGGGCGTCCTCGCTCGATCAAGGCGCTGGAAACCGCGATGGACATGGGCAAGACCATCATGCTGGCCGCGCAGAAGGCGGCAGCGAAGGATGAGCCGACCGCCAGCGATATCTATGAAATCGGCTGCGTGGCGAACATTTTGCAGATGCTCAAGCTGCCGGATGGCACCGTGAAGGTGCTGGTCGAAGGCGTGCAGCGCGCGCGCATCCTGCACATTTCCGATCTGGAAACGCATTTCATGGCGGATTTGCAGCCGGTCGAATCTATTGACGAGCAAGAGCCGGAAGCGGAGGCGATGCGGCGCGCAGTGGTGCAGCAGTTCGAGCAATACGTAAAGCTCAACAAGAAGATTCCGCCGGAAATCCTGTCGTCGCTGTCGGGCATCGACGAAGCCGGCCGGTTGGCCGATACGGTGGCAGCGCATCTGCCGCTG
Source organism: Burkholderiaceae bacterium (assembly GCA_018262475.1). Classification (GTDB taxonomy): domain Bacteria; phylum Pseudomonadota; class Gammaproteobacteria; order Burkholderiales; family Burkholderiaceae_D; genus QZKY01. The sequence goes on along the minus strand of JAGSYW010000037.1, from coordinate 6,750 downwards.
AAGCTCGAGCAGAAACAGGTGATTCTCGAATCGTTCGACGTGCCTCGCCGGCTGGAATATCTGCTTGGCCAGCTTGAAGGCGAGCTCGATATTTTGCAGGTCGAGAAGCGGATTCGTGGCCGGGTCAAGCGCCAGATGGAAAAATCGCAGCGCGAGTATTACCTGAACGAACAGGTGAAGGCGATCCAGAAGGAACTGGGCGAGGGCGACGAAGGTTCCGACATCGACGAAATCGAGAAAAAGATCACTGCCGCGAAAATGCCGAAGGAGGCACGCGACAAGGCGCAGGCCGAACTGAAAAAGCTCAAGCTGATGTCGCCGATGTCGGCCGAGGCGACGGTCGTGCGCAACTATATCGACACGCTGGTAAACCTGCCGTGGAAGAAAAAATCGAAGGTCAACAACGATCTCGCGCATGCGGAGACCGTGCTCGAAGGCGATCACTACGCGCTCGACAAGGTCAAGGAACGCATCCTCGAATATCTCGCGGTGCAGCAGCGTGTAGACAAGCTCAAGGCACCGATCCTGTGCTTCGTCGGCCCGCCGGGCGTTGGCAAGACGTCGCTGGGTCAGTCGATTGCACGAGCGACCAACCGCAAGTTCGTGCGCATGGCGCTGGGCGGAATGCGCGACGAAGCCGAGATTCGTGGTCATCGCCGCACCTATATCGGCTCAATGCCGGGCAAGATCCTGCAAAGCCTGTCGAAGGTCGGCGTGAGGAATCCGCTGTTCCTGCTGGATGAAGTGGACAAGATCGGCGCCGATTTCCGCGGCGATCCGTCGTCGGCGCTGCTGGAAGTGCTCGATCCGGAGCAGAACCACACGTTCTCTGATCATTACGTCGAGGTCGATTTCGATCTGTCCGATGTGATGTTCATCGCGACCTCGAACTCGCTCAACATTCCGGCGCCGTTGCTCGACCGGATGGAAGTGATCCGCCTGTCCGGCTACACCGAGGACGAGAAAGTGAACATCGCGCAGCAATACCTGCTGCCGAAGCAGATTAAGAACAACGGCCTGAAGGAAGGTGAAATCAACATCACCGAAGGCGCGCTGCGCGACATCGTGCGCTATTACACGCGTGAAGCCGGCGTGCGTTCGCTCGAGCGGGAAATTTCAAAGATTTGCCGCAAGGTGGTGAAGATGCTGCTGCTGAAGAAGCAGGAGCGCAAGGTCAACGTCACGCCGAAAAACATCGACAAGTTCCTCGGCGTGCGCCAGTTCGATTTTGGCGTGGCGGAAAAGGAAAACCAGGTCGGTCAGGTGGTCGGGCTGGCATGGACCGAAGTTGGTGGCGAACTGCTGACCATCGAATCGGCCTCGTTCCCGGGCAAGGGCAACATCATCCGCACCGGCACGCTGGGCGACGTGATGAAGGAATCGATCGAGGCGGCACGGACGGTTGTTCGCAGCCGTGCGAAAAAACTCGGCATCAAGGACGATGTGTTCGACAAGAGCGACATCCACATCCACGTGCCGGAAGGCGCGACGCCGAAGGATGGGCCATCCGCCGGCATCACGATGACGACCGCGATGGTGTCGGTGCTGACCGGCATTCCGGTGCGGGCCGATGTGGCGATGACGGGCGAAATCACGCTGCGCGGCGAAGTGCTGCCGATTGGCGGCCTGAAGGAAAAGTTGTTGGCAGCGCAGCGCGGCAACATCAAGACCGTGCTGATTCCGCAGGAAAACGTCAAGGATCTGGCCGAAATTCCTGACAACGTGAAAAACAAGCTGGAAATCATTCCGGTGCGTTGGATTGACAAGGTGCTGGAAGTTGCGCTGGAGCGTCAGCCGGAACCGCTGTCCGAAGCGGAACAGGTTGCCTCGGCAGTGGTGGCTGCGGCAGAGCCGCCGAAGGGTACTGGCGGTGTGCTGGCGCATTAAGCCGTGCTGATATGCCTCACCACAAAAAGGCGCCCCGCGGGGCGCTTTTTTGTTTGGCTTTGGCCTCGCACAAAGAGAGTTCAATCGGTTCCAATTCAACCATCAGTTGCTGTGCGGAGCATTCATTGTGTTGGAGTATATGGACAAAATGCGTAGCGGAGCCACATATTTTCTGGCTGTTTTTAAATACTACTGGGAGTATATTTTGGTATCTAATTGAATGAAAAGTCAGTTTCGGTCAGTTATTTAGGGGTGTTCATCTCTGGCGCGAGCACAGGCGGTTCAGCGCCGCACGCATCGCCGGCAGTAATTCGCACGCTGCCAAGCCAATCGGCCCGATGCCTTGTTGCACCAGATCGTCGGCCGCCTTGCCATGCAGCCAGGTGGCACCGAGCGCGGCCTCGCGTGCCGGCCAGCCTTGCGCCAGCAGCGCGCCGCAGATGCCGGCCAGCACGTCGCCGGTGCCGGCGGTGGCCAACGCCGGGTTGCCGGTGGGGTTGATGACCGTTTCCGCATCTGGCTGCGCAATCACGCTGCCGGAGCCTTTCAGGATGACGGTGGCGTTGAAACGCTGCGCCAGCCGCTGCGCCGCCTGCAAGCGGCTGGCCTGGATTTCCGCCGTCGACTGGTCGAGCAGCCGTGCTGCTTCGAGCGGATGCGGCGTCATCAGCGTGGCGCTCTTGCGGCGCGCAACTTTCTGCTGCAATCCGGGTTCGGCCGCGATCAGGTTCAGCGCATCCGCATCCAGCACGACAGGGTTGGGTGCATTCAGCGCTTGCGCCAGCAAATCGTGCGCATCGCGCGATTGCCCCAGCCCGGGGCCGACAACCAGCACCGAAGAACCGGCGTCGAACTGGCGCGCATCGCGCAGCATTAGTTCCGGCTGCGCGCTGTCAAATGCTGGTGCATGCTCGAGAAATACCGCATACACGCGACCTGCGCCGCAATAGAGCGCGGCGCGCGCGGCGAGGATGGGCGCGCCGGCCATGCCGCTGGCGCCACCAATGATGGCGATATTGCCGTAGCTGCCCTTGTGCGATGCGTGCCGCCGTGGCTTGAGTGCGGCGGCGAACAGTGAAACATCGTTCAGCTGCGCGCATGGCGGCGGATAATGTCGGGTGTCTATGTCGAGCGGCGCGACTGTGACCTGTCCGGCATGGTCGCGGCCATGCAACGTGTGCAGACCGGGTTTGTCACCAATGAAGGTGATGGTGTGGGTGGCGCGGATGGCGCTGCCGTCCTTGCTGCTGCCGGGCGAGCCGTCAGCGTTGGCGACCGTGCTGATGATTGCGCCAGTATCGGCATCTAGCCCGCTCGGGTTGTCCAGCGCCAGTACCGGGCAAGATTTCGCATTGACTGCTTCGACCAGCGCCTGCAGATCGCCGCTGATGGGTTTTGACAGGCCGATGCCGAACAGGCCGTCGACGATCAGTGCCCAGTCCTGCTGGCGCACCAGCGCGACCGCGGCAGCGCTTGCGCCGGCATCGAGCAAGCGCGCCGGGCTTTGTTGCGCGCGGCGCAAGGCTGTTCGCGCTTCATCTGATTGCCGTTCCGGTTGCGCATACAGCAGCACGGAAACGGCTGCATCGGCATGTGCCAGATGCGTGGCGACTTCGAGTGCATCGCCGCCATTGTTACCGGGGCCTGCGAGCACCAGCACTTGCGCCTGCCGGGGTTCGTTGCCCAGAATGCTGAGCGCGCAGTCGGCTGCCGCTTGTCCGGCGCGCTGCATCAGTGTGCCAGGTGGCAGTCCGGCTAGCGCCGCCTGTTCGACGGCGCGGATTTGAGCAACGGAATAGAGTGGATTCATGATGGCCTCGCTGGCGGGTATTTGCAGGTTAGGGCGATGGTTGATTGAATGTATGGTAATGCCTGACGATTTGGGTTAGAATAGCCGGTTCTTGAATTGCTGTTCAAGAAATAACTGTTATTAAAAATCGCGAATCTGGCCGAAAAGGGTGCCCCGGCAGCTTGCTGAGTGGTGACCGGCTGGATTCCAGACCTAACCCTGGAGATTATCATGTCCGTTACTATGCGTGAAATGCTGGAGGCTGGTGTTCATTTTGGTCACCAAACCCGTTTCTGGAACCCGAAGATGGCACCGTTCATTTTCGGTCATCGCAACCGTATCCATATCGTCAACCTGGAAAAGACGATGGGGATGTACCAGGAGGCGATGAAATATATCCGCCAACTGGCTGCTAATCGCGGCACCATCCTGATGGTCGGTACCAAGCGCCAGGCGCGCGAAATCATCGCCGGTGAAGCGAAGCGCGCAGGCATGCCGTATGTTGATCAGCGCTGGCTGGGTGGCATGCTGACCAACTTCAAGACGATCAAGACCTCGATCAAGCGTTTGAAAGACATGGAAGCCGCAATGGAAGACGGCACCGTGGACAAGATGAGCAAGAAAGAAGCGCTGATGTTTACGCGCGAAATGGCCAAGCTGGAGAAATCCATTGGCGGCATCAAGGATATGAACACCATTCCAGACGCAATCTTCGTGGTTGACGTCGGCTACCACAAGGGCGCTGTGACCGAGGCGGCCAAGCTCGGTATTCCGGTTATCGGCGTGGTCGATACCAACCATTCGCCGGAAGGTCTGGCCTATGTTATTCCGGGTAACGACGATTCGTCTAAGGCCATCACGCTGTATGCGCGCGGCGTTGCCGATGCGATTCTCGAAGGCCGTGCGAACGCGCTGACCGATGTGGTCGAGTCCATCAAGGGCGGCGACGAGTTTGTTGAAGTCAGCGACAAGTAATTGGTAGTCAGAGGTTTTTGGCTTTAAAACAGGGTGGCTTGGTCCGCCCTGTTTTTTAACATATCAAATCAGGAGAAAAAAATGGCGGCAATTACCGCAGCGATGGTAGGCGAACTGCGCGCGAAAACTGACGCGCCGATGATGGAGTGCAAGAAGGCATTGACCGAAGCTGATGGCGATATGGCCAAGGCGGAGGAAATTCTGCGTGTGAAGCTGGGCAGCAAGGCTTCCAAGGCGGCTGCGCGTGTTACCGCGGAAGGCGTGATCTCGGCCTACATTTCCGGCAATATTGGCGCGCTGTTGGAAGTGAATTGCGAAACTGACTTCGTGTCGAAGAATGATGATTTCATGGCGTTTACCAATGCCTGTGCCAAGTTGGTAGCAGAAAAGAATCCGGCTGACGTGGCTGCGCTGTCTGCGTTGCCGATGGATGGCAAGACGGTCGAAGAGGTGCGCGCCGCTTTGGTGGGCAAGATTGGTGAAAACATGTCGATCCGCCGTTTCTCGCGTTTCGAAACCAGCGCCAAGCTGGCATCGTACCTGCACGGTACGCGTATTGGCGTTGTGGTCGAGTTCGACGGTGTCGACGAGCAGGTCGGCAAGGATGTGGCAATGCACATTGCGGCAATGAAGCCGGTAGCGCTGTCTGCTGAGCAGGTGCCGGCAGAAATGATCGAGAAAGAGCGCTCGATCGCCGCACAGAAGGCTGCAGAGGATGCAGCGAAAGCCGAAGCCGAGGGCAAGAAGCCACAGCCGGCAGAAATCGTTGCCAAGCGCATCGATGGTTCGGTACAGAAGTACCTGAAGGAAGTGTCGCTGCTGAACCAGCCGTTCGTGAAAAACGACAAGCAATCGGTTGAGCAGATGCTCAAAGCGGCGAATGCCAGCGTTAAATCTTTCGCCATGTTCGTGGTTGGCGAGGGGATTGAAAAACGGCAGGATGACTTTGCCGCCGAGGTGGCGGCTCAGGTTGCTGCTGCAAAACAGGCATAAGCAATATGAAAACGGGCCGGAAGGCCCGTTTTTGCAGATTGTTTGCATGTGGGGCTATCCGTTTCGGGATGTTTCCATATCCAAACAGTTTGAGCCGAATGCTGGATATGTGCGCACAATTGCGTCAAAATAGCGCAAGTAAGTTGCGGATTCAGGCCAAAATGGTGCATGCACATTCAGCTGACAACAACGACAAGGACTCGGACATGACAGCCCCAGTTTACAAACGCATTCTTCTGAAGCTCTCCGGCGAAGCCTTGATGGGCGAAGACCAGTATGGCATCAACCGCTCGTCAATCGAGCGCATGGTGAGTGATGTCGCCGAAGTGGCGAAGATGGGCGTCGAAGTGGCGATCGTCATTGGCGGTGGCAATATTTTTCGCGGTGTCGCGCCTGGTGCACAGGGGATGGATCGGGCGACCGCCGATTACATGGGGATGCTGGCGACCGTGATGAATTCGCTTGCGCTGGCCGATGCGATGCGGCAGGCCGATTTGACCGCGCGCGTAATGTCGGCCATTAACGTCGAGCGCGTGGTCGAGCCCTATGTGCGGCCGAAGGCATTGCAATATCTCGAAGAAGGCAAGATTGTGGTGTTTGCTGCTGGTACCGGCAACCCGTTTTTCACGACCGATACCGCGGCGGCGCTACGCGGCTCCGAAATCGGCGCTGAAATCGTGCTTAAGGCAACCAAGGTCGATGGCGTTTACACCGCAGACCCAATGAAAGATGCGAGCGCCACACGCTATTCGACCATTTCGTTCGACGAGGCCATTAACCAGCACCTGGATGTGATGGATGCCACTGCATTTGCCTTGTGCCGCGACCAGAAGATGCCGGTCAAGGTATTTTCGATCACCAAGCCGGGCGCATTGAAGCGCGTCGTGATGGGTGAGGACGAGGGTACCCTGGTTTACGTGTAACGGTTGAAAGTTTCGTTGATTCCTGTGCGACTCGCGGTTGCGGGTCCGGGAGTGTTTTTGATAGGCACCGTGTTTTTATTCAATATTAGTGGAGAGCAGGATGACCATTGCTGATGTCAAGAATAATACCCAGCAGAGAATGAACAAGTCGATCGAGACGCTGAAAGCCGATTTGGCCAAAGT
>JAGSYW010000036.1 GCA_018262475.1 Burkholderiaceae bacterium | reverse complement strand
GGCGCCTGCGCCCCTAAATCCAGCAACAGTTGCCGCATGGTTGAATGCTCATGAATTGTAAAACTCGCTCTTGATATAGTGCGCCTGCAAATGACGGAACGCCACCGACAGAATCGCCGACGAAGGCAGGGCCAGCAGCACACCGACGAAACCAAACAGCTGACCAAACGCCAGCAAGGCGAAGATAACCACCAGCGGATGCAGCCCGATGCGCTCGCCCACCAGCTTGGGTGTCAGATAAAAACCTTCCAGAATCTGCCCGCCGCCATAAACGAACGCCACAGCTATTAACCCCTGCCAGTCGGAAAACTGCAACATGCCTGCCATCAGCGCCAGCACCAGCCCGATGCCGAAACCGACATACGGCACGAATGCCAGCATGCCAGTGATGATGCCGACTGGCAACGCAATATCGAAACCGGCAATCGCCAGTCCGGTCGAATAGTATATCGACAGCACCAGCATCACCATAAACTGGCCGCGCAAGTATTGCGCCAGCAAATCATCCACCTCGCTGGCCATGCTGACGGTGCGCCTGGTCCAGCGGCGCGGCACGGCGGCTACAATGATGCGCAGCAGCTTGCGCCAGTCGAGCAACAGGTAGAAAAGCACCACAGGAATCAGGATCAGCATTGCCAGCCAGCCGAGCAGCGCCGTGCCGCCGACCCTCGCCGACGCCAGCACCGCCTGCCAAAGCCATTGCTTGCTGGCGTTAAATTGCTCCGCCAGCAGCTTGCGCGCGCTCGCTGGATCGAGCTTGAGTTCGATATCCATCTGCTGCAACAGCGGGCCAAAGGTATCGCTAACCCTAGCCAGAAAATTCGGGATCTGTTCCTGCAGCAGCGGCAATTCCTCCTGCACCACTGGCACAACAATTAACACCAGCGCAACAATCAGCGCAAACAATAGCAAAATCACAAACAGCACCGCCAATACGCGCGGCAACTGGAACCGGCCGAACTTCCAGCCGCAGATCCATTCGACCGCCGGGTTCAGGATGTACGCCAGAATCGCGCCGGCAATGAATGGCGTCAAAACCGGCCCCAGCAGCACCAGCAGGGCCATCAGCAACAGCCACAGGCCAACCCACAGCATGGTCTGTTTCTGGTTCATCGTGATAGAAAATCGCATTGGGTAACGGCACTAGCGGGCAGTTTGATAGAATGACGCTTTTGCGGAACCGACAGTGACGCCGGCCGCATTTTCATTATTTTACTGCCTCTGCCCGATATCCTATGAGCACACCGACGAATATTTCCCTTTCCTACCGCGACGCTGGCGTCGATATCGATGCTGGCGACGCGCTGGTCGATGCGATTAAGCCCTTTGCCAAACGCACGATGCGCGAAGGCGTACTCGGCGGCATTGGCGGTTTCGGCGCACTGTTTGAAATCGGCAAGAAGTATCAGGAACCGGTGCTAGTCTCAGGCACCGATGGCGTTGGCACCAAGCTCAAGCTGGCATTTCACCTGAACCGGCACGACACGGTCGGCATCGATCTGGTGGCGATGAGCGTCAACGACATCCTGGTGCAGGGTGCAGAACCCCTGTTCTTCCTCGACTATTTCGCTTGCGGCAAGCTCGACGTCGCTACCGCAACCGATGTCATCAAGGGCATCGCGCAGGGCTGCGAACAGGCCGGCTGCGCGTTGATCGGCGGCGAAACGGCCGAAATGCCGAGCATGTATCCTGACGGCGAATACGATCTGGCCGGCTTCGCAGTCGGCGCGGCCGAAAAATCGAAACTGATCGACGGCAGCAAAATCGCCCCTGGCGATGTGGTCATTGGTCTGGCCTCCTCCGGCGCGCATTCGAACGGCTACTCGCTAGTGCGCAAAATCATCGACGTTGCCAAACCGGATCTAAACGCCGATTTCCACGGCAAGCCGCTGGCCGATGTGCTGATGGCGCCCACCCGGATTTACGTTAAGCCATTGCTGGCGCTGATGGCGTCGATGGAAGTCAAGGGCATGGCCCACATCACTGGCGGCGGGCTGGTCGAAAACGTGCCGCGCGTGCTGCGCGACAACCTGACGGCCGTGCTGCACAAGGATAGCTGGACCATGCCGCCGCTGTTCCAGTGGCTGCAACAGCATGGCAACGTGGCCGACGCCGAAATGCACCGCGTGTTCAACTGCGGCATCGGCATGGTGGTGATCGTGGCGCAGGAAAACGCGGAAGCGGCGATGGCGCAACTGTCTGCCGCCGGCGAAACCGTTTATCGCTTGGGTGAGATTCGCGCACGGGTTGGGGATGAGGCGCAAACTGTAGTGGTGTGATTTGAGTGAAGCAGAACAAGTCTGTCACACACAGCAAGGAGCACGCAATGAGTGAGCAAATGCCCACTTTCGACACTCTGATGAATCCGCTTCTTAAGGCGCTTGTTGCACTCGGCGGCTCTGGTTCGATTGATGAAATTTATGAAAAAGTTTTGGAATTAGAATCAATAAGTGAGGATATTGCATCCGTTCCGCACAATCCAGACAAAAGCAATCAATCCGAGGTCGCATATCGATTGGCTTGGGCTAGAACTTATTTAAAAAAATACGGTTTTCTTGAGAATTCCAGTCGCGGAGTCTGGACACTAACTCCCGTTGCAATGGAACAGCAAACCGTTCGCCCACAACATGTAGTTAAAACTGTGAGAGAGGCCGATAAAAAAGACGCCTCATCAAAAGCAACGATCAGTAGCGAGTTGAGCTGGCTGCTGAAGACACTCCTGAAGAGAACCTTGCTTGGAAGGAAGAGTTATATCACCTACTGATAAAAGATATAAAACCGGATGCGTTTGAAAGGTTAACCCAAAGGCTTTTGCGAGAATCTGGCTTCGTTCAGGTTGAAGTTACAGGCAGATCTGGCGATGGTGGCATTGATGGAAAAGGAATTGCCAAAATTCATGGCTTCATGAGTTTTCACGTTATTTTCCAATGCAAAAAGTGGCAGGGCTCAATAACCGCAAGCGAAATAAGAGATTTTCGTGGTGCAATGGTTGGGCGTGCTGATAAAGGTCTATTCATTACAACAGGGACGTTCACGCCTGCCGCCATTAAAGAAGCCACCCGAGATGGGGCACCACCAATTGATTTGGTGGACGGTGAGCAGCTTGCAGACAAGCTCAAGGAATCCAGTTAGGCGTTAAGACAGAAACCGTTGAAAAGGTCACAGTAATAAAAGATTGGTTTAGAAATCTTTGAACTATGGTCAGGTAAAAAGGACAGCCCACCCTATCCCCGCAACCACCTTGCAACTCAAAACAAAGGGGTATACGCCCCAAAAGCTTAATTCCCCCAGTGTTTCTAGGGCACTTTGAAAATACTGCGTGCAGTATATTTTGCGCGCCTGACACACTGTATGAGCTTCCACTCAAGGAGCCCATACAGGCCTCAAACCGCCAGCTTGCGCAACACCGCAGGCGCTTCGTCGGCGATGCGCAACAGGGTTTGCGCGGCACCGGACGGATTGCGCTTGCCCTGTTCCCATGCCTGAAGCGTGCGGACTGAAACGCCCATCAGGGCGGCGAACTGTGCTTGCGACAAGCCGGATTTGCTGCGCGCCATGGCTACAGGCGAAACCGGAACCACCGTTTTGCGCGCTGCTTCGCCGCGCTTCATCTGGCGGACTGATTCCAGCAAATCCGCCTTGAATTGCGCCATTTCCTTATCCATGATGGATTGTCTCCTTTAATTCTTTCAAAAACACTGCGGGCAGATTGTCGAACTTGGCCTTGGTATAGGCAATCAGCAACCAGATTTCACCGTTGTCCAGCAGGTTGTAGTAAATCACGCGTGCGCCGCCGCGTTTGCCCAGACCGCGACGACTCCAGCGCACCTTGCGAACACCGCCCGTACCCGGCACAACATCACCCGCCAGAGGGTTGAGCGCAATCCAGTCAATCAGCGCCGCTCGCTCGTCCTCCGTCCAGATGCTGGCGGCATAATGCTGAAAAATGTCGGTTTCGATAACGGTATACATGACCGAACAATACCACAATGTAGTATCTCATGTCGTTAATGTGACGCATCGTCGAACCCTGCTCTGAAAGCTGGAAATGCTGTTGACACGTCCGACATGCGTAACACGCCCCCTACCTGTCAACAGACGACATAAAGGCAAGACTTGCCACCGAAGGCCACTCCGGCAAACCTTTCAGATTGCCCCTAACAACCCTCAAGCCATTTCAGCACACCATGTCCGGCGGCGCGGCCGCTGGCAAAGCACGCGGTCAGCAGGTAACCACCGGTCGGCGCTTCCCAGTCCAGCATTTCGCCAGCGCAAAACAGCCCCGGCACCGTGCGCAGCATCAGGTTGCCATCCAGCGCCTCGAACCGCACCCCGCCGGCGCTGCTGATCGCTTCATCCAGCGGACGCGGCGCCAGCAGGCGCAATGGCAACGCCTTGATCATCGTTGCCAGCCGAACCGGATCGGCATAATCATCCTTGCTGGCCAACTCGCGCAGCAGCGCCGCCTTGATGCCATGGAGATTGAGCCGGCTTTGCAAATGACTGGCCATTGAACGCGAACCGCGCGGGTGCGAAACCTCATCCGTCACGCGCTGCAAATCGCGCGCCGGCAAGAGATCAATGTATATCAGCACACTGCCGGCGGCTTCGATGGCGTCGCGCAATGGCGCGGATAGCGCATAAATCAGCCCGCCTTCGATGCCGGTTTCGGTCAGCATCAGTTCTCCCTTGCGGGTATACACCACGCCTTCGGCATCGGCAAAACGAACCGCCACCGATTTGACTGGCTGACCGGCAAAACGGCTGCGCAAGTGCTCGCTCCACTCGCACTCGAAACCGCAGTTGGCCGGCTTGAGTGGCGCCACTGAAATTCCTTGCGCCACCAGCAGCTGCACCCACGCGCCGTCGGAACCCAGCCTCGCCCAGCTGCCGCCGCCCAGCGCCAGCACGATTGCATCGGCCTCAACGGCACGCTTCCCTTCTGGCGCATCAAAGCAAAGCGTCCCCCGCTCATTCCATCCCAGCCATCGATGCCGCATGTGGAAGCGCACGCCACCAGCACGCAAGCGGTGCAGCCAAGCGCGCAGCAGAGGCGCTGCCTTCATGCCGACTGGGAAAACGCGGCCGGAAGAACCGACGAAGGTTTCAATCCCGAGCGCAAGCATCCAGGCGCGCAATGCATTCTGGCCGAACGCCTCAAGCCACGGCGCAATCTGGGCGCGGTGTTTGCCATACCGGGAAAGGAACTGCTCCGGCTGTTCGGAATGGGTGATATTCATGCCGCCCTTGCCGGCCAACAGGAATTTGCGTCCAACCGACGGCATCGCATCATACAGATCGACGCTCACGCCGGCGCTCATCAGCACTTCGGCCGCGCTCAAACCTGCAGGGCCGCCACCGATGATGGCGACTGTTTTGGTAATTGGACTCATTCAGTAGTAATGCGAAACAGCGCCACTTACTCCGCCGCAGCGCCAAGGAATATCTGGCTGACCTGACCGGCTTCAAAGCGGAACATCAAGCCACCGAAAACAGAACCGGCGACAAAGTTTTCCCCTTTCACGCTGGCTTCGGCGTCGCGGTAACGGCCATAGGCACGCTCAACCTCCGGCTCGGAACTGCCGATGCGAATCCCCCGTTGCGTCACCAGCCTGGCAGGCGAGGCAACTGCAATCGATTCGACCTTCTGGCGCCCGCCTTTTTTCGAAGCCACCATGCCGAGCGTCAGCCCGCACGGCTTGGATACCCATTCCTGATGATACGCACCGTCCGCGCCCCACCATTTTTCCGGCCCGCGCTTGAACGTGCATTCTGTGGCCCGCCGCACGCTAGCCGCCGGCATGTCAATGTGCAGCGCGCCGAGGCGCTCCGATTTCAGCAAGCCAAAATCATCCGAGGCAATTGCGCTGCCAGCGCAGATGCCGGCCATTATCATCAACAGCACTTTTCTGAACATATGCACCTCCGTCATCAAAATAGCTTAGCCCCGCATAGTTCGCTTGAGAAAGGCCGAAAAAGCATCCCCCAGCAAATCGAGGCGCCCCGCCAGACGGTGATCATCATCGACCAGATGCAATGTGCAACGATGTTCCTGACCGAAACGCACAGAATGCTCAAACGGAATCACGCCATCGCGCCAGCCGTGAATGATGTCGATCCGACTGCCGTCACAGCCAAGCTGGTGCGGCGGATAGTCTGACATGTAAAACGCCGGCGCCATCAGAAACAGCCCTCGCACCGGCAGGGTCGCGGTGGCGGTCGCCGCCACCCAGCCGCCCATGCTGGAGCCGACCAGAATATCCGGCTTGCGCTTGGCGCATGCCGCCAGCAGCCGTTCCACCCGCGCCTGCGGCTCGCCGGCATCAAGATAATCGAGGCTTTCGACATCGAAACCCTGTGCTTTCGCCATCGCCGACAGGTAACTGACCTTGCGCCCCCACGGGCCGCTCTCCTTGCCATGAACAAAGTGAATTAGAGGTAACATTGAACTCGCTCCGTTTTTTCGGCCCATCATAGGCGCATTCGCCCTTTTTACCAAGGAGTTACCGTCATGCCAGGAAAACTGTTGAACCCTGTCAAAGTCGGATCGACCACGCTGTCCAACCGCATCTTAATGGCGCCGCTGACCCGCTCGCGCGCCGGCCAGCCCGGCGACGTACCGACCGAGCTGAATGTCGAATACTACGCCCAACGCGCCAGCGCCGGCCTGATCGTAACGGAAGCATCGCAGATTTCTCGCCAGGGCCAGGGCTATGCGTGGACACCGGGCATGTATACCGATGCGCAGGAAGCCGGCTGGAAGAGAATCGTTGATGCGTTGCATGCCAAAGGCGGCAAAATCTCGGTTCAGCTGTGGCATGTCGGCCGTATTTCGCACACGCTGCTGCAGGAAAATGGCGCAGTCTTGGTCGATTCAGACCACAATAATCAGTGTTTTTGTTTTTAGCATATTTCCGTTCATGCATAAGCCGTCCTTTCTGCCCCCCAAAAACGAAATTGCCCAAGTGCTGGCCACCTATAAAGGCACATTCCACACCGTCGGGGTGTTTAGCGCCATCATCAACCTGCTGATGCTGGCTCCCACGCTGTACATGCTGCAGGTCTATGACCGCGTGCTTGCCAGCCGCAACGAGATGACGCTGTATATGGTGACGCTGATGTTCATCATCGCCATCCTATTCATGGGCGCGCTGGAATTCGTGCGCAGCTTCATCGTGATCCGCGTTGGCGCCAAGCTCGACATGCAGTTGAACAAGCGCATTTATACTGCTGCGTTCGAACAGAACCTGAAGCGTGGCGGCAGCAATGCCGGGCAGGCATTGCAGGATTTAACCAATATCCGCCAATTCCTGACCGGCAACGCGCTGTTCGCCTTTTTCGATGCACCGTGGTTCCCGATCTACCTGATCGTGATTTTCCTGTTCAACGTCTGGCTGGGCATGTTTGCCACCATCGCCTCGATCATCATCGTGGCGATGGCTTTCATCAACGAAAAGGTGTCACGCAAGCCGCTGGACGAAGCCAATGCGATGGCGGTGATTTCCTCCAATCTGGCCAACAACAACCTGCGCAATGCCGAAGTGATCGAGGCAATGGGCATGCTGCCGAACTTAATCAACCGCTGGCACAAGCTGCATGCGCGCTTCCTGAACCTGCAGGCCGAAGCGAGCGAAAAAGCCGGCATAGTGAGCGCCTTTTCCAAATTTACTTCGATTGCCGCCGGCTCGCTGATCCTCGGTCTGGGCGCGTTGCTAGTAATCCTGAATCAGATCACGCCCGGCATGATGATCGCCGGCTCGATCTTGATGGGCAAATCAATGGGTCCGATCCAGATGCTGATCAACGTATGGCGGCAATTCAGTAGCGCTCGCAGCTCTTATCTGCGCCTGACAAAATTGCTGGAAGAAAACCCGCCGCGACAGGCTGGCATGTCGCTGGAAAAACCGAAGGGCGAAATCACGCTGGAAAACGTGACCGCCGCGCCACCGGGGGGGGGCGTGCCGGTGCTAAAGGGCCTGAACCTGAACGTGAACGCTGGCGAAGTGCTGGGCATCATCGGCCCGAGCGGCTCCGGCAAATCGACCCTGGCGCGCCTGCTGGTGGGCGTGTGGCCGGCTGCGATAGGCAAGGTGCGCCTCGACGGGGCCGATGTTTACCAGTGGAACAAGGATGAACTGGGGCCGCATATCGGCTACCTGCCGCAGGATATCGAACTGTTTGGCGGCACCGTGAGCGAGAACATCGCCCGCTTCGGCGAAGTGGTGCCGGAAAAGGTGATTCAGGCGGCTCGTCGCGCCGGTGTGCACGACATGATTCTGCATCTGCCGCAAGGCTATGACACGATTCTCGGCCCGGATGGCGCCGGCCTTTCCGGCGGCCAGAAACAGCGCCTAGGCCTGGCGCGCGCAATGTATGGCGACCCTTCGCTGATTGTACTGGACGAACCGAATTCGAACCTGGACGATGCAGGTGAAACCGCACTGGTGGCAGCCATCAATGAATTGCGGCTGCAAGGAAAAACCATCGTGCTGATCACACACCGCACCAGCGTGCTAAGCGCCACAACAAGACTGCTGCTACTGCGCGAAGGCGTGGCTCAGGCCTATGGCCCGACCGGTCAGGTGCTACAAGCGCTGGCGCAACAACAGCTCCAGCAGACTCGCGCACGACAAGCTCAGCAGCCCCCTCCCCAAAAAAAGCCAAATGAAGGCAATGACAATCCAGCGACGGAACGATCATGAAGCTCAAGAAGGTCAAGAATTTTTTTACATCCAAGCAAACGGCGACAGACGTTACGCCGATCGATGCTTCGGATATTGTCGCAACAGATGACCACCACCATACCCGTATCGGCTGGTGGATCGTGTTGGCAGGCGTTGGCGGTTTCCTGTCGTGGGCCTGCCTCGCGCCGCTCGATCAGGGGGCGCCGATGCAGGGAACGGTGATGGTGGCCTCGAACCGCAAGGCCATCCAGCACCAGACTGGCGGCACGGTACGTGAAATTCTGGTGAATGAAGGCGACAAGGTCACCGCTGGCCAGGTGCTGGTAAAAATGGATGATACCCAGGCCAAGGCGCAAGCCGATATTACCCGCGTGCAGTTTTTCACCGCCAAAGCTGCTGAAGCCCGCTTGCTGGCCGAACGCGATGGCAAGAAAGAAATTGCGTTCCCGGAAATTCTGACCAAGAGCGATGACCCGCGCGCAAAGGAAGCCATCCGTTCGCAAACACAACTGTTCCTGTCGCGCCAGATGGCACTGAAAAACGAACTTGGCGCGTATGCGGAAAACATTGCCGGGCTGAAATCGCAGGCAGCCTTCCTGAAGGAACAGCTGGATAGCTTCCGCCAACTGGCTAAGGAAGGCTTTGTCCCGCGCAACCGGCAGCTGGAGCTGGAACGCACCTATGCGCAGATAAGCAGTTCGGCCGCAGAAGTCACCCTGCGCCGCATCCAGCGCCAGCAGGAATATCAGAAGGAAGTGCGCGCACAGTTGTCCGACATGCAACGTGAGGCGGATACGCAGGAAAGCCGCTTGAAGAGCAATAATCATGATCTGGCCAACACGCTGGTGCGTTCGCCGGTGGATGGCACTGTGGTCGATCTGGCAGTATTCACCCCGGGCGCTGTGGTCGGCGGTGGCTTCAAGATGATGGATGTGGTGCCGAGCGAGGATACGCTGATCGTTGAAGGGCAATTGCCGGTGCATCTGGTGGACAAGGTGCATCCGGAACTGCCGATCGAAATGAGTTTTTCCGCTTTCAACCAGCGCACCACGCCGCATGTGCCCGGTGTCGTAAGCAGCGTCTCCGCCGACCGCCTGACTGACCAGCGCACCGGCATGCCCTACTATCGCGTTCGTGCGCACGTCACGGCTGACGGCATGAAATTGCTGAAACAGCATGAAATCCGCCCTGGCATGCCAGTGGATTTGTATGTGAAGACAGGTGAGCGGACGATGATGAACTATCTGCTCAAGCCGGTGTTCGACCGCGCGCATTCATCGCTGAAGGAGGAATGAGCGTGCAGACATTCAAACCGGCAAAACGCTGGCTGTCGCTGGCCGTATCGGCCGCGCTGCTGCTGCAAAGCGGACAGGCGTCGGCCATTGGCTTGCTTCAGGCTTACGATGCGGCCCTGAAAAATGATCCGACCTTTCAGGCTGCCCGCTTCGAGAACGAGGCCGGGCAGCAAAACCGGGCGCTGGGGCGGGCCAGCCTGCTGCCGCAGATTTCAGCCAGTTACTACGGCGCAATGAATCGCTCCGACGTCACCTACGTCAAGTACTATCAGGGAAAAGACGTGACCGTGCCGCGCGATTACAACTCCCGCGTGGCCTCGGTGTCACTCAAGCAACCAATAATCAGCCTGGAAGGGATTGCACGCTATCGCCAAGGCATCGCGCAGTCGGACTATAGCAATGCAGTGTTCGTCGGCAAGAGAGAAGATCTGATCCTACGGCTGGTAGGCGCCTATACCGATGCGCAACTCGCCCAAGACCAGATGCTGCTGGCCACGGCACAGCGCGATGCGTACGTCGAGCAGATGAAGGTCAACAAGCGCATGTTCGACCTGGGCGAAGGCACGAAGACCGACATGCTGGAAACACAGGCGAAAGCCGAGTTATCGGAAGCGCAAGTGATCGAAGCGCGCGACAATCTGGCCAACGCACGCAATGCGCTGGCCGGCATCATCGGCATCGAGGCTAAAAATCTTGACGGTCTGTCACCCTATTTCAAGCCGCTGCCGCTGCCGAAAACCAAGGTCGATGAATGGCTCACACTGGCGCTGGAAAAGAATGCCGAGTTGGTCGCGCAACGCCATGCGGTCGAAGCCGCCCGCCTTGAAGTGCACAAGCAGCGTTCCGGCCATGCCCCTCGGCTGGATCTGATTGCCAGCTACAGCGATAACAAATCAGAATCGCTCAGCACCTACAACCAGACCGTCGAACAGCGCGCGATCGGCCTGCAATTGAGCGTCCCCATTTATTCTGGCGGCTATGTGAGCGCGGCCACCTCGCAAGCGATTGCGAACCATTCGCGCGCAAAAGCGGAACTGGATGCCAAAATCAGCCAGGTGACGGTCGAACTGCGCAAGCAGCACGCGCTGATGACCTGCGGCACCGCAAAAATTGATGCCCTGATGAAGGCGGTCGATTCGGCCAGAACGCTGGTGACGGCGACCCAGAAGAGCATCCAGGGCGGCGTGCGGGTCAATCTTGACCTTTTAAATGCCCAGCAGCAACTTTATACCGCTCAGCGTGACCTGGCACAGGCGCGTTACCACTACCTGCTGGCCTATCTTCGGCTGCACAACGCCGCCGGCGTGCTGACGGCAAACGAGGTGCAAAAGGTGGCCGGCCATTTCGTGCCAGCGAAGTGATTGGGACAAATTTAAAATTATTTGGTTAACATGTTAATTAAGGACTACAAAATGAAAAAACTGATCGCTATCCTGGTTTCCGGCCTGTTCGCAACTGCTGCTTTCGCACAAGCTCCGGCTGCTCCGGCAAAAGCTGACGCTAAAGCTCCGGCTGCTGCTGTTAAAGCTGACAAGAAAGCAGAAGCTAAAGCTGAAGTAAACGGCGAAGAAAAAGCTTCCGCAAAGAAACCGGCTAAGAAAGCTAAGAAAGCTAAGAAAGCAAAAGCTTCCAAGAAAGCTAAAGCTGACAAAGCAGCTTCCGCAGAAGTAGCAGCTCCGGCAGCTTCCGCTTCCGCAGCTAAAGCTCCGGCAGCTTCCAAAGCAGCTTCCAAGTAATCTCTGATTGCTTAGCGAAAAAGGCAGGCTCGTCCTGCCTTTTTTGTTTTCCTCCGCATTTCCTCTGTTTACCGCCGCCATGCTCAAGCCGTTCCTAGCCGCAACCGCCCTGCTCCTGTCATGCGCATTCGCACAGGCGCAGCAGCCAACTCCGCTGCCGGTTGCCAACCTGAGCGCCGGCATTCATGTCATCCGCGCCGAAGTTGCCACCAGCGACGCGCAGCAGCAACTGGGGCTGATGCACCGCAAGCATCTAGGCCAGAATGACGGCATGCTGTTCGTCTATCGCGCGCCAGCACAGGTGTGCATGTGGATGAAAAACACGCTGATTCCACTGTCGGTCGCGTTCATCGACGGCGACGGCAAAATCATCAACATCGAAGACATGAAGCCGCAAACGCTGAATTCTCACTGCGGCAAGAAGCTGGTGCGCTACGCGCTGGAAATGAACCAGGGCTGGTTCCGCCAGCGTAACATCCGCGCCGGCGACGTGATCAGCGGCCTGCCGCATTAGGCACAAAAAGTCACTTCACGCTTTGGGTTCCCGGTGCAGCAAATGCGCCGGTGAAGTTTCATGCCTGCCATTTGCAAACCACTGGCATGCCACGACCGCGGAAATAACTGACCGAAACTGGCTTTTCGTTCAATTAGACCCACAAATATACTGGGACCAGTATTTAAAAACAACCAGCAAATACGAGGCCGGGAAGCATGTTTTGGCCACATACCCCAAAAATCTTTAAATCATCGGTGAAATGCCGTGGGTATTTGCCGGCTTGATGGTGTTTTCCCTGCACACAACCTTGCCGAAAAGCAAGCAGCCAGGTTGCCGCTGGTTTTCCGTCCTCTTGCGACGTTGCCGCTGGCGGGGGCGCGAGTGCGAATCCTGACGCTATTGTCGCCCCACGCCCCTTGGCAGGCCGTTAAACGCCTTCCGGCATCCGGATATCACGCAGGTCGTGGTGCCTGTCGCCGCTGAAATCGAGTGGCTCGACCTGCCAGATGTCCTTCGCGTATTCCGCTATCGCCCGATCGGACGAGAAGTTGCCCATGCTGGCCACGTTGTGGATCGCCGTCCTGCTCCAGCGTAACGGCTGGCGGTACAGCGCATCAACCTGTTCCTGCATCGCCACATAGCTGGCGTAATCGGCCAGCACCAGGAAACGGTCGCCATAGTTGACCAGCGAATCGTACACTGATTGAAACCGGCCGGGTTCTTCCGGCGAGAAGAAGCCGTCGCGGATTTGATCGAGCGCCAGCCGCAGTTCATCGTTTTGCTCGTAAATGGTGCGCGGCTGGTAGCCGGCGCGGCGGATGTCGTCAACCTGCTCGGAGGTATTACCGAAGATGAAGATGCTGTCTGCGCCGACCGCTTCGCCGATTTCGATGTTGGCGCCATCTAGCGTGCCGATAGTGAGCGCTCCGTTGCAGGCAAATTTCATGTTGCCGGTGCCAGACGCTTCGGTGCCGGCAGTCGAAATCTGCTCCGACAGGTCGGCTGCCGGTATGATCAGCTCGGCCATGCTGACACCGTAATTGGGAATGAACACAACCTTGAGTTTGTCGCCCACCACCGGGTCACTGTTGATTTTCCTCGCCACATCGTTGATCAGCTTAATGGTCATTTTTGCCATGTGGTAGGCTGAAGCCGCCTTGCCGGCGAAGATGACGGTCCGCGGCACCCAGTTGACATCCGGATTGGCCAGGATGCGGTTGTAGCGCGTAACCACGTGCAGCACATTCATCATCTGGCGCTTGTATTCGTGGATGCGCTTGATTTGCACGTCGAACAGCGAATCGAGGTTCACGCTGATGTTGAGGTTGTGCATAATCCAGTTCGCCAGCCGGCTCTTGTTCTGGCGCTTGGCGGCACGGAACGAGTTGATGAACATCTGGTCGTTCCCGTATTGCTCCAGTCCCAGCAGCTTTGTGAAATCGGTGCGCCATTCCGGCCCGATCTTGTCATCGATCAGATCAGACAACAGCGGATTCGCCTGCGACAGCCAGCGCCGCGGCGTGATGCCGTTGGTGATGTTGGTGAAGCGTTCCGGGTAGATGCGGGCGAAATCACAGAAAATTGATTGCTTCATCAGCTCCGAATGCAGCTTCGATACACCATTGACCTTGTGGCTGGCGACCACCGCCAGATAGGCCATGCGCACGCGGCGGCCGCCGTACTCGTCAATCAGCGAAATGCGCTCCCTCAGGTTCGGGTCATCGCCATAACTGGACGCGACGCTGGCAA
This sequence comes from Burkholderiaceae bacterium, assembly GCA_018262475.1. GTDB lineage: Bacteria > Pseudomonadota > Gammaproteobacteria > Burkholderiales > Burkholderiaceae_D > QZKY01. The sequence goes on along the minus strand of JAGSYW010000036.1, from coordinate 16,236 downwards.
GGAAAGCACTGTTGATGTCGAAAATGATCATCAGGTGGCGCGGCAGCACGCGCCCCATCAGTTCCACCGACCATGTTTCCAGCGCCTCGCTCATCAGCGTATGGTTGGTGTATGAGAAAATCTTTTGCGACAGTGCCCAGGCCTTGTCGAACTTGATGCCGTGTTCGTCTATCAGGATGCGCATCAGTTCCGGCACCGCCAGCACCGGATGGGTGTCGTTCAGGTGCACCGATACGCTGTCGCTCAGGTTATCGAAATCGTCATGGTTGAGCATGTGGCGACGGATCATGTCCTGCATGCTGGCCGAAATGAAGAAGAATTCCTGCCGCAAGCGCAATTCGCGCCCGGATTCGGTCGAATCGTCCGGATACAGCACACGCGTGATGTTTTCCGACATGGTTTTCGCTTCGACCGCGCCGGTGTACTCGCCGCGGTTGAAAGCGGACAGGTTCATCTCGGCAATCGCCTTGGCCGACCATAGCCGCAGCGTGGTGGTGGCATCAGTCTGATAACCGGGGATGATGGTGTCGTACGCCATCGCCAGCACACTGTGCGTATCGACCCAACGCACGCGCTCGCCTTCCTGCACGATGCGGCCGCCAAAGCGCACCTGATATTGCACTTCCGGCCGAGGAAATTCCCACGGATTGCCGCGGGTCAACAGCCAGTAGTCGGGCATTTCGACCTGATAGCCATCGACGATCTGCTGCTTGAACATGCCGTACTCATAGCGCAAGCCGTAGCCCATGCTCGGCAGTTGCAAGGTCGCCATCGAATCAAGGAAACAGGCCGCCAGCCGACCAAGGCCGCCATTGCCCAGCGCCGCATCCGGCTCGCCTGCGGCCATTTCTTCGAAATCAACCGACAGGTCGGCCAGCGCGTCCTTGACTTCATTGGCTATGCCAAGTGCCTGCAAGGCATTGGTGAACGTGCGCCCGATCAGAAATTCCATCGACAGGTAATAGATGTTTTTCGAGCGCTGCGTGTAAAACACCTCGGCCGTGCTCATCCACCGTTCGACCAGACGGTTCCTGACCGCCAGTTCGGTCGCCAGCAGCCAGTCATGGCGATTGGCGTTAATCGGATTCCGGCCGGTGCGATACCGCAGATTGTTGCAAATGGAACGCTTGAGCGCTTCCACGTCATTGGCCAGAAAACCTATCTGCTTGCTGGAATTCGACTGATTCATAAGTATCTCCATGATGGAGTGGATGATAATCGGGCCGAGCGCCCAACTTGCGCATCTGTCAACAACTCTAGGGTACTACAGAACTTCTGCCGCAAACAATCAGTGATGCCCGGCAATCTGCCGGTAAAGCTCCAGATAATGAACAGCAGCCGTTTCCCAGTCGAAATGCTGCCGCATCGCGCTGCGCTGCACCCGCTGCCATTCCCGCCTGTGCGCAAACAGCTCGAAACAGCGGCGCACCGCCGACATGAAGGACTCATACTGGAAACCATCAAAGGCAAAACCTGTCGCCGTTCCCCGTTTCATGTTTTCTTCCGTGCTATCGACCACGGTGTCTGCCAGCCCGCCTACGCGATGCACCAGCGGCAGCGTGCCGTAACGCAGCCCGTACAACTGCGTCAGCCCGCATGGCTCATAGCGCGACGGCATCAGAATTACGTCACTGCCGGCAAACACGCGATGCGATTTCAGTTCATCGTAACCGGCATGGATCGATACCGCCGCCGGATTCGCAAACGCCGCGTTCCGGAACGCGCTTTCCATCGACGCATCGCCGCTGCCGAGGATCACGATCTGCCCTCCCATGCGCACGATCTCCGACAAGGCATCGAGCACCATATCCAGCCCCTTTTGCACTGCCAGCCGGCTGACGATGCAAAACAGCGGCTTGTCGTCCTGCAACGGCAAACCTGCTTCCTGCTGCAGCGCCTGCTTGCACTTGCGCTTGCCTGCCAGCGAGCGCACGTTGTAGTTGGCAGCGATGGCAGCATCCGTGGCCGGGTTCCAGACGGAGAAATCGACCCCGTTCAGGATGCCGTACAAATCGGCCGCCCTTTTCTGCAACACGCCATCAAGGCCGCAAGCATTTTCCGTGCGCAGGATCTCGCGCGCATACGTCGGGCTAACAGTCGTGATCCTGTCCGCATACACCAGCCCCGCTTTGATGAAGGACAATTGATGATGAAATTCGACTCCATCCAGGCCAAAAAAATGCGACGGCAAATCCAGTTCGCCAAACACATGACCGGGGAAATTGCCCTGATAGGCGAGGTTATGCACCGTGAACACCGATTTCGCCAGCGGACGCTGGTTCCAGAATTCCGATGCCTTCAGGTAGGCGGGCGTCAGCCCCGCATGCCAGTCGTGCGCATGCACCAGCTCCGGCGTCCACGACACATCCAGCCCTTCGGCCACGCGCGCCGCCATCCAGCCAAGCAAGGCAAAACGGCGGTAATTGTCGAAATAATCCTGGTTCGATGCGTTGAAATAGGGGTTACCAGGCCGGTCGAACAGCCCCGGCGCGTCGATGAAATACACCTTCATCCCGCTCTCCGGCAAGCTGCCAAGATAAAGACGGATTGCATACGCGCCGAAGCGCGGCGGCAATTCGAACACCAGCTTTTGCTCGCGCAGGCTGGCAAAGAAGGTCGGGAACCCGGGCACCAGCAGGCGCGCGTCACAGCCGAGCTGAATTTGCGCGGCCGGCAGCGCGCCGGTCACATCAGCCAGCCCGCCGGTTTTCAGCACCGGGTAAACTTCGGTACAAACGTGCAATACGCGCATCACGATACCGCCATCATCATTCCGCCTCAGGCGTCACTTCGGTTTCATACAATGCCGCCAGCATTTCCTGCGTCACCAGCACCACCCCATTTTCTGAACGGTAAAACCGCTTCGCGTCCAGTTCGGCATCTTCGCCGATGACCAGCCCTTCCGGTATATTGCAGCCGCGGTCGATCACCACCTTTCTCAGCCGACAATGACGTCCAATCTCGCACGCCGGCAGGATGACCGCCTGATCAATAACGCAGAACGAATGGATCCGCACCCGCGAAAACAGAATGGTATTCGAAATTTGTGACCCTGAAATGATGCAGCCGCCGGAAACCAGCGTATTGGCCGCAACGCCATGCACGCCGTTGCTGTTCGGCACGAACTTGGCCGACGGCATCTGCTCCTGGTAGGTCCAGATCGGCCACTCCTGATCGTACAGGTTGAGCTGCGGCAGGTTCGACGTCAAATCCAGGTTCGCGGTCCAGAACGAATCGACCGTGCCAACATCGCGCCAGTACGGCGCAACCTCGCGCGACGACGGCACGCACGACATGCCGAACAGGTGCGCGCGCGCATGGCCATCGCGCACCACGCGCGGAATGATGTCGCGGCCAAAATCGTGGTTCGACTCCGGATTCCTGATGTCTTCCTCCAGCAGGTGGTACAGGTATTCCGCATTGAAAACGTAAATCCCCATGCTGGCCAGCGCCACGTCCGGCTTGCCCGGCATCGCCGGCGGGTCGGCCGGCTTTTCGATGAAATCGACGATGCGGCGCTCGCCATCGACCGCCATCACGCCAAAGCCGGTCGCTTCATGCCGCGGCACTTCGACGCACGCAATCGTGCATACCGAACTCATTTCGACATGATCCAGCAGCATCATCGAGTAATCCATCTTGTACACATGGTCGCCCGCCAGCACCAGCACGAATTCCGGCCGGTAGGAGCGGATGATGCCCAGATTCTGCAACACCGCATCGGCCGTGCCGCGATACCAGGTGGTTTCATCGAGCTGCTGCTGTGCCGGCCACAGGTCGATGAATTCATTGTGCTCACCGCGCAGGAAATTCCAGCCGCGTTGCAGGTGCCGAATCAGCGAATGCGAACGGTATTGTGTCACCACGCCGATGCGACGGATGCCGGAATTGATGCAATTCGACAGCGCGAAATCGACGATACGGAACTTGCCACCGAAAAAAACCGCAGGCTTGGCGCGCATGTCGGTCAGATCGTGCAGGCGCGAACCGCGTCCGCCAGCCAGCACAATCGCCAGCGTGCGCTTCGGAAGATGGCTGGCGAGAAAAAGCTTGTCTGTAACCAATTGCATGATGTTTTTCCTTGTTATTGTCGGGGAATGGCTGGTTCAGGTAATGCGGATAATCAGGTAATCACGGATGGCCGTGCCATGCCGGAATGTTCGGCAATGCCAGCAATTTGTTCGGCAATCGCCACCAGATCGGCCAGCGCCTGTTGCGTTGGCAAATCGTGTTGCGACGAATCAGGTTCGTATTTCTCGAAATAGACCCGCAGCGTCGCGCCGCTGGTGCCGGTGCCGGACAGGCGGAACACGATGCGCGCGCCATCGTCGAACACGATGCGCACGCCCTGATGGCTCGACACCGAACCATCAACCGGATCGGCATAATGAAAATCGTCCGCCAGCTCGACCCGGTGACTGCCCAGCATTTGCCCTTTCATGGCTGGCAGCTGCGCGCGCAAGCCGTCCATCAGCGCATTCGCGCGCTCGGTGGCAATGCCTTCGTAATCGTGGCGCGAGTAGTAGTTGCGACCAAAACGCGCCCAGTGCTGCTGTACCAGTTCGCGCACAGATTTGCCGCTGGCCGCCAGCAGGTTGAGCCAGAACAGCACCGCCCACAAGCCGTCCTTTTCGCGGATGTGGCTGGAGCCGGTGCCATAGCTTTCCTCGCCGCACAAGGTGACCTTCCCGGCATCGAGCAGGTTGCCGAAGAACTTCCAGCCGGTCGGCGTCTCGAAACACGGCACGCCCAACGCCTCAGCCACGCGATCAGCCGCGCAAGAAGTCGGCATCGAGCGCGCGATGCCGGCAATGCCATTCTTATAACCGGGCGCAACGGTCGCATTCGCCGCCAGGATTGCCAGGCTATCCGATGGCGTCACCGCCAGCTTCTGGCCGACGATCATGTTGCGGTCGGCATCGCCGTCTGAGGCTGCACCGAAATCCGGCGCCTGTTCGCCGCTCATCAGATCAATCAGTTCGGCCGCGTGAGCCGGGTTCGGATCGGGATGGTGCCCGCCGAAATCTTCCAGCGGCTGACCATGCATCACCGAGCCGCGCGGAGCGCCGAGCATGCGTTCGAGAATCGCGGTCGCATACGGGCCGGAAACCGCGCTCATTGCATCGAAGCGCATGGTGAAGCCGCCGGCAAACAGTTTTCTGATGGCGTCGAAATCGAACAGTTGGCTCATCTGCTCGGCGTAATCGGCCACCGGATCGATGACTTCGACTGCCATGCCATCAACCGCGCAAGCCCCGAGGCGGTCGAGATCTATGTCGGGCGCATCGCTGATGCGGTATTCGCTGATGGCTTGCGTCCGGGCGTAGATCGCCTCGGTGATCTTTTCCGGCGCCGGGCCGCCGTTGCCGATGTTGTACTTGATGCCGAAATCGCCATCTGCCCCGCCAGGATTGTGGCTGGCCGACAGGATGATGCCGCCGAATGCCTGACGCTTGCGGATGACGCAACTGACTGCGGGCGTGGACAGGATACCGCCTTGCCCGACCAGCACGCGACCGATGCCGTTGGCCGCAGCCATCTTGAGTATCGTCTGAACCGCTTGCCTGTTATGAAAGCGGCCATCGCCTCCCAGCACCAGCATCTGGCCGGCACAGCCCTGAAGCGAATCGAAAATCGACTGGACAAAATTTTCCAGATAACCTGGCTGCTGGAAAACGGTGACTTTCTTGCGTAAACCTGATGTGCCTGGCTGCTGGCCCGCGAAGACCTGCGTGCGGATGGTTTGAATAGTCAAATCTGGCTCCGTCATCAATTCCTGTTTACCGGGCTCGCATTCCCGGCGCGTTCAACCATCCGATTGTAGTACGGCTGCCACGCAAAAAGTTTGATGTACTGCAAGTGCCTGTCACCGGATGGCTTAACGCCCTTTCGATTTCAAAACATACTGGCAAGAGTATTTTTAAAATGCCCAGGAACATCTGGCCAAATCGATGCATTTTTAATTATACCCACAGAAAATGACTGGCCATGCAACATTTTGACAGCCATCAATCTGCTGGCACGGCCAGCCAGACGGCGCGCGGCGGCAGCACCGTTTCCACGCCAATGGTGACGGCAGGGGCAGCAGGGTCGGCGCTGTCGAGCAGCACTTGCCACCGTCCGGGTGGCAACCTGAAATTCACCGGTTGCGCCGAGGCATTCAGCAGCAACAGACAGGTTTCCGTGTCATGCAGCAAAATGCCAATGCAAACGTGACCGCGCTCGACCCATTCCTCGCTGGCAATCGCATCGCCATCCGGCGACAGCCAGACGATATCCGCCTCGCCGGACGGCAGCCGTTCGCCGGTGAACCAGCGCACGCTGCGCAACGCCGGATGACGGCGCCGCAATGCCAGCAGCCGGCGCACATAGTCGGCCAGTTCGCGATCGGCCTGGTTCCAGTCGATCCACGCCAGTTCATTGTCCTGACAATAGGCATTGTTGTTGCCGCGCTGGCTGTGACCGAGTTCATCCCCCGCCTGCAGCATCGGCGTTCCCTGCGAAAACACCAGCGTTGCCAGCAATGCCCGCTTCAGCCGTGAGCGCAGCGCCTGCACTTCGCCGCTGGTGGTTTCGCCCTCAACGCCGCAGTTCCAGCTATGGTTGTGCGTACTGCCGTCGCGGTTGTCTTCGCCGTTGGCCAGATTGTGCTTGTGGTTGTAGCTAACCAGATCGTGCAGCGTGAAGCCATCATGCACCGCGATGAAATTGATGCTGGAAGCAGCGCTGCGGTTGTGGTGCCGGAAATAATCGCTAGAACCGGCAAAGCGCTGCGCGAATTCGCCCAGCGTCGGCCACTGGTGCAGCCAGAACGAGCGCATCGTGTCGCGGTACTGGTCGTTCCATTCGAGCCAGCCTGCCGGGAATTGCCCGACCTGATAACCGCCCGGCCCGATGTCCCACGGTTCCGCGATCAGCCGCACGCGCGACAGTACCGGGTCCTGGCAGATGGCGGCGAAGAACGGCGCAGTGGTTGAAAAGCCGTGCGCATTGCGCGCCAGCACCGTCGCCAGATCGAAGCGAAAACCATCGACATGCATTTCCTCGACCCAGTAGCGCAGCGAATCCATCACCAGCTGCAACACGCGCGGCTCCGACAGGTTCAAGCAGTTGCCGCAGCCGCTCCAGTTTTCATACAGCGCGCGATCGCCTGGCTGAAGATGGTAATACAGCGAATTGTCGATGCCGCGGAATGACAGCGCCGGGCCGTCGCCGCCCATTTCGGCGGTGTGGTTATACACCACGTCGAGCACGACTTCGATCCCGTTAGCGTGCAGCGCCTGCACCATGTCACGGAATTCCGATACCGGCGTCGTGCCGGCGCGGCCGGACCAGTAGCGCGGCTCGGGCGCGAAAAAGCCGATGCTGGTGTAGCCCCAGTAATTCGACACCCCCATTTTCTGCAGCCGCGCCTCGTCGGCGCGGAAATGCACCGGCAGCAAGCTGACCGTGGTCACGCCCAGTTCCTTCAAATAGGCCGTCACCGCCGGGTGTGCCATCCCAGCGTAACTGCCGCGCAGTTCTTCCGGCACCAGCGGATGCATCCGGGTGAAGCCCTTGACATGCATTTCGTACAGCACGACATCCGATACAGCAATCCCCGGCCGGACATCGCCGCCCCAGTCATAAGGTTCATGCGCCACGCGCGCCTTCAGCGCAATGGCCGCGGTATCGGCCGGGTTATCGATCAGAAATTCGTCCTGGCCACGATACTGGCCGACAATCTGCCGCGCATACGGGTCGAGCAGCACCTTGTTCGGGTTGTAGCGGTAGCCCTGATGCGGCGCATATTGGCCGAACGCGCGATAACCGTAAACCAGCCCTGGCTCGGCATCCGGCAGGTAACCATGCCAGATGCCGTCTTCGCATACCGGCAGCCGCAGCCGCAGCGTTTCCTGCTCACCCCGATCGTCGAACAAACACAGCAGCACTGCCTGCGCATTCGGCGCCACCAGTGCGAAATTCACGCCCTGCCCATCCCAGTGTGCGCCCAGCGGATAGGACTTGCCCGGCTTGATGGTGACGGCAGTGTGCAGCATGATTACTCCTTGCGCTTGGGCGCCGGTCTGGCGGCCGGTTTTGGTTTCAGCGTCAGCATCACCGTCGCCAGCGGCGGCACGGTCATCGCAATCGACCAGTCGCGGCCATGCATGGTCTGCCGCTGCGCACGCAGTTCATCATTCTTCATGCCGCTGCCGCCATAGATTTCCGCATCGGTATTCAGGATCTCGACATAGCTGCCGGATTGCGGCACGCCGAGGCGGTAGCCGTGCCGCGGCACCGGGGTGAAATTGCTGAGCACGAGCACGAACTCGCCTGCGGCATCGCGCCGCAGGAAAGCAAACACCGAATTATCGAAGTCGTCATGCACAATCCATTCAAAACCGCGCTGTTCGAAATCGAGCTGGTACAGCGCCGAATACGCGCGATAGACCGCATTCAGGTCGCGTACCACCCGCTGCGCGCCGGCATGGACCGCATACTGCAGCAACTCCCAGTCGAGGCTGCCGTTCGAATTCCATTCGCGGTACTGGCCGAACTCGCTGCCCATGAACAGCAGTTTCTTGCCAGGATGACCCCACATGAAGCCGTAATACGCGCGCAGGTTGGCAAAGCGCTGCCATTCGTCGCCCGGCATCCGGCCGAGGATAGAGCGCTTGCCATGCACCACTTCGTCGTGCGACAGCGGCAGCACGAAATTCTCGCTGTACGCGTACATCATCGAGAAGCGCATCTTGTCGTGATGGTGCTTGCGATGCACCGGGTCCTGCTGCATGTACGCCAGCGTATCGTGCATCCAGCCGAGGTTCCATTTGTAATGGAAGCCGAGCCCGCCGTGAAAGGTCGGGCGCGACACCGCCGGAAACGCGGTCGACTCCTCCGCCATTGTGACCGCCTCTGGCCGCTCCGATCCGACCACTTCATTCATCCGGCGCAGGAAGGCAATCGCTTCCAGGTTTTCATTGCCGCCGTATTCATTCGGAATCCATTCCCCCGGCTTGCGGCTGTAGTCGCGGTAAATCATCGACGCCACCGCATCGACCCGCAAGCCATCGACGCCGAAACGCTCCAGCCAGAAAAGGGCATTGCCAACCAGGAAGTTGCGCACCTCGCGCCCTCCATAGTTGTAGATCAGCACATTCCAGTCCTGATGGAAACCTTCGCGCGGATCGGCATGTTCGTACAGCGGCGTGCCGTCGAAATGTTCGAGCCCGTGCGCATCGATCGGGAAATGTCCAGGCACCCAGTCGAGAATCACGCCCAGCCCGTTCGCATGCGCGGCTTCGATGAAGCCGCGGAAATCGTCCGGCGTACCAAAGCGCGAAGTCGGCGCATACAGCCCGACCGGCTGGTAGCCCCAGGAATTGTCGAGCGGATGCTCGTGCACCGGCAGCAGTTCAACGTGTGTGAAGCCGAGCTCGCACACATACGGAATCAACTGCTCGGCCAGTTCGCGGTAAGTGAACCAACGGCGACCATCGCCCGGCAGTCGCCAGGAACCGAGATGCACCTCGTAAATGCTGACAGGCGCATCGAGTGCATTCGCCTTCTTGCGCGCCTCGCTTTCCGGGCAGACCGGCAGCAACCGGTGCACCACCGAAGCCGACTTCGGTCGCAATTCGGCCGCAAAACCAAATGGATCAGCCTTGTACAGCAAATCACCTTTTTTGGTCTTGACTTCGTACTTGTAGACGTCCCCCGGCATCACGTGCGGCACGAAGATTTCCCACACGCCGCATTCCGGCCGCAAGCGCATCATGTGGCGGCGGCCGTCCCAGTTGTTGAAATCGCCGACCACCGACACCCGGCGCGCATTCGGCGCCCAGACGACAAAACTGACGCCGGCAACGCCGTCGATTTCGGTCGGGTGTGCGCCCATTTTTTCGTACGGACGGAAATGCGTGCCTTCGGCCAGCAACCAGACGTCGATGTCGCCCAGGATTTTCGAGAAGCGGTATGCATGCTCCATTTCCTGCTCGTGGCTGCCCCAGTCAACCAGCAGCCGGTAGGCAAAGCGGTTCTTGCGCCGCGGGATGACGGCAGCGAAGATATCGGTTCCCTTGACCCGCGCCAGCTCCACCAGCTTCCGGCCGGTTTCCGACTCGATCACCGCCACGCCTACCGCGCCCGGCAACAGCGCCCGCACCACCAGTTTCCCCTTGACCTCATGCATGCCGAGCACCGAAAACGGATCGCCATGATCGCCTGCCATCAGCTTGCGGTACGCCTCTGCAAGACCTGCCTGTTCGAACATCAAGAATCTCCGTGAGAATGCTGCGTCGTCCGGCGGAGAGGGAAATGCGGCTCTTTCCGCGCCATGAATAGGTATTGCCGCATTGCTTAGCGCAACGCGCCGACATTATGCCGCATCACCCTAGAATAAATACGGCAAAAATGGCACAAAAGCGCCCGCATTTGATGAACGTCATGCAAATGGAAGCGTTTTTCCTGCAAGTTCACCCATCGATGCGCTTTTTTCCGCGTCCAACACGCATTTCTGACAGGCTATTTCTGCTACCATAAAAAAATGACGCTCATCACAATTCCTGACGACGCGGCAAACCCAGACCATCAGACAATCCAACAGATCCGGCGACAACGGCTGTTGCTGCGTGCGAAGGTATTTGTCGTGCTGGTCTGCCTGACGTTGTTGATCATCATCTTTTGGCAAAACCACAACGTATACAATATCGGACGGCAGCACGCAAAAAATTACGCGGCCAACCTGACCAACTCTCTGGCACAGCAGACGGAAGCCACGTTCAAACAGGCCGATACAATTCTGCTGGGGCTGGTTGAACGGGTTGAAACCGATGGCACCAGACCGGCCAATCTGCGCCGGCTCGAGTCTCTTTTGGTACAGCATGTGACAGAGTTGCCCAAGCTGCACGGCCTGTTCATTTATGATGAGCACGGCCGCTGGCTGGCGAATTCGATGCGACGCAGCCCTGTCCACGTGAACAATGCCGACCGCGATTACTTCATCTATCTGAGCACTCATACCGACGCCAAACCATTCATCGGCAAGCCGGTCAAAAGCCGTTCGACTGACGAATGGATCCTGACCATCGCGCGCCGCCTCAACCATGCCGACGGCCGCTTCGCCGGCGTGGTACTGGCAACCATCCGGCTCGATTATTTCAATCAGCAATACAATAGCTACCGGCTGCTCGGCCCAAACAGCGCGATTGCGCTTGACTCGGCCAAAGGCATCCTGCTGCTGCGCCGCCCGTTTGATGAGAAACAAATTGGCATGGATATCAGCAATGCCCCGCTGTTCCGCGAACATCTGCCCAAGGCGACCTCCGGCATTTTCCATGCAAAAGCGTCCGCCATTGATGGCCAGGATCGGCTGATTTCCTACCGGCAACTGGATTCCTATCCGCTGATACAGGTCGTATCGCTATCCCAAAAAGACCTGCTTGCCATGTGGTGGCGCGAGACTTACCCGCATTTGCTGGTTGCGGCGGCACTGACACTGGGGCTAGGATTCCTGGGCTTCAGACTGCTGCGACAAATCGGCAAAAGGATGGACGCCGAAAACGAATTGCAGAAAGCACAGGCATCATTACAGCAACTGAATCAGGAACTGGAACGGATGGCGATGCAGGACGGCCTGACCGGGCTGGCCAACCGGCGCCAGTTCGATCTGGCACTGGACGAGGAATTCCGGCGCGCCATGCGTCACCAACAACCGCTGGCGCTAGTCATGCTCGATGTCGATGCCTTCAAACAGTACAACGATCAGTATGGTCATCCTGCCGGCGATGATTGCCTGCGAAAAATCAGCGCAGTGGTGAAAGCCTGCCAGCGGCGCGCTGGCGATCTGGCCGCGCGCTATGGCGGCGAGGAAATCGCCTTGCTGCTGCCGGGAACCGATCTGGACAGCGCTCGCGCGATAGCCGTACAAATTCAGCAGGATGTGCGCAACTTGGCGATTGCGCATCCAACCGGCAGCAACGGCATCCTGACTGTCAGTTGCGGCGTCGATGCGATCGTCCCGGTTCACAACCGGCACTTGCCGCCGGATTTGCTCGAACGGGCGGACAAGGCGCTGTATGCAGCCAAAGCCGCCGGGCGCGACCATGTGATGGCCGCGCCAGCAACAGTTCACATGCCGGAATAGTTCGGCCCGCCGCCGCCCTCGGGCGCGATCCAGACGATGGTTTGCGTAGGATCCTTGATGTCGCAGGTCTTGCAATGGATGCAGTTTGAAGCGTTGATTTGCAAGCGATCCAGCCCATCGTCGGCCTGCACGAATTCGTACACACCCGCCGGGCAGTAGCGCGCTTCCGGCCCGGCGTATTTGGCCAGATTCAGCGCCACCGGCTTGTCCGCATCCTTCAGCGTCAGATGGCATGGCTGATCTTCCTCGTGCTGCACACCGGTCAGGTAAACCGACGACAGCAGATCGAACGTCAGCCTGCCGTCCGGCTTCGGATAGGCAATCGGCTGGCACTGCGCCGCCGGCAGCAGCGTTGCATGGTCGGCATGTTTACGGTGCATGGTCCACGGCGCGCGACCGCGCAACAGCACCTGATCGATGCCGAACAACAGTCCGCCGAGCATCAGCCCCTTTTCCATGCATGGCTTGAAGTTGCGGCCGCGATGCAGTTCTTCATGCAGCCACGACTGGCGGAATGCCTGCGGGTACGCCGCCAGCACGTCGTTGGCGCGGCCTGCGGCCAGCGCCTCGACCGCCGCTTCCGCCGCCAGCGCACCGGACTTGATCGCACCGTGAATGCCCTTCAGCCGGCTACCATTCATGAACCCGGCTTCGCAGCCGGCCAGCGCGCCACCGGGGAACGTCAGTTCCGGCAATGCCTGCAGCCCGCCAGCGGTCAGCGCGCGCGCGCCATACGCGATGCGCTGCCCGCCTTCGATATGCGTGCGCACTGCCGGATGGGTCTTGAAGCGCTGGAATTCCTCGAACGGCGACAGGTACGGGTTACGGTAATCCAGCCCGAAAATGTAGCCGATCGCCACCTGCCGATTTTCCATGTGGTAGATGAACGAACCGCCGTAAGTGGCATTGTCCAGCGGCCAGCCGGCAGTATGCACCACCAGCCCGGGACGGTGCTGCTCCTTGCTCACTTCCCACACTTCCTTGATGCCGATGCTGTACGCTTGCGGGTCGCGCCCCTTGTCCAGCGCGAAGCGTGCCATCAGTTCGCGTCCGAGCTGGCCGCGCGTGCCTTCGGCGAAAATCGTGTATTTCGCGTGCAGTTCCATCCCGCGCTGGAATTCCGGCTTGGGCTTGCGCTCGCGGTCTAGCCCCATGTCGCCTGTGGCCACGCCCATGACCGAGCCATCGTCGCGATACAGCACTTCAGCCGCGGCAAACCCGGGGAAAATATCGACCCCTAGCCCCTCCGCCTGCTGGCCGAGCCAGCGCACTAGGTTACCGAGCGAAATCAGGTAATTGCCGTCGTTATGGAAACATGCAGGCACCAGCATGGCCGGCAATGCCTTCGCGCCGCTGGCGCTCAGTTGCAGCATTTGCTCGCTGGCCACCGGCAGGTTCAGCGGCGCGCCGCGTTCGCGCCAGTCGGGAAACAGTTCCGCCAGCGATTTCGGGTCGATGATCGCGCCCGAGAGCGTATGTGCGCCAAGCTCGCTGCCCTTTTCCAGCACGCAGACTGATACCTCATTACCGTTTTGCGCCGCCAGTTGCTTGGCGCGGATCGCCGCCGCCAGCCCGGCCGGCCCGCCGCCGACGATGACGAGGTCGTATTCCATCGCCTCGCGCGGCCCCAGATTCTGATTGTGTGACATGATTGCAAAAAATAAAAACCCGTCCGAACCTGCCATTTTTTTGCGTCCGGACAAAACGCGCCGCAATTTATTTGCAGCATAATCTGGCAATGATAACGGTTCTGATACCGTTTTACCGATAAAATGCCGCCAGCAGGCGAGTAAGCCGGGAGGTCGTATGGGTATTGAAGTCAATCTGGAAGGAAAAACCGCGCTGGTCACCGGCGCATCAAGCGGCTTGGGTGCACGCGCCGCGCGTGCGCTGGCGCAGGCTGGCGCCCGAGTCGTGCTGGCTTCACGCCGGATGAACCTGCTGAAGGAATTGCGCGCCGAAATCGAGTCCGAAGGCGGTTCCGCCCATGTGGTGCATCTGGACGTGACCGACCACGCCAGCATCAAGTCGGCGATTGCACATGCGGAAACCGAGGCAGGCGCGCTCGACATTCTGGTCAACAATTCCGGCGTGGTGACCAACCAGCGGCTCGAGGACGTAACGATGGATGATTACGTCCACATCATGGGCACCAACCAGCGCGGCGCCTTCTTCGTCGCGCAGGAAGCCGCCAAGCGGATGATCGCGCGCGCCAAAGCCAAACCGGGCCGCCAGCACCGCATCATCAACATTTCGTCGATAGCCGGCCTGAAATCGCTGCCGTATTACGGCGTTTATGGCATGAGCAAGGCGGCCGTGATCCAGATGACGAAATCGATGGCGCTCGAGTGGGCACCGTACAACATCAACGTCAACGCGATTTGCCCAGGCTACATGCTGACCGACATCAATGCCTCGCATTACCATAGCGAACAGGGGCAGAAATTCATCGACAAACTGCCGCGCAAGCGTGCTGGCAAGCCGGAGGATCTGGACGGACTGGTGCTGTTGCTGGCGTCCGATGAATCCCGCTTCATCAATGGCGCGGTCATTACCGCCGACGACGGCATGAGCCTGCTATGAACGAGCAAGACCGCCGGCTGGTTTTCACCAGCAGAATCCCGATCCGCTGGAGCGACATGGATGCGATGGGCCATGTCAACAACACCGTTTATTTCCGCTACATGGAGCAGGCGCGAATCGAATGGTATGCGTCGTTCCGTTCGCGCGAAAAGGCTGGGATGGAAACGGTGGTTGTCAACGCACACTGCACCTATTTCCGGCCGCTGAAATATCCGGGCGACATCGAAGTCCGCACCTATGCCGGCTCACCCGGCCGCTCCAGCTTTGAAATCACGCAAGACATCCTGATGGCCGACGACCCGGACACGATTTACGCGTCCGGCGGCGCGAAAGTGGTCTGGATCGACCTGCAGACCGTCAGGTCGGTGCCGCTGCCGGAAGAATTGCGCACGCTGATCACGCCTGAAGTCGCATAACCGCGCCCGTCAGCGCCCCAGCACCAGCACTATCAAGCACTCCCCGCAACTACGGCAACACTCAATGGAGGAACAGCATGAACACAACCATCAAGCATCTCGGCAAATTTGGCCTGTGCGGTCTGATGTCATTGGCACTGCTGTCGCAGGCATGCACCGCCGGTTCCGACGATGCCAAACCCAAAAAACCGCCGCAACAGCAGTCGGCAGCGGCAGGACAGCCACAGGCGCTGCCAGCGCCGCAAACTTCCGGCGGCAAACCGCTGATGGATGCGCTCAGGGAACGGCGCACGGTGCGCGACTACGACAGCAAGCCGCTCGCGCCGCAAACGCTGTCGAACCTGCTATGGGCAGCGTTCGGCGTCAACCGTCCGGGCAACAAGGGCCGCACAGCACCCTCTGCGCACGACGCGCAGGAAATCAGCATCTATGTCGTCACCAAAGAGGGCGTGTGGCTGTACGATGCCTTCGCCAACAGCCTGCAACCGGTGAGCAACCAGGACATCCGCGCGCTGACCGGCAAGCAGGGTTTCGTCAAGGATGCGCCGGTGAATCTGGTGTTCGTGTCTGACATGTCAAAATTCCGCAATGACGACGATGAATACCGCCGTTTCTATGCTGCCGCCGATACCGGCTACATCAGCCAGAATGTTTACCTGTTCTGCGCCTCCGAAGGGCTGGCGACGATGGTCCGCGCCTACATCGACAAGCCGGCGCTGGCAAAAGCGCTGAATCTGGCATCGAACCAGCATATCATCCTGGCGCAATCGGTCGGGTACCCGGAAAAATAGCGCCGCCCACCATTCGCACCGGTTTCGCCCGGGCGCACAGGCTAGACGCAGGCTATAATTGAAGCTTGCACGGCGTGTGCCCTGCCACGCCGCCTTTCAACGCACAACTTGATGGAACCCCTGATCCATGATGCTGAAAAAAGACGGCGTTGCCGACGCCAAGTTTGACCGCCTGGAACAATTTCTCGATTCGCAGCCGAACGCCATGCATCTGGAGCATATGGACGGCTTTTTCTGCGCGCTGATCATCGGCCCGGAACCGGTGCCGATGAGCGAATTCCTGCCCTACATCTTCGGCAGCGGCACGCCGAACTTCGAA
>JAGSYW010000117.1 GCA_018262475.1 Burkholderiaceae bacterium | reverse complement strand
AATCTGGCGGTGGTCGTAGCGGTAAAAATCGCTTTCGGTCAGCAGGTCGGCGATCCTGTCCCAGGCTGCGTTGTCGAGCAGCAGGCCGCCCAGCACCGATTGTTCCGCCTCAATCGAATGGGGCGGAACACGGATCGCATCCAGTTGCAGGTCGTCAATTGCACTCATTGCGCGCATTATACTACTTGCGTCATCATTCCATGAGCGCGCCCGGCGGCCGTTCGGGCCGAATTTGCCGTTCCGCAGGCATTATCATACCCCCGGCAGTATATTGTTTTGAGCATTGAAAAATCTCGCGAAGGCTGCATGTTCGGTCATATACCCCGGCTTTTCAGCCTGATTTTGTTCATCTGGCTGCTAGGGTTGCATCCTTCTCCTTGCGACCTGCCTATGGTAGCCAAAAATAACTGACCGAAATCGAATTTTTGTTCAATAAGCCCAAAAAATATACTGCCTCCAGTATTTAAAAACAGCCAGAAAATACGTGGCCCAGATCGGCGTTTTTGATGTATACCCCACCATTTTCTATCAGAGCCAAACGAAGCAGGCGGCGGCGACCAGCGTTGGTGGCAGTGCCGATAGCAGCAATCCCAGCGGGTTGATGGACTGGCCGTGGAAATGGTTCTTGAGCAGGGCGAATCCGGCCGGGTTGGGCGCGTTGGCGATTACCGTCAGCCCGCCGCCGGTGACAGCGCCGGCCACCAGTGCATACTTGGCCGAGTCGGACAAGCCTTCGACCAGCGAGCCGAGATAGGTCAGCGCCGCGTTGTCGGTGATGGCGGTCAGCGAAGTGGACAGCAGAAACAGCGTCGAATCGCCGATGCCGCCCAAGAGCGGTTGCAGCCACCATTGCTGCAGGCCGCCGAGCACGATCAGGCCGGCGAGGAAAAACGCCACCAGCAAGCCTTCGCGCAGCAGCAACGCGTCCTGGTGACGTCGATAGGCCTCGGTATAGCCGAGGAAAAACAGGAACAGACCCATGAATACCGCCGGGTGATGGCTGAACGTGACCGTGCCGGCCAGGAACAGCAGATGCACCAGCACTACGGCCGGTGGCATTCGCTGTCTGGCGTCATTGGTCGCATCGTAATTGGCATCGTTCGCGGCCGCTGGCGGGTTCAGTCGCATCAGTTCGCGCGCGAACAGCAACGTCGCCAGAACCGCGTTGATACCGATCGCGATCGCCGCCTTCCAGCCAAAGTGCGTTAGCATGAAGCCGATGTCCCAGCCCCATTTGCCAGCGACGATCAATACCGGCGGCGCGGCGAACGGCGTCAGCACGCCGCCGATCGAAACATTGACGAACAGCACGCCCAGCGTGCCGTATTGCAGCCGGGATGACATTACGCCGCGGTGGTAATAGCGGTCGCGCAGCATTAGCGCCGCCAGCGTCATCGCCGCCGGTTCGGTGATGAACGAGCCGAGCAGCGGTACCAGTGTCAGGATGATCAGGTAGTATGCCAGCGGCTCGGCCAGCGGCAACAGGCGCACCGCCAGATCGACCAGCCGCTTGGTCAGGTATAGCACGGGCTTTGTGGCCGCGATCACCAGGATGACGAACACGAACAGCGGTTCGGTGAAATTCTGGCTGTCGAGATAGGCGACGGCGGCGGTCGTGCCGGACAGGCTTGCCATCGCCAGCATCAGCAACAGCGCCCAGAAGCCGAATACGACCTCGACTTCGCCCAGCAAGTGCCAGATGCCGGCGTGGCGCGTGTTGCCATGCGCCATTCGTTCGAATTTGCTGGTCAGAAAGGTATGCAGCACGGCAAGGCCAAAAATGGCGGCGCCGATCAGTTGCAGCAGGGTCGGATTTGTCATGCCGGTATGATACCCCGACACTGCAGGCGTGGGGCCTTGGCAAGAGCCGACATGCTGTATATAGTCCAGCGTTTCTCGCTTCGTTTGACATGATGACCGATTGCTTCGCCTTGCTAGACGATTGCACCGCGACTGACGCCGAACCACGTTCGCGGCTGTACACCGGTTTGGTCGGCACGCTCGAATGCCAATGCGCGGACGACTTGCCGGCACTGCTGACATCAATGCAGCTGGCACTGGCGGCGGGCAAACAGGCGGTTGGGCTACTGGCGTATGAACTGGGGGCGCAATTGCAGCGCACCAGCCACAAGGAAAGCGACTGGCCATTGGCGCAGGTGTTGCTGTTCGAACGCTGCGAACGGATGTCGAACCGGCAGGTAACGCAATGGCTGCAAATGCGCGCCGCGCCGGATGCGCCTCCGTCTGGCATCGCCGACGTGCAGGCGAATGTGAATGAAGCGGAATTTACGGCGGCGATTGACCGGATTCACGCCTACATCGAGGCGGGCGATGTCTATCAGGTCAACTACACATACCGGCTGAGATTCGACGCGTTCGGCTCGCCGCTGGCCCTGTACCATCAGTTGCGCCAGCGCCAGCCGGTGCCATATGGCGCGCTGATTGCGCAGCCAGACGGACGCGCAGTGCTGTCCTTGTCGCCGGAATTGTTCATCCGGTATCGGGGCGGCGAATTGACCGCCAGGCCGATGAAGGGCACGGCGCCGGCCAGTGGCGATGCCGCGGCCGATGCTGCCGCGGCACAAGCACTGGCGGCGGATGAAAAGAACCGGGCGGAAAACCTGATGATCGTCGATTTGCTGCGCAACGACCTCGGTCGGGTGGCGCAAACCGGCTCGGTGCAGGCGCCGGCGCTGTTCGACGTGCAGCGCTTCGGCAACGTGCTGCAAATGACCTCGACCGTGTGCGCCCGGCTGCGCCCGGATGCAACCCTGGCCGACATTTTTCGCGCGATTTACCCCTGCGGTTCAATCACCGGCGCGCCCAAACGGCGCGCGCTGCAAATCATCGATGAACTCGAGCCGGCGCCGCGCGGCCTGTACACCGGCGCGATCGGCTGGTTCGATCCGCCTGCTGCCAACGGCGATGGCATCGGCGATTTCTGCCTGTCAGTGCCGATCCGGACGCTGACGCTCGGTGCGCCCGACGAAGCCAATGGCTTGCGCCGGGGCGAACTCGGCATTGGCGCCGGCATCGTGCACGACAGTGAGCCGGCGGACGAATATGCGGAGTGCCAGCTGAAGGGCAGTTTCCTGACCGGATTGCCGCAGCAGTTTGCGCTGTTCGAAACCATGCTGGTCACGCGGGACGGTTGCCGCTATCTCGACCGCCACCTGCAACGCTTGCGCGCCTCGGCTGAATATTTCGGCTTCGCGTTTGACGAGGTGGCGCTGCGCGTGGCGGTGCGGCAGGCATGCGAGGCACTGCCGGAAGGCGAGCATCGTTTGCGGCTGGCGCTCGCCGCCACCGGCATCGAACTGCAAACCGCGCCATTGCAGCCGCTGACTACGCCGGTGCGGCTGCTGCTGTCGGCCGGGCAGATGCAGTCAGGCAACCTGTTCCTGCGCCACAAGACCACTGTGCGCAGAGGGTACGATGCTGCCTGGCGCGCAGCTGAGCGGCAAGGCGCGTTTGACATGCTGTTTTTCAATGAGCGCGGCGAACTGACCGAAGGTGGACGCAGCAATGTGTTCGTGCGGCTCGACGGCCGCTGGTTCACGCCACCGCTATCGGCCGGATTGCTGCCGGGCGTGATGCGCTCGCTGCTGCTGGCGGATCCGGTATGGGATGCCGCTGAACGGACGCTGACTCTGGCGGAACTGCGGCGGGCGGAAGCGGTGGTGGTGTGCAACGCATTGCGCGGCGCATTGCCGGCGCAGCTGGTGTGGGACGACGCATAGCGCTGGTTGAGCGCAGGCAAAACGCCGTCGGGCAGAAAACAAAAAACGGAGCCGCAGCTCCGTTTTTTGTCGTTATCCCCACTGAACCTTTGCCTGCACCTGATTGGTAACAGGCGCAGAACGGCAGGGGAGAGAGTGCCATTATTCCGGCACGGTCACGATGTGCAGCAGGTTGGTCGAGCCCGGATGGCCGAACGGCATGCCGGCGGCAATCGCCAGCTGGTTGCCTGCTTCGGCAAACCCTTCCCGTTTGGCAGTGTCACAAGCGGCTGCCACCATTTCGTCGATGTCGGCCACGTCGTGGTCGATCAAGACGGAGTGTACGCCCCAGGTGATTGCCATCCGGCGGGCGGTGGCGATGTTCGGCGTGATGCTGAGGATCGGCGACATCGGACGCATGCGTGCGGCACGTCGGCTGGTGTGGCCTGATGCGGTGTAGGTCACGCAAGCGGGTGCGCCAATTGTTTGCGTCACGGTTTTCAGTGCCGAGCAAATGGCATCGCTGCGGTTGGCCTGTGCCGGTTCTGCCTGGGCTTCGATCATCGCGGTATAGGTCGGATCGCGTTCGACTTCGCAAATGATCCGGTTCATGATTTCGACCGCCTGTACCGGATAGGAACCGCTGGCCGATTCGGCCGACAGCATGACCGCATCGGCACCTTCGTAGATTGCGCTGGCGACGTCGGATGCTTCTGCCCGGGTCGGGGTTGGCGACAGGATCATCGATTCCAGCATCTGGGTGGCGATGATGCTCGGCTTGCCGTAGTGGCGGCAGGCGCGCAGGATGCGTTTCTGGATGCCGGGCACGCGTTCCGGCGGCAGCTCGACCCCGAGGTCGCCGCGTGCGACCATGACCGAATCGGATGCCTGAACGATTTCGTCCAGGCGGTCGAGCGCAGCCGGTTTTTCCAGCTTGGTCATCAGGCCGGCGCGGCCGGCGATGATGTTGCGTGCTTCGACCAGATCTTCCGGCTGCTGCACGAACGACAGCGCCACCCAGTCCACGCCGAGCGACAGCGCGAATTCCAGGTCGCGGTGATCTTTTTCGGTCAGTACAGGGATCGGCAGGATGACGTCCGGCACGTTCACGCCCTTGCGATCCGACAGCGCGCCGCCAGTCAGCACTTCGGTGCGGATGCTGTAGCCGTCGCTGTCGAGCACTTTCAGCCGCAGCTTGCCATCGTCCAACAGCAGGTTCTGGCCGGCGGTGATGACGTCGAACAGTTCCGGGTGTGGCAGGCAGACGCGGCGCTGATCGCCGTCGCTGGTGTCGCGATCGAGCGTGAATTTCTGGCCGGGTTCCAGCATTATTTTGCTGTTGGCGAATTTGCCGACGCGCAGTTTCGGGCCTTGCAAGTCGGCCAGAATTGCAATCGGACGGCCGACAGCGCGTTCGATGTCGCGCACGATGTCATAGCGGGCACGGTGATCGTCTTGCGTGCCGTGGCTGAAATTGAAGCGGAACATGTCAACCCCGGCTTCAAACAACGCGAGGATGGTGTCACGATTGGAGCTGGCCGGGCCAAGCGTGGCCACGATTTTTGCTTTTCGGAAACGTCGCATGATGTATGCCTATTCTTGTCTGGATTAAAGAATCAAAATGGCGCGGAAATCGTTGACGTTGGTGCGGGTCGGGCCCGTAACCACCAGATCGCCTAACGCGTTGAAAAAGCCATAGCCGTCGTTGTTGTCGAGCATTGCAATGGCGCGCAAGCCAAGATCTTCAGCCCGTGCCACGGAATCCGGGCCGTAAACAGCGCCGGAATTGTCTTCCGAACCGTCGATGCCATCGGTATCGCAGGCAATCGCATGAACTTTCGGATTGCCTTCCATTGCGGTAGCAAAGCTTAACAGGAATTCGGCATTGCGGCCGCCGCGCCCCTTGCCGCGCACTGTGACGGTGGTTTCACCGCCGGAAATCAGCACGCATGGCGCAGTGAATGGTTGGTTGCGGGTCGCGATCTGGCGCGCCAGCGCCGCGTGCATCAGGCCGATGTCGCGCGCTTCGCCTTCTATGCCATCGGACAGGATGTGTGGCGTAATGCCGGCCTTGCGCGCCATTTCGGCCGCCGCTTCCAGCGCTTCCTGCGCGGTCGCTATTACGTGATGGTTGTGGCCGGTAAAGCGCGCATCACCTGGCTTCGGCGTTTCGCCGTCGCCGGATTCGAGATGCTGAAGGATGTTGTCCGGAATCTCGATGTCATATTTTTTCAGGATCGCGAGCGAATCGGCGCAGGTGGTCGGGTCTGGCAGCGTCGGGCCGCTGGCGATCACGCCCGGGTCGTCGCCCGGCACGTCGGAAATC
>JAGSYW010000116.1 GCA_018262475.1 Burkholderiaceae bacterium | reverse complement strand
GGCAAAACAATTCGTGCTCGGAATGCAGCGCTGTTTGCTGTGATTTGGTATTGATTCAGGAGGTACCATGTTTGACCATTCATTGCGGGAGCAGGCTTATGCCGGCCCTTCTAATTCCAATCCGCCGACGCAAATGCGCGGCAGCCGCGCAGGCGGCATCGTAGCTGCGGTATATCATGTGCTGTCCGCGCTGGGCGTATCCGCGCTGTGCGTACTTTCGGTGATGTTTTTCAAGCCCGATCTGGCTGACCGGATCATTTCGCTGTCGCCGTTCGTATCCAATGCCACAGTCGAACAAAACGCCGAATTTGCGCGCTTGTCTTCGGTGGCGCAGGAGTCGCCAGCAGTCGCATCGTCTGCGTCGTCGGTAGCAGCTTCGGCTGAGCCAGCAAAAGCCGGTGTCGGTAACGAGCGTCAGCAGCGCTGGGTCACGTCCTGGCTGGCGAAACGCTACCGCGTGGCCAGCGATGCCGCGAACATGCTGGTGTCGGCAGCGTACAACACGGCGGTTGAAACCAAGCTCGATCCTTTGCTGATTCTGGCTGTGATCGCAGTCGAGTCGCGTTTCAACCCGTTTGCCGAAAGCCCGATGGGTGCGCAAGGCTTGATGCAGGTGATGTCGAAGGTTCACAAGGATCGGTTCGATGATCACGGCGGCGTGAAGGCGGCGCTCAATCCGGTGGCGAACATCAAGGTTGGCTCGCAGATTCTGAAGGAATACGTCGAGCGTGGCGGCTCGGTCGAAGCTGGGCTGAAGGGCTATGTCGGTGCGGCCGCAAACGATACCGACTATGGTTATGGCGCGAAGGTGCTGTCCGAATATCGCAAGCTGAAGGAAGTCGCTAGCGGCAAGAAAGTGCCGATCTCGACCACGACGGCAAATGCCACGCAGCGGAAGGCACGTGTGGTGTCAGCAGCCGGTCAGGCAAGCGCAACGACTGCAGTTGAGCGCGATGCGCTGGCAGTAGCAAAGAAAGTGCCGACCCAGCTCTGACTGCAAAGCATTCGTTGTTTGAATGAAAAAGCGCCCCATTGGGGCGCTTTTTTTATGCCAGTTTGACCAGCCAAACTGGGGGGGGGGGCAAAAACATTCGTTTTTCCCTAAACTTTCGCAGCAATTCAGAAATGTGCGAGGCGGTGCATGGGGAGCTGAAAACAGCGTCAGTTGCTGCGTTCGGCGTCGACTTCATTCTGGCGCAGCTTGCCAGCCAGCTTGTCGAGCACACCGTTTACGTATTTGTGCCCATCGATGCCGCCGAACGATTTTGCCAGTTCGACAGCTTCGTTGATGACGACGCGGTAAGGAATTTCCGGGTGGTTCGCCAGTTCAAACGCACCAATTAGCAGCACCGCGTGCTCGACCGGAGACAATTCATTGATGGCGCGGTCGATCAGCGGCGTAAGCTTTTCACGAAGGTTGTCGGCGTCGCGGATCGCGCCGGAAACCAGTTCTTCGAAATGCGGCGCATCGGCTTTGTCGAAGCCGTGCGCATTGCGTATATGCGCCATGATGGTGGCCGAACTGTCATGGTTTAGCAGCCATTGGTAAAGCCCTTGCAATGCAAATTCGCGCGCACGGTGGCGGGGCGAACGGCTTTTGTTCGGATTGGCGTGATTCAGTTTTTCAGTCATGTTGTTTGCAGCACCGGGTTCAGGGGTTTTCTTCTTCGCTAGGCAGCGACAGTTCTTCCAGCGCGATGGTGAGGTTTGCCATTTCGACGGCCATGCGTGCTGCCTCCGTGCCCTTTTCAACCATTCTTGCTTCAGCCTGCTCTTCGTTGTCAGTCGTCAGGATTGCGTTCGCAATCGGGATGCCGAAGTCGAGGCCAACACGGGTAACGCCGGCGCCGGATTCGTTCGCTACCAGTTCAAAGTGGTAAGTTTCGCCGCGCACTACCGCGCCCAGCGCGACCAGCGCATCGAACTGACGGCTTTCGGCCATTTTCTGCAGGGCCAGCGGGATTTCCAGCGCGCCTGGTACCGTCACATGCAGAATATCCTCAGATTCGACCCCGAGTCGTTTCAGTTCCGACAGGCAGGCAGACAGCAAGCCATGACAGATGTCTTCGTTAAAGCGCGATTGCACCACGCCAATACGCAGGCCTTCGCCGTCCAGGTCAATTTCATAGGTTCCGACGGTCATGGTTACCTCCGCTAGTTTGTGTGTTATTAAATTCAGTTCGCTTTATCATGGAACCCTATCACATCCAGTCCAAATCCGGTCATCGAAGGCATTTTCCTGCGGCTAGCGAGCAGTTTCATGCGGCGCACACCGAGATGCTTGAGGATTTGCGCGCCGATGCCGTAAGTGCGCAAATCCTGGCTGGCGATGCGCGCCGTAGCCTTCGGTTTGGGCTGGTCGAGCGTGGTAAACAGCGACAAGATGTCTTCCGCTGTTTCCTCGCAGTTCAAGAACAGCAGCACGCCGCGCTCGGCCGATTTGATTTCGGCCATCGCAGTTGGCACGCTCCATGAATGGGTGGTGGCTTCGGTTTCCAGCAGGTCAAGAATCGAAACCGGCTGGTGTACGCGGACCAGCGTCACTTCGTCCGGCTCGATGTCGCCATGTACCAGCGCGAGATGCGCGCCACCGCTCGGCTTGTCGCGGAAAACCACCGCGTTGAAATCGCCATGCGTCGTTTGCATCTTCCGTTCGGCAATTTTCTCGATGATGCTTTCGTGCTGACTGCGATAGTGGATCAGGTCTGCAATGGTGCCGATCTTCAGCCCGTGTTGCTGTGCGAATTCGAGCAGATCTGGCAGGCGCGCCATTGATCCGTCATCTTTCATGATTTCGCAAATGACAGCCGCTGGCGTCAAGCCGGCAAGTCCGGCCAGATCGCAGCCGGCTTCGGTATGGCCGGCGCGAATAAGCACGCCGCCTTCGCGTGCCATGATCGGGAAAATATGGCCCGGTTGCACGATGTCATCCGCGCGCGCATTCTTTGCCACCGCGACCTGCACCGTGCGAGCGCGATCGTGCGCCGAAATGCCGGTAGTGACGCCTTCGGCTGCCTCGATCGAGGTGGTGAATGCGGTGCTGAACTGGCTGCGGTTGTCCCGCGCCATTGGTGCCAGGCCAAGCTGCCGACAGCGGTCTTCGGTCAGCGTCAGGCAAACCAGTCCGCGCGCATACTTGACCATGAAGTTGATCGCTTCTGGCGTGACAAAATCGGCGGCCAGAACCAGGTCGCCTTCGTTTTCGCGGTCTTCTTCATCGACGAGAATGACCATGCGGCCGGCGCGCAGCTCGGCCACGATTTCGGATATGGGGGAAATGCTCATAGAAAATCCTGTGTGACACGCTATTCTAACCCGTTTGCGCTCCTGACGGATAAATCAGCCGCTGCACACCACCCGGTTGCGACCGCTGTTTTTCGCCTGGTACAGCGCGCGATCCGCCTGGCCTATCAATTGCTGTGCAATGTTTGTGGCTGGCTGGCTGGCGTTATCGGTGGTGAGCGTGGCCACGCCAATCGACGCGGTTACTTGGCAGGTACGGCCGGAATCGAGCTTAAAGATGCGGTTGGCGATGCCGGAGCGGATGCGCTCCGCGACATTTCTGGCTCCCGCGCTGCTGGCATCGACCAGCAGCACCACGAATTCTTCGCCGCCGAAGCGGCCAAGCGAGTCGGAAAGCCGTAGCTCGGCCTTGATCCGCGTAGCGACTTCGCGCAGGACGTCATCACCATCCTGATGGCCGAATCGATCGTTGATTTGCTTGAAATGATCAATATCCAGGTACATGCATGACAGGGCGTAGCTTTGGCGCTGCGCGCGGCGGATTTCTTCTTGAAGTCGCGTTTCAATGAAGCGCCGGTTGTAAACGCCGGTCAGCGGATCAGTCAGGCCGATATGTTTCAGTCGTTCGTTGTTGATTACGTTTTCCAGGCAGATGGCGATGATCGATGCCTGTTCCTCGATGAAGTCGGTCGCGACGCTGCTGTTGAAGCGATTGGCGTCTTCGCTGCCGAAGTTTAGGTAGCCGAGCAGTCGTTCCTGTCGCCGCAGTGGAACGATGGCTACGCTTGCTGGCTGCCAGCGGTTGGCAGGAAACATGAGGCGGTGCTTGGCGGCGGAGAATGGGCTGAGTTCAGGCCGCTGCGCCCTATCGCGCGCAATGTCGCCGCTGTTCATGTTGGGTAGCAACAGCAGATCAGGCCATGCGTGACGGTCAATTTTCAAATCTGCCATTGCGCGGCGCAAATCGAACTCTGCTTCGACTGCCAGTAGTGTGATTGCATCCAGCGCGGCGGATTGTTTTAAGTCGTGAAAAATGCAGTGCAACAGTTCTGGCAGGCTGCCGGCGCCGATTAGTTTCAGGTTGATCTGATGATGGCGTTGGAGAATTTGCTCGTTGTCTCGTGCCTGCGTTATGAGTTCCTGCAAGCGTTGCTGCAATAGCTGATTTTCGGCAGCGAGCTGCCTGACAGCCGTTGGGCTGGTGCCTGATGATGGTTCAATGCGCTTTTTCATAGCGTGCTGGCGAGCGTTCCGCTTACAAGAGGCGTTTCGGCGTCATGCATCCGTGCTAACCGGCAGATTTGTCGGTGAACACGGTGTCAGCATAATTGGTTTGTCAGACGTTGAACAGAAAATTCAGCACATCGCCATCTTTGACCACGTATTCCTTGCCCTCGGCGCGCATTTTGCCCGCCTCCTTGGCACCGGCTTCGCCCTTGAATGCAATGAAATCGTCATATGAAATGGTTTGCGCGCGGATGAATCCTCGCTCGAAGTCGGTGTGGATAACGCCTGCTGCTTTCGGCGCAGTGTCGCCAGCATGGATGGTCCAGGCGCGCACTTCTTTCACGCCGGCGGTGAAATAGGTTTGTAAGCCCAGCAGTTTGTAACCGGCGCGGATCAGGCGATCTAGTCCGGGTTCTTTCATGCCCATGTCGGCCAGAAAGGCGACCTTGTCTTCGTCGTCAAGATCGGCAATTTCCGCCTCGATCGCCGCACAGATGGCGACTATCGGTGCATTCTGCTTGTTGGCATATTCGGTCAGTTGTTCCAGCAGTGGGTTGTTATCGAAGCCGTCTTCGGAAACATTGGCGACATACATCGCCGGTTTGGCCGTGATCAGGCACAGCGGACGGATGAGTTCCATCTCGTCGGAGCTCAATCCCATTGTGCGCACGGGTTGGCCCTGATCCAGATGGGAAACCATCCGTTCCAGCAATGCCACCAGTTTTGCCGCGTCCTTGTCACCAGCGCGCGCTTTTTTGACGTCTCGCTGGATGGTGCGCTCGACCGTGCTGAGATCAGCAAGCGCCAGTTCAGTCTGAATGACTTCGATATCGTTGATTGGGTTGACCATGCCTGCGACATGCACCACGTTATCGTCTTCGAAGCAGCGCACGACGTTGACGATTGCATCGGTTTCGCGGATATGAGCGAGGAACTGATTGCCTAGCCCTTCGCCTTTGGAGGCCCCGGCGACCAGGCCGGCGATATCGACAAATTCGACTACGGCAGGCACGGTCCGCACTGGTTTGACAATTTCGGACAGTGCTTTCATGCGCGGATCGGGCACTTCAACGATGCCGACATTCGGCTCGATGGTGCAAAAAGGATAGTTTTCTGCCGGGATGCCGGCTTTGGTCAGTGCGTTAAACAGTGTTGATTTTCCAACGTTGGGCAAGCCAACGATGCCGCATTTGAGGCTCATGTAGTCAATCCTGGTATTAATAATGGGGGAGGTGGCCACCAGACGGCGGCGAATCGCCCGGTATTGTAACGTGTAACCCCGCTTAATATCTGGTTTGGCGGCGCTTTACATTGCTGGCGCTAATAATTGGCGGTTCCAAACAGCGAAGTATTGCACGGTAGATGACTGGATGGTGGCCCAATTTGTGGCACAGGGGGTTGTGGGCTCGCAAATCGCTTGCTATAATTCTCCTCCCTTGAGCAGTTCTTGCTTTGCAAAACAGCGAATTGGCAAGATTGTTGCGAGGGTTTTTGAAGTTTCGAGCGAGTAGTTATTTTAAAAAATAAATTTTAAAAAAGCTTGACGGTTTCAAAAAGGTGGTTCATAATCTCGTTTCTCTGCTGCTGACAAACAAAACGATTTGTTGGTAGAGCGCGG
>JAGSYW010000115.1 GCA_018262475.1 Burkholderiaceae bacterium | reverse complement strand
AAAAAACCATGGGCATCATCTGGATGCTGCTGATCGCCGGCGGCTACAGCAGTGCTGGCGATGACCTGCCAATGTGGGTGGTGTTGAGCTGCTACGCCGCCATCGGCCTGGGCACGCTGTTCGGCGGTTGGCGCATCGTCAAAACCATGGGACAGAAGATCACCAAGCTCAAACCGGTTGGCGGCTTTTGTGCCGAAACCGGCGGCGCGATCACGCTGTTCATCGCCACCATTTTCGGCATTCCGGTTTCCACCACGCACACCATCACCGGCGCGATTGTCGGCGTCGGCTCGGCCAAGCGCGTCTCAGCCGTACGCTGGGGCGTTGCTGGCGGTATCGTCTGGGCCTGGATTCTGACTATTCCAGCGTCAGCCTTCGTTTCCGCCATCGCATGGTGGATCGGCACCAAAATCCTGTGACGCGGGGAAACCCACCTGTCATCCGTCAACTGGGCCGCGTCGAATACCAACAGGTATTCGACGCAATGCGCAACTTCACTGACTGCCGCAGCGCCGATACGCCGGATGAACTCTGGCTGGTCGAGCATGAGCCGGTATACACCCTCGGACTAGCCGCCAGCCCGCTGCATGTGCTGGAAGCACACGGCATCCCGCTGGTGCAAACCGACCGCGGCGGCGAAGTCACCTACCACGCGCCGGGTCAGGCCGTCATTTATCTGTTGATGGACCTGCGACGCGAACGTCGCGGCGGCCGGCTGCAGGTGCGCGAATTCGTGCACCAGATCGAACAGGCGGTGCTCGATACGCTGACCACATACGGCATCGCCGGCGAACGCAACCCGGGCGCACCCGGCATTTACATCGCCGACGATACAGGCACCAACTGGCGAGGCGCGAAAATCGCCGCGCTCGGGTTGAAAGTGCGCACCAACGGCTGCACCTATCATGGCGTATCATTGAACGTCGACATGGATCTGGCACCGTTCTCGTGGATCAACCCGTGCGGCTATGCCGGCATGCAAGTGGTCGACATGAAAACCCTAGGCGCCACTACTCCCCTGCAGGAAGTGCAAATGGCGCTGGCGCACAAACTGCAAGAAAGACTGATGGCATGAGTTCCGATTACGATCCGCGCGAAAAGCAGAAGCGCGCCGCGAAAACCGCGCGCATTCCGATCAAGATCGTGCCGGCCGAACGGCTGCCCAAACCCGACTGGATCCGCGTCAAGGCTGGCTCGCACTCGACCCGTTTTCACGAAATGAAAGACATCCTGCGTGCCGGCCATCTGGTGACGGTATGCGAAGAAGCAAGCTGCCCGAACATCGGCGAATGCTTCGGCCAGGGCACCGCCAGCTTCATGATCATGGGTGACAAATGCACACGCCGCTGCCCATTCTGCGATGTCGGCCACGGCCTGCCCGATCCGCTGGATGTAAACGAACCACGCACGCTGGCGCAAACGATTGCGGCGCTCAATCTGCGCTATGTGGTCATCACGTCGGTTGACCGCGACGACTTGCGCGACGGCGGTGCCGGCCATTTTGCCGACTGCATCCGCGAACTGCGCCAGCAATCGCCCCAAACGCGGATCGAGATTCTAGTGCCGGATTTTCGCGGCCGGCTGGACAAAGCGCTCGACATTCTCTGCGCCACCCCGCCGGACGTAATGAACCACAACTTGGAAACCGTACCGCGGCTATACCGCGAAGCGCGGCCCGGTGCGGACTACGCGCATTCGCTGCAACTACTGCAACGCTTCGGCCAAATGCAGCCCGATGTGCCGACCAAATCCGGCCTGATGCTGGGACTGGGCGAGACCGATGACGAGATCCTGCTGGTGATGCAAGATTTGCGTAAGCACGGCGTGACGATGCTAACCATCGGCCAGTACCTGATGCCGTCGGACGCGCACCTGCCGGTGCGGCGCTACGTGCATCCAGACACGTTCAAGCGGCTGAAAGAAGAAGCATACCGGATGGGGTTCGCGCACGCGGCGGTCGGGGCGATGGTGCGCTCAAGTTATCATGCTGATGTTCAGGCAAGGCTAGCAGGAGTTGTTGTGAATAATCAGTAAGTAATGAGACAATTTAGAAACTGATGAGACAAGTCAATTGACGACACAGTATGGCCTCCAGCATTTCTGACTATTCCGCTAACGTAGGCCGGACACCCTCTCCGTTGAACAAAAAACCTTCTGAATCAACGTACTCAGTCCAGAAAGACCACGCTACGCGATTGCTAGAATACAACATATAGTGGCACATTTACCAACTGCAACTATATGTTGTGGTCGACATCTTGACCATCGCCGCCAAAGCGGAATACACTACTTCTCGCATTGAAGGTTCCCGGCAAAGGGATTAAAAGGAAATTCGGTCGCGTGCTCACCATAAAGTCGGAGATGTTCCGGCAACCGTGATCGGTTAGCAAATCGTTAATGCCGCTGGATATGCCAGGGAGGCAAACGGAATGCGATGGGCCGAAAGCCAGCAGGCCTGCCTCAATCAACCTTTATCAACATGGGCGGAGTGTCCCGGCAGAAGGCTGCCAATTATCCATCAATGGCAGCCTTGCGCAAAACGGTTTTCGCCGGACACCCTGACACAACACGGGAAGCTTCAGATGCACGGCACCACTCTCATTCAAAAATCAAGCGCAGCGAGAGAGCACATTTCCCTGGCTGATTCTCAAATCGGGCATCACTTCAGCCAAGGCATCCCCAGCCTTCAGCAATCGCTGCCTCGTTTCATCCTCAAACGCGATGGCGCCGTTGCCACGTTTGATATCCTGAAAGTGGTTACAGCCTGCCAGAAGGCGGCCGTTGCAGCGCAAGTTTCCAACCCCAATGCGGTCGCACTGGCCGTTGCGGCAGAGGTTGAAGAGCGATGCCGGAATCATGCGGGCAATATCCTCGACATTCCGTCGATTCAGCAATACGTCGAAGACGCGCTGATGCAGCTATACCCGGAAGTGGCGCGGATATACATCGAGTACCGCCATGATCGCGACAGCATCCGGGTCAAGGGCTCGGCCCTGCATGCGCAACTGATGGGACTGGTTGATAAAACCGATGCAGAAGCGGTGACCGAGAATGCCAACAAAGATGCCAACGTATTCCCTGTGATGCGCGATTTGATGGCAGGCATTGTCTCGAAACAGTTCGCCAGCAACTTCCTGTCGAAGGACGTGCTGCAGGCACACGACAGCGGCGCACTGCATTTTCATGATCTGGACTATTCCCCTTTCCTGCCGTTCACCAACTGCTGCCTGGTCGATTTGAAAAGCATGCTTGGGCATGGTTTCCATCTTGGCAATGCAGGCATTGAAAGCCCAAAATCGGTTGGCGTCGCCTGCGCGGTCACGGCGCAAATCATCGCTCAGGTAGCCAGTCACCAGTATGGCGGCACAACTATTCCGAACATTGATGAAACACTGGCACCGTATGTGCAAAAAACATACGAAAAGAATCTGGAAATTGCGCGCCAGTACGATATTGCGGATGGCGAACGCTTCGCGCGCGAACGAACCGAGAAGGAAACCTACGACGGCATTCAGGCGTGCGAATATGAAATCAACACACTGTTCAGCTCCAACGGCCAGCAGCCTTTCGTAACCTTCTCGTTCGGCATGGGAACCAGCTGGCAGGCGCGCGCGGTGCAGAAAGCGATTCTGCAAGTTCGCATCAGAGGCATCGGCAAGGAAGGCGTTACGCCGGTGTTTCCTAAACTGGTGTTCTTCATTGAAGAAGGGATCAACCTGAAACCGGCCGATCCGAACTACGACATCAAGCAGCTGGCGCTGGAATGCGCATCCAAACGCATGTACCCGGACATCATCTCGACCAAGCTGAACCGCCAGCTGACCGGTTCCTCGACCCCGGTTTCACCGATGGGCTGCCGCAGCTTCCTGAATGTCTGGCACGATGAAAAGGGTGAGGAAGTGCTGGCTGGGCGCAACAACCTCGGCGTGGTCAGTCTGAATCTGCCACGAATTGCTATCGAAGCCAAACAGGATCGCAGCAAATTCTTCCAGATTCTCGACCAACGACTGGAACTGGCACACAGGGCACTGCTGGTGCGTATTGACCGCCTCAAGGGGATCAAGGCCAATATCGCGCCGATTCTTTACACCGAAGGCGCCTTCGGCGTCCGCATGAAACCGGACGACGACATCCTGGATCTGTTCCGCAACGGTCGCGCTTCCGTTTCGCTCGGCTACATCGGGCTGCATGAAGTGGCTCTGCTGATGTTTGGCGAACATCCGTTCGACAGCAGCGAAGCGCAGGCATTCCTGCATGAAGTCGTGGCGTATCTTGCTCAGGCGACCAAGCGCTGGAAAGAGGAATCCGGCTGGGGGTTCTCGCTGTATTCCACCCCAAGCGAATCGCTGTGCCACCGCTTCTGCAAACTCGACACGCAGCGCTTTGGCATCCTGCCCGGCGTAACGGACAAGGGCTATTACACCAACTCTTTCCATCTCGATGTCGCACGCAAGGTCACGCCATTCGAGA
This sequence comes from Burkholderiaceae bacterium, assembly GCA_018262475.1. Taxonomy (GTDB): domain Bacteria; phylum Pseudomonadota; class Gammaproteobacteria; order Burkholderiales; family Burkholderiaceae_D; genus QZKY01. The sequence continues at coordinate 1,624 of JAGSYW010000115.1, read as the reverse complement.
AAATCGCGTTCGAGAAAGGCTTCGCCGAACTTGCTTCCGGCGGACATATCACCTATGTCGAACTGCCGAACATGCGTCATAACCTCAAGGCGCTGGAACGCATCTGGGATTACGCAGTGGAAAACGTGCCGTATTTCGGCACCAATACGCCAGTGGACTCGTGCGGGCAGTGCGGTTTCATGGGCGAAGCGAAAGCCACACCGGAAGGATTTGTCTGCCCGGAGTGCGGCAACCAAGATGGATCCAGCCTGTCGGTGACCCGTCGCGTGTGCGGTTATCTTGGCAGCCCCAACTCTCGACCGTTCAATGCCGGCAAACAGAAGGAAGTCATCCGGCGCGTCAAGCATCTGCAATCAGCTTCATGAACTACGACCGCTACTACGCCTGCGATGTGCTGAATGGCGAAGGATTGCGGGTCACCCTGTTCGTAACCGGGTGCCGGCACGCCTGCCCCGGATGCCACAATCGCGAGTTGTGGAACCGCCATGTGGGACAACCGTTCACGCCAGAGGTTCGGGAAACCATTCTAGACCTGTGCGAAAGCCATGACGGCCTGAGCCTGAGCGGCGGCGACCCGTTGCATCCGGCCAACCGGGATGCCATTGCTGATCTGTGCCGACGTTTCAAGCAGCGCTATCCGGACAAAGACATCTGGCTATGGACCGGATACCTGTACGAGCAAGTCCAGCATCTGCCGCTGCTGCGGGATGTCGATGTCCTGATCGACGGCCCGTACCAGCAGGATCAGCCCAATACCTTGCCGTGGCGCGGTTCCGACAATCAGCGCTTGCTACAGCTATTCGACGCAAAACACGCGCTTTGCGCCTGAAACTGGCCTGCCATTCGCCGCTGCCGGCGTTACACGGCTGCCGCACGCAGCGATTTCGCCGCCGCCACCATGTTGGTCAAGGCTGGAATCACCTCCGACCACTGGCGCGTCTTCAGGCCGCAATCCGGATTGACCCACAGACGCCCGGCCGGAATCCGTTCCGCCGCCTTCTTCATCAACTGCTCCATATGCTCCTGCGTCGGAATGTTGGGCGAGTGGATGTCATACACGCCCGGCCCGATTTCATTCGGATAATTGAAATGGTCAAAAGCATCGAGCAGTTCCATGTCCGAACGCGAACATTCGATGGTAATCACGTCGGCATCCATGCCGGCAATCGCGGCAATGATGTCGTTGAATTCCGAATAGCACATGTGCGTGTGGATCTGTGTACCATCTTCCACACCGTTGGCGGTGATACGGAAGGCTTCGACCGCCCAGTCGAGATATTCGTTCCATTGTGCCTTGCGCAGCGGCAGGCCTTCGCGCAGCGCCGCTTCGTCGATCTGGATCACGCGCACGCCAGCCTTTTCCAGATCCAGCACTTCGTCGCGCATCGCCAGCGCTAGCTGCTTGCAGGATACCGAACGCGGCTGATCGTCGCGCACGAAAGACCAGTTCAGGATGGTGACCGGGCCAGTCAGCATGCCCTTCACCGGCTTGCTGGTGAGTGATTGCGCATAGGTGATCCACTCGACCGTCATCGGTCGCGGACGGCTGATGTCGCCGAACAGGATCGGCGGTTTCACGCAGCGTGAACCGTAGGATTGCACCCAGCCGAACTGGCTGAACACA
>JAGSYW010000114.1 GCA_018262475.1 Burkholderiaceae bacterium | reverse complement strand
TGGTATCCGGTCGCGGTCGCTGTCCGGCGGCAGCGTCAGCTTGAGCGAATCTTCCTTCGCCTGCAGGTAGGCGGCGCGTTCCTGCATCCGGATGCGCACCCGCTGCCCGATCGGGTGGTCGGCGAAATATTTCAGCACGCGCGAAGTGATGGCGCGCGCGATTTTCGATGGTGACAGTTCGCCGATCGATGGCAGCAGCCATTCGCCATGACCAGCGCCGCGCAGGTTGGTCCATTCGCCGGTATCGTCGAATTTGCCGACCACGCGCGGCCGTTCGGTATCGGGCAGGTTGTACAGTTCCTCCTTCAACTGGTACTCAATCATCTGCCGTTTTTCCTCGACCACCAGGATTTCATCCAGCCCGCGCGCGAACCTGCGCACGCCTTCGGCTTCCAGCGGCCAGTTCATGCCGACCTTGTACAGCCGGATGCCGATGTCTTTCGCCGCTGCTTCATCAATGCCGAGGTCGGCCAGTGCTTGGCGTGTGTCAGCATACGATTTGCCGGTGGTGATGATGCCGATGCGCGCTTTCGGGCTGTCCCACACTATCTGGTTCAAGCGGTTCGCACGCGCATAAGCCATCGCCGCATACCATTTGAATTGGTTCATGCGCGCTTCTTGGTCCTGCGGCGAATCTGGCCAGCGGATGTTCAAGCCGTCCGGGGGCAAGGCAAAATCGGTCGGCAGCACGATTTGCACCCGATCCGGATTGACCTCGATCGAAGCGCCGGATTCGACCAAGTCGGTCACGCATTTCATCGCCACCCACAGGCCAGTGTAACGGCTCATCGCCCAGCCGTGCAGGCCGTAATCGAGGAATTCCTGCACCGATGACGGATACAGCACCGGAATACCGGCGGCTTTCAGCGCATGTTCGCTTTGGTGCGCCAGCGAAGAGGATTTGGCGCCGTGGTCGTCGCCTGCGATCACCAGTACGCCGCCACGCAGCGAACTGCCCGCGTTGTTACCATGCTTGAATACGTCGCCGCAGCGATCGACCCCAGGCCCCTTGCCGTACCACATCGAGAACACGCCATCGACCTTGGCACCAGGAAACATGCCGACCTGCTGCGTGCCCCAGATGCTGGTCGCGGCCAAGTCTTCGTTCAGTCCGGGCCGGAAAGTGATTTGCTGCGCCTCTAGATATTGCTTCGCGCGCCAGGCGGCCAGATCGACCCCGCCCAGTGGTGAGCCGCGGTAGCCGCTGATGAAGCCGGCGGTGTTCAGCCCGCCCTGCCGGTCGCGCTGGCGCTGCAGCATCGGCAGGCGGATCAGTGCCTGCGTGCCGGTCATGAAGACGCGGCCGTGTTCCAGCGAATACTTGTCGTCAATGGAAATGGTGTCCAGCAGCGACGGGAATGGCTTGTTCATGCCTGCCTCGCGGAAAACCGTTGGTTTGTGTTAATGCCGCTTTGGTATCAGGATTTTACGCCAGCAACATGGCCGCAGGCCGCCTGGCAGTCAAAAATATACCGCCGGGTGTATTTGTAAACCGCCGCGGAAATTGTGGCCAAACAGGTGTGTTTGGCTCCATACCCCCGGATTTTTGCATCGGTGGCGGCCGAAGGCGCCGCCGTGGATTATTTCGTCGCTGCTTTGGCGCCGGCGCCGCGCTCCTGGCGCGCTTTTGCCAGCAGTTCGTCCATGATCGCCAGCATCGATTTGTACAGCCCCGCTTCGGTCTGCTCGGTGCCTGGGCGCTTGGCCGCATGCGAGCCGGAGGTGATGAAGCGGCCGTCGATGGCCACCATCGGCACGCCATCGATACCATAAGCCTTAGCCGTGTTGGCTGCAGCCATTACTTTCGATTGCACCGAGAACGAGTTGTACTGCTCGATGAAGGCATTGCGGTCAACGCCGAATTGCGCCACCAGATCAGCCGCCGCGCTTTCATTGTGTACCCGCTTGCGCTCGACCTGCACGGCGTTGAAGATTTTTTCATGCAGCGCATCAAGCTTGCCCATCGCTTCAAGCGCGTAATACAGCTTGCCTTCATCCGGCCGCACCGGGATGCGCTTGAATGCGATGCGGTTGCTCTGTTTCTTCACCCATGCATTGAGCGCCGGATCGAGCGCATGGCAGTGGTTGCAGAAATAACCGAAAAATTCGAGCACTTCGGTTTTGCCGCTGCTGTCTTCAGTCGGCTGCGGCGTTGCCAGCATCGTGTATTGGCCGCCGTTCTGCTCGCTGGCCTGAACCGGTGCTGGCGGCTGGTTGGCCGCAGGCGCAGTGGACGGTGCCGTGGCGGCAGCGCTGCTCGCCGGAGTGCTGGTTGCCGTGCCGGGTGCTGCCGGTTTGTCGGAAGACGGATTGCACGCGGTCAGCACGAACAGGCCGAATGCGATTGAAGCAAAAAGGCGGCAAAGGCGCATGATGGTTCCTGGTTATTTCGGGGTGCGGACAACTGCGGCATCAACGCCGCCTTCGGACAGCTTGCTGCGCACTTTGTTCATTGCATCGACCTGACCGAACGGGCCGATGCGCACACGGTACAGCGTGCTGCCTTGCGATGGCATTTCGGAGATGCGGGCTTCGAAGCCGAGCAGCGCCAGCCGTGCGCGCGCGCTTTCGGCGTCATTCTGCTCACGGTAAGCGCCGGCTTGCAGGTAGTAGGTCCACTTGTCGTCGGACTTGGTCTGCTTCGCGCCATCCTTGTCCTTGGCGGCATCCTTGGCCGCATGCTCTTTGGCCGTTTCCTTCGCGTCCTGTTTCTTCGATTTTTCTGCAGCGGCGGGTTTGTCCTGTGCCGGTTTTGCGTCAGGCTTCACTTCGACTGGCGTTACCGGTTGCGCTGGTGCGGATTCCTTGACGAATTCCTTCGCCGCCTCTTTCGCTGCATCCTGTTTGCCATACAGTGGCTTGTTCGGGTCGGCCATTTGCGGCGTCGATGGCTCGATCACCTTTTCCGTGCGGGCCTGCTTGTTGCTGACCGGCGCCGACGATTTGGAGATCATCAGCGCGACCACAATCGCTACGCCCAGCCCCAGCACCAGGCCGATGATCACGCCGAGTATCGTGCCGCCGCGCTGCCTGCTCTTGCTGCTGGAATTCATGTTGGTTTGCATAGATATCCGATCACATCCTGTCCGGCGCCGAAACGCCTAAAAGTGCCAGACCGTTCTTCAGCACCTGTCTGGTCGCACACATCAATGCCAGCCTTGCCAGCCTCACTGCTTCGTCGTCCACCAGCACGCGTTCGGCGTTGTAATAGCCGTGCAATTCTCCGGCCAGATCGCGCAGATAGAACGCTACCTGATGCGGTCCCAGCTCGTCCAGCGCGTGCGCCAGCATTTCCGGGTATTCGGAGAGCTGCGCCAGGAGGGCGAACTCGCGTTCCAGCGTCAGCGGCGACAGATCGACGGTGTCGAGCATCGATTCGTCACCGCCCCATTGCGCCAGCACCGAGCAGATGCGCGCATGCGCATACTGGATGTAGTACACCGGATTTTCCTCGGAGCGCGCCAGCGCCAGATCGACGTCGAACACGAATTCGGTATCCGCCTTCCTCGAAATCAGGAAAAAGCGCACCGCATCACGGCCACGCACGGTTTCGCCGCCGCCCGACCACTCGATCAGGTCGCGCACGGTGACGTAGGAGCCGGCACGTTTCGAAATCTTCACCTCGGCGCCGTTCTTCATCACGGTTACCATCTTGTGTAGCACGTAATCCGGGTAATTCTGCGGGATGCCGGCGCCGACCGCCTGCAGGCCAGCGCGCACGCGCGCGACCGTGCCGTGATGGTCGCTGCCCTGGACGTTGATCACCTTGCCGAAACCGCGCTGCCATTTGGTGATGTGATACGCGACGTCCGGCACAAAATAGGTGTAGGTGCCATCGGACTTTTTCATCACCCGATCCTTGTCGTCGCCGTACTCGGTCGTGCGCAGCCACAGCGCGCCTTCGCTGTCGTACGTTTTGCCGGCGGTCTGCAGCGCACTCACGGCAGCATCGACCTTGCCATCGACATACAGCGACGATTCCAGATAATAGTTGTCGAAGCGGATGCCGAACGCCTGCAGGTCGATATCCTGCTCGCGGCGCAGGTAAGCGACCGCGAATTCGCGGATCGATTCGATGTCTTCCACATCGCCGCTGGCGGTCACCGCCTTTGTATCGCGCGCCTCGACCGTTTTCTTCGCCAGAAAATCAGCTGCGATATCGGCGATGTAGTCGCCGTTGTACGCGCTTTCCGGCCACAGTTCGTCGCCACGGCCGTGGCCGACGTGCAGCGGGCCGGTCGGGTTGGCTGAAACGAATTCGACCATCACCTTCTTGCCGTGGCCGACATCGCTCTTGCCGTAGTTTTCGGCCGTACGCAGCACCGTGCGCACCACGCCCTGCTTGGCACTGGCGGCGACGCGCAGATTGATGAAGCCAGGACCAGCAATTTCGGCCGTTTCGATCAGGGCTTCGCGCTCGGGATTCGCCAGCAGCGCGGCGACAATTGCCTGCGCCAACTCGCGCGGATTCTTTTTCAGCGGTTTTGCCAGCTGCATGGCGATATTGCACGCAATGTCACCATGCGACGGATCACGCGGGCGTTCGAGTGCGATGGTCGGTGTCAGGCCGGAGTCGGCCAAGAGCGGTTGCAGTGCTTGGCCAATCAGGCCGGCAATCTGCTGTTTTTGTTGTGCAAGCATGGAAATAACAAACGGAATGCAGCTGAAATAGGGAAATGGCTTGCATTATACTGGTTTGCGGCACAGGTTTTATGCGTTTGCATTGTTGGCGCAGACATAAAAAAACCTCCCCGGGGAAGCGGGGAGGCTGAAATGAGGCGGAAACCGCCCCCTTGCTGCCGCTAAAGTGCCTCCGAAATCTTACGGTTGCGCCTTAATCCTGGTGCGGTTGAGGGTTATTGCTGGGCCGCAGCCGGTCCTTGGCCGCGATGCGCGCTACGCCGTGCTTTATGAGAACGATGGTGTGCGCCGATCTCCGCATCAAACACCTTTTGCTGTTCCGGCGTCAGTACGGCGTAGAATTTTTTCAGTGCGGCCAGGCGGGTTTCCATATGCGCTTGGCGCTCCTTCATGAAAGCGAGCATTTTCTCGGCGCGTTCCGGTGCAGATAGTTTCATCATTTCGTCGCGTTGCATCCGCATTGGCACTGCTGGCGGGGTGGCGCCGGCGACGAACGCCTTCCAAGCAGTTTCCTGTTCTGCATTCAATTTCAGTTTGTCGTGCAAGGCAGCATGACGCTTTGCCATCCATGCTTTCATGGTTTCGGCGCGCTTGGCGGGATCGACGCGTTCCGCTCGCATCTTGCCTTGCTGCGGGCCGCTTGGGCCACACATGTCGTCGCCCATCGGCGGCATGGCCAGCGCTGCTGTGCCCACAAACAGGGCTACCAGCCCGGTCAACAAATGCATGTAAGACGTTTTCATAGACGCTCCTATCAGGTTGTTCATTCCGGAACGCGCCCGCGTTCCGTATGCAGTAAGTATAGGCAGCAAATGTGTATGAAATGTGGAAAGGTTGTGACAAATTGAAAGAGCCGGGGGGCCGAAAGAAAAAGGGCAGGCTCACGCCTGCCCTTCGTGCCAGTTGAGGCTGACCGCCGCTTACTCGTAACGGTTGGTCAGGTGGCCGACGCCATCAATGATGACTTCAACCGTGCTGCCTGGTTTCATCGAGCCGACGCCGACCGAGGTGCCGCAGGAAATGATGTCGCCTGGTTCCAGAGTCATGTCGCGCGAAATCATGCTGACCAGCTTGTGCGGCTGGAATACCATGTCGCTGACCGGGTAGTTCTGACGCTCCTGGCCGTTGAGGATGGTCTTGATTACCAGCGTGTTCGGGTTGTCGATGCCGGTGACGATGCCTGGGCCGAACGAACCGAAGGTGTCGAAGCCTTTGGCGCGGGTCCATTGCGCGAAGGTCGGATCCTTCTGGATGATTTCGCCAGCGGTGACGTCATTGCTGCAGGTGTAGCCGAAGATGTAGTCCTTTGCCTGTTCCTCGGTCACTTCCTTGCAGCGCTTGCCGATGACAATCGCCAGTTCGCCTTCATACACCACCTTGCCGTCATAGGTGTTCGGCTTTTTCACCGTATCGCCTTCGGCAATGAAAGCGGTGCCTGGCTTGAGCAGGTACAGCGGCTCGGATGGAAGCGCCACGCCGAGTTTGTTTGCCAGTGCGTGGAAGTTGTTCCACAGCAGGATCATTTTGCTGGGCGTGCATGGAGTCAGCAGCTTGACCTGGGCGCGGCTGATTTTTTCGCCGGTTGCAGTCGGGTTGTTGAACATGTCACCGCTGTAGACGCTGATCGTGTCGCCTTCCAGTGTACCGAAACCCGTCTTGCCGCCCTGTTCATAACGTACCCATGTTTGCATGCTGTTCTCCAATCGTTAATCGTTGCCAAGGCGCGCTGCCGCGCCATTGTGAGTTAGTGAATTGGTTATTGTATAGCAGATTTACCGCGAACGAAAAGAATCCCCGGCGCGCATCGGGCGCGCGCGGGAGCCGGGACATTTCTGGTGAGAGAGGAAGCTCAGGCGAATTTGTCGAGCATGGCTGCCAGATGCTTGGCGCGCTCGGCGGCGTCCTGCGGGCTGGTGGCGCCGGCTGTGTGCGTGACCATCGAACTGGTCAGCAGTGTGACGAAAGCGCGATCCAGCGCCTTGCGTGCGGCCGCCATCTGCTGCGCGACGCCATCGCAGTCCGACGGCGCAGCGGCACTGGCGATCAGTTTTTGCACGCCACGCAGCTGGCCTTCGACCCGCGCCAGGCGATGCAGCAGATCCTTCTTCTGTTCCGGGTTCAACGCCGTGCCTTGCACGATTTTCAGGGATGAATCGGCCATGATGAATTTCCTTGCTATTCGGGAGCTGTTGGGAATGGTTGCAGAGTTGCCGGGAATGTCTGCGAATACTATACCGGGTATGGTAGCACCTTTTTATCGGCAAACAATCAAGTCTGGGCAAGGGTGTATCGCAAAATGCACGGCATACCCCCGCATTTTGGGCGAAAATCAAGCGGTTTGTGCCGCCGTGCTTGCGCGATCTTGTTCGAAAGCATGGGGTATGCGTTCAAAGTGGACGCTTCGGCCATGTGTTTCGGGGGCGTCTTGGTATACTGGTGGTAGTATGTTTTTGGGTGAAAATGGCTCAGGCGGGGTACAGCGCACCGAGGATGCGTCCGCCGCGGGCGCCGGTCACTGCCGGCAGGTTGCCCGGCTGGCGTAGGCAGAAACGCTGCGCCAGCCACGCAAACGCGAGCGCTTCGACCTGATTCGGCGCTATGCCGAGCGCCTCTGTGGTGTCGAGCGCCGCTTGCGGGCAATACTGCCGCAATGCGCCCGCAAGCTGTTGCATCAGGTGGCGGCTGTACGCGCCGCCTCCACAGACATAGACCGCCGCTACGCCGGGCGCGTGTTGGCCAATTGCTTGCGCAATGGTTTCGGCGGTGAAATCGGTCAGCGTCGCTTGTATGTCCTGCGGCGCAAGTCTGGCTGCAGCCGGTTCTGCCAGCCGGGCGGCGAGCCAGTCGAGATGGAACAGGTCGCGACCGGTGCTTTTCGGCGGCGGCAGCGCGAGGTAGGGTTCGGTCAGCATCCGTTCAAGCAGTTGAGCGCAGCAATGGCCGCTGGCTGCCCATGCGCCATTAGCGTCGTACGGCAGGCCGCGATGGCGTCCGATCCAGCCGTCGAGCAGCACGTTGCCGGGGCCGGTATCGAAGCCGGACACCGTTCCGTCGGGCAGCAGCAGGCTGATGTTGGCGATGCCGCCGATGTTGACCACCACGCGGGTTTCGCCAGCCTGGCCGAACACCGCTTGATGGAAGGCTGGCACCAGCGGGGCGCCTTGTCCGCCGGCGGCGATGTCGCGGCTGCGGAAATCGGCAATCACATCGATGCCGGCCAGTTCGGCCAGAAGCGCTGGCTGGTTGATCTGGCGGGTGAAGCCGAGTTCCGGCCGGTGGCGTACCGTCTGGCCATGCACACCGATGGCGCGCACTCGGCCGGGTGGTACGGCGGTCTGCGCCAGCAATTTTGCCACGCAGTCGGCGTAAAGCCGCGCCAGCGTTTGTGAGGCTAATGCTTCGCGTTCGATTTCATTGTGGCCGGGAGCTTGCAGCGCCATCAGGTCGGCGCGCAATTCGGGCGGGAATGGCACATGCACCGCCGCCGGCATCGTCAGCGGGCCGCCGGCGTAATGGTCGGGAATGTCCGCCAGCACGCCATCGACCCCATCGAGGCTGGTGCCGGACATCAGGCCGATGTACATGCTGGTCGCGGCCTGGCCGTTGGGTTTATTTTGCCGCCGTCTTCAGTGCCGGATTCAGTAGCGCGAAACGGTGCAGCATGTCTTCCTTGATCGCGCGGAATTTTTGCAGTTCGGCCGTGGTCAGCGGTTGTACGTTCGGCATGTCGAGCGACATCGGATTGCGTTGTACGTTGGCGACGCGGAATTCGTAGTGCAGATGCGGCCCGGTGGACATGCCGGTGGTGCCGACATAGCCGATGATGTCCCCCTGGCTGACTTTCTGCCCTTTCCTCAAACTGCTGGCAAAGCGGCTCAGGTGACCGTAGGCGGTTGAATACTGCCCCCAGTGCTTGAGTACGATCAAATTGCCGTAGCCGCCGCTGTATTTGGCCGATTCGACCACACCATCAGCCGCAGCCTTGATCGGCGTGCCGCTCGGTGCAGCAAAGTCGATGCCCTTGTGCTGTTTCCAGTTGCCGGTGACCGGATGGACGCGCATGGAGAATCCGGAGGAAACACGGGTGAACGCGACCGGCGATTTCAAGAACGCCTTTTTCAGCGCCTTGCCGTCAAAGGTGTAGTAACCGCCCTTGTTGCCCGGCGCATCGAACCAGATGGCCTGGTAGGTTTTGCCAGCGTTGACGAATTCAGCCGCGAGAATGCGGCCCGGACGGATGTAGCTGCCGTTCTGCCAGAAGGTTTCGTACACGATGTTGAACTGGTCGCCCTTGCGCAGGTCAGCACGGAAATCGACGTTGGTCGAGAACATTTCGACGAACTTGCCGGTGACCGGATCAGGAATGCGCGCGGTATCGGTCGCGGCAAACAGGGAAGACTGAATCACGCCGGAGCGCATTTCAACCCGTTTTTCCAGCGCGGCCGAACCATCGACAGCAGTGAAACCGTGCTCTTCGCGCGTAACGACGATGTTTTTCAGGCTGTCGCTGCTGTCAGTGGCGGTCGTTGCCAGTCGCAAAAGTTCGCCATTCGCGGCCACTGTTGCTTGAATGACCTGGCCGGCCTTCAATTTCAGCAGCGCATTGGCGGTGGTGTTCGATTTGATGAAGGCGATTGCAGCATTGTCGTTTACGCCCAAGCGCGACAGCAGGGTGCCGATCGTGTCGCCCAGCCGCACTTTTTCTTCTCGCACGAAATTTTGCGCCAGCGTTTGATCCTCCAGCGAGGCAATCTGCTCAGACAGATCCGGCAGATCGAGTTCGAGCTTGATCACGGCTTTCGGCTGTTCGGATGCATCCGGGGTCAGCGGCGCGACCGCGATGGCGCCAAAGGTGGTAAATCCAAACAGCAGGCTGGCGGCAACAATGATGCGCGCCTTGAGCGATCCGTTCTGGAAAAAATGGCTGGCCTTTTGCAGAATATCCATGAAAACGCCTTCCTGGTCAGGCAATCAGTTAAAATTCCCGGTTTCCGCTTTTCTTTTTCTTGTTTGTTGTTTAATGGGCAAGCCGGGGGAAGAAGTGGTGGCGAATTATAACAACGAAATTTTGATTTTTATCAAAAGTTGCAAACCAGACAAATGAATACAGAAATCCAAACGCCGGCCGAGTTGCCGCTGTCCGATGCGGTGAAAGAGGCGCTGGCGATCACGCTGCGCGGCACCGAAGAACTGCTGGTCGAATCAGAATTCGCGCAGAAACTGGCGCGTTCGGAAAAAACGGGCGAACCGTTGCGCATCAAGCTCGGCCTCGACCCGACCGCGCCGGACCTGCACCTCGGCCATACGGTGGTGCTGAACAAGATGCGCCAGTTGCAGGATCTTGGACATACCGTGATTTTCCTGATTGGTGATTTCACCTCGATGATTGGCGACCCGAGCGGCCGCAACATCACCCGCCCGCCGCTGACACGCGAGCAAATTGAGGAAAACGCCAAGACCTATTTCGCTCAGGCCAGCCTGGTGCTCGATGCGTCCAAAACCGAAATCCGTTACAACTCGGAATGGTGTGACCCGCTCGGCGCGCGCGCACGCTGGCGCGCATCATGGAGCGCGAGGATTTCGCTACCCGCTACAAGAACGGTTCGCCGATTTCGATCCACGAACTGCTGTACCCGCTGATGCAGGGCTACGACTCGGTCGCGCTCAAAGCAGATCTGGAGCTCGGCGGCACCGATCAGCGCTTCAACCTGCTGGTCGGGCGCGAACTGCAGCGCCACTACGGCCAAGAGCCGCAATGCATCCTGACCATGCCGCTGCTCGAAGGGCTGGACGGCGTGGAGAAAATGTCCAAGTCGAAAGGCAACTACATCGGCATCACCGAGCCGGGGAATACCATCTTTGGCAAGCTGATGAGCATTTCGGACGAGATGATGTGGCGCTATTACGACCTGCTCTCGTTCCGTTCGATCGCCGACATCGCCAAATTGAAGCAGGAAGTGGCGGACGGCCGCAATCCGCGCGACGTGAAAGTCGAGCTTGGCAAGGAAATCGTTACTCGCTTCCATTCGGCGCAGGCGGCCGATGCGGCGCTGGAGGATTTCGTCGCCCGCTCGCGCGGCGGCATTCCAGACGATGTGCCTGCGGTGTCGCTGTCCGGCGCGCCGCTGGGTATTGGTCAGTTGCTGAAGGCGGCGAATCTGGTCGCCTCCACCTCAGAAGGCTTGCGCATGGTCGAGCAGGGCGGGGTGCGCATTGATGGTGCAGCGGTCAGCGACAAGGGGCTGAAAATCGAGGCCGGCACGTTCGTGGTGCAGGTCGGCAAGCGCAAGTTCGCGCGCGTGACGCTGGCGTAATCGCTGACAGATGATTGCCCTGCTGCAGCGCGTTACCGAAGCCAGCGTCAAGGTCGATGGCAACGTAGTCGGCCAGATTGGTGCCGGTTTGATGGCGCTGGTGTGCGCCGAGCGTGGCGATACCGAAAAGCAGGCCGATGCGCTGTTGAAGCGCTTGCTCGGCTACCGCGTGTTTTCGGATGAAAACGGCAAGATGAATTTGTCGCTGACGGCGGTGACTGGTGGTCTGCTGCTGGTGCCGCAGTTCACGCTGGCGGCCGACACGAATTCCGGCACCCGCCCCTCATTTACTCCGGCTGCGCCGCCGGACGAAGGGCGGCGGCTGTTCGATTACTTCGTCGCGCAGGCGAAAAAGCTGCATGGGGCGGTCGAAACCGGCGTATTTGGCGCCGACATGAAAGTGGCGCTGATCAATGACGGGCCGGTGACCTTCTGGCTGCAGGTGCCGCCCGCGGCGGCGTGACCAAAACCACGCGAGAAATTGCCAATTTTGCGGGAGTATATGGCCAAAACCTATGTTCTGGCCACGGATTTTCTGGCGATTTTTTAATACTCAGGGCAGTATTTTTGAGGCTCAAATCAGACAGAGGTTTTGCCTGTGCGGAATTTGCCCAGCCAGTCGCCCGGATCGGTGAACGTCAGCACCATCGCGCCCCCTGCCTGCTTGGCTTGATACACCGCCAGGTCGGCATTGCGC
>JAGSYW010000113.1 GCA_018262475.1 Burkholderiaceae bacterium | reverse complement strand
GTGATGGCGATGATGCACGACGCCCGCCTGGGAAAGGCGATCGAGCTCGACAAGGTCGAACCGGTAGTACAGGAAATCACCGAATCCATCCTGCGCAACTCCGGTGCCCTCATTGGTCTGCTGCGCATCAAGAACAGCGATGACTACACTTTCCTGCATTCTGTCAGCGTGTGTGCGCTACTGGTTGCCTTCTGCCGTTCATCCGGCATGGATTCTGCGCTGATCCATCAAGCTGGTATCGGCGGCCTGCTGCATGACACCGGCAAGGCGTTAACACCTGATTCCGTGCTCAACAAGCCCGGCCGCCTGACTGATGAAGAATTCGAAATCATGAAACGGCACCCAAAGGATGGTTACGACATCCTTGCAAAAATGCCGGAAATCGGCAATATACCGCTCGATATCACGCTGCACCATCATGAACGGATGGATGGCAGCGGCTATCCTGACAAACTGCCTGGCGCGCAAATCAGCACCATGGCACAGATGGCGGCTATTGTTGATGTGTACGATGCCATCACTTCCGACCGTGTTTACCACAAAGGGATGTCGGCTGCCGATGCGTTGCGCCGTATTTTCGAATGGAGCAAACACCATTTCAACCCGCAGCATGTGCATGCGTTCATCCGCTGCGTCGGCATCTATCCGGTTGGCACGCTGGTTCAGATGGAGTCCGGCCACCTGGCCGTGGTAATGGAGCCGCACGAAAACAACCTGTTGGCCCCCACCGTCAAACTATTCTTCAATACGAAGGCCAATACCTACATCACGCCAAGAATTGTGGATCTATCGAAACCGCTTGGTGCTGGCGGCGCAGACCGCATCCTCAGTCACGAGGCCGCGGAAAAATGGCAGGTCGAACCGATGCGTTTTCTTGACCTGGAGTAGTGCAATTCAAACGCCCCCCCGGAGTTGTTTGTCCGTTATGCCGTCGTATTCACATTCTGGCCAAGATGCGCCGGCAGGTTGACTTGCGATGGCACGGGCGGCAGTGCCTGCAACAACGCTTGCGCCGTTTCCAGCTCTGCATCCATTGCCTTCTTTAGTACCGCAGTTCCAACCGCCTGCTTCACGCCGGTTTCAGCCATCGTAGTCGCTAGGCTGGCAATGCTTGCAGCATCCATGTTTGCCTCCGTTGCCGATGTAAACTCTAATAATCAAAGCATAACAGGTTTTTCCATTGCAGGAATGGACTGCATCATAGCGCAAAAGTTTTTCCTGGACACCAAAATATACTCCCCTCTGTATATTTAAACACCCCATAAATGCTTGGGGAAATCTGTTATTTTTCACACATACCCCCAACCCCCACCTCAAACTCGCCTCGCAAGCGATTCTGATACCGCCTGAACTGCCTGCATCGGAATGAATATGATAGTCTTCGTTCTTGCAATCTGCGCCGGCACGCCGGCGCAACGAAACGAGAAACAGGAAAACCGCAGGACTAGGAAAATCATGAATTCAATCAAGATGAAAGTCTTTTTGGCATCGCTTGCGATTGGCGCACTTGTAACATCGGGGAACATCATTTCTTCTGGCTTTACCGCTGAGAACATCCGCGAATGGCTGATCAACGGCCTGTTCGTCACCGCGATTGTCGGCTTCATCGGAACGAAATTTTTTTCAGACGATCAGCCAACCAAGCGCAAGTAACCGCAAATGCGAAAAATACTGTTTGCCCTGCTGCTGTTGCTTCAGACACTGCACGGCCACGCGCAAACGGATTTCTGCCGAAACGCGAAACAATCGGTTCTGATCGATGTTCGTACCGAAGATGAATATGCAGCCGGACATATCGCCGGCGCCCTCAACCTCCCCCTGGAAAGGCTGGCAACCGATATCGGAACCATCCGCGGCCTGCACCACCGAAGCGCGATACTGGTGTATTGTCGCACCGGAAACCGTTCGGCGCAGGCACGCGCCATTCTGTCGAACCGCGGATATGCAAACGTCACTGACGGCGGCAGCATTTCGACCTTGGTACCGCGTTTGCAGGCGTGCGGCGAATCCCGCTGAAACTCTTAGCCGGCAGTGGACGCAGCCGGATAGCTAACTTCCAGAATCTGCAACTCCTCGACGCCAGACGGCGTTTTCAGCATCACTGCATCGCCTTCGCGCGCCTTGGTCAGCGCGCGCGCCATCGGTGAAATCCAGCTGATTCTTCCGTTTAACGGATCGAATTCGTCGATGCCGACGATGGTCACCGTCTGTACCTCGCCCGATTCCCGTTCGTAGGTGACGGTGGCGCCAAAGAAAATCTGATCGGAACCATGATGCATGCTCGGATCGAACACTTCGGCCGCATCAAGCCGCTTGATCAGGAAACGGATGCGCCGGTCGATTTCGCGCAAACGCCGCTTGCCATAAATGTAATCACCGTTTTCCGAGCGGTCACCATTGGAGGCCGCCCACGACACCACCCGCACTACTTCCGGGCGCTCGGTATCAATCAGGTGCAACAGTTCGTCCTTCAGCCGCTGATGCCCTTCTGGCGTAATGTAATTTTTCATTCCTGCAGGCAACGCCGGCAGCGAAAATTCTTCGCCGTCATCGCCTTCAGTTTCCTTAACAAATGCCTTGTTCATCCGCGTATTGTAGAGGACGATGACAATCGCTGCATCCACCATGCACGGTTTCGTCAAGACCCGTCATGGCTTGCCAAACCTTTCCACGCTGTTGTAGTATGCGCCCGGAGTACGGTTGAGAATCAATCCGTTTTGCTCGGCAGAATTTCCGTGGCACTTATCTTGCATGAGCCAAAACATCAAACTGCGGCCATAATCCGCCGCACTTCGGGTTTTGTTTTACCGCTTGATGGATATAGTATTCAATCACCACTGATAGGAAGAACCGGCAGAATGAATTTCAAACGGCGCGGAAAATTTCACCAGCTTGTCGCCAGCGTGTGCATTGCAGCCACGTTGCTGTGCGGCACCGGTCCTGCATGGAGCGCGGAAGAAGCCGATGCGCCATCCGCGCTTGATGAAATGTTCCAGCGCTTCAGCAATGGCACTTCCGATCTGGTGATGCAGGCGATGGGGTTCCTCGGCATCAACTACCGGCGCGGCGGCAATACCGTCGAAAGCGGTCTGGATTGCAGCGGTTTTGTACGCCTGGTTTTCAAGGAAGCGTGGGGCTCGCACCTGCCGCGCACTTCGGCCGAAATCAGCCGGGTCGGCAAGCCTATTGATGCCAAAGATTTGCAGCCAGGCGACCTGGTGTTCTACAACACCCTCAAGCGTGGCTTTTCGCATGTCGGCATCTATCTGGGCGACAACAAGTTCATCCACTCCCCATCAACCGGCGGCAAAATTCGGGTTGAAAGCATGACGATGGATTACTGGAGGAAGCGCTTCAATGGCGCGCGCCGCGTCGAAAGCCCGAACAAGGTCGTGGCACCCGCACCTGCTCCGGCAAACACTGATATTTTGTAAAAGCCCACACACATAATAAAAAACGGAACCCCGCGGTTCCGTTTTTTATGCCAGAAAAGTGTTCCTAAGACGTTCTTCGCGCGTCAGTGATATCCCCCGACAGCTTTCAATTAGGCAATGGCCAAGCTTGAGCCATTGCATGCAAATTCCTTGACAGCACTCAAACCGTCGGCATGAGGCGGGCCTCGATGCGCGCAGCGAAAAGACGGTAGAAAGCCAGTGCGCTGGCGGGCGCCTTGGTTTCAATCTCGCGCAATGTCTCGGCGGACAGCAAACCAAGGGTGCAGTCGCTCAACGCATTTATGCATGTCACGGACGGTTTGGACGGTGTGCTGATTTGACCTAGCATGTCGCCAGGGCCAAGCGCGCGCAGGCGACGAGCGGTTCCCGCAGTTGCGTGTTCCGTTTCCTCGGCTTGACCTGAGAGCATCAGATAAACGCCTGCCAGGGCCTCACCTTGCGCGACGATGGTGGTTCCGGCAGTGACTGAGCGGTGTTCGAGAAAGGAATCAAGTTCATCGACCAGTGCTTCGAAGCGCTCGTTTTCTTCGAGGCGAAGCAGCAAATCGTCGACGGCGAGATCGAAGAGACGCTCGCGCTGTGCTGCGTTGTCGTTGTCCGCTGAATGCTGCGCCAGCAGCGCATCCTCGCAATACTCAAGCGCGTGGTCGAGGTCAGACAAAAAGCGTAACGTCGCAGTTTCCTGTGGCGATGCCTGGCACATCTGTTCGACCAGCGCTACCGGTGCTGCCGAAAAAACCAGTTGGCAACCTGCGGCGGAGGCTCGTTGCTGCATTCGCAGGAAACAGTTGACAGCGGATGAATCGAAACCGTCGATATCTGCGAAGTCAATTATGAGGTGTGTCGGTGCGCGGCCAGAGGCCGGTTGCAAGTGCCCCGCGGCGGTATTGGCAATGCTGTTGGCAGAACCGAAGAAGAGGTAACCCATGGTTTGCAGCACGCGCACGTTTGCGCCTCTCTCGCGCAGCAGCAACCGGTCTGGCAGTGGACGGAGGCGAGTGCTGGTAAGCTGCGTCGCATCGCTGTCCTGGCGCACGACAGGCAAACGGCTGTATTTCACGGCGAAAATGATCGTTGCCAGGATCAGCCCGCAGCCGACACCATTCAGGAAACCAAAGAAGCCGATTGCACAAAGGATCGTGAGGATCAATCCATACTCGACGCGTCCGACCTGCCGTCGAGCGTTGACGACCCAGTCGAGAAGCATCGCGGCACCGAAAAAAAGTATCAAGCCACCAAGAATAAAACGCGGAAAACACCCCAGCACCGCCGCACCGAAGAAGGTGGCAATACCCGTGAGCAGTGCCGCCACGATGCCGACGAGACGCGAATCGGAACCGATTTTCGGGCCGAGCATTGAAAAACTGAGTGCGGTGTAACCGGTATGCGCGCCACCCGCGCCGCCGATGAGGTTGGCAATCCCATTCAGGTAAAGCTCGCGCTGAAGGTCGAGGTCATGATGTGCGGCAGTTTCGATGCCCCCGGCGACGAGCAGAAAGGAGATGGCCGAAACTAACGGGATGGTTGCCAGTTGCGGCAGTTGCGGCAGCAGCGCCGACCAGCGGATGCGCTCAAGGTCGTCCATGCCAAACACCGGCCACAATCCACCTTGTTCCGGCATGCCAACAAGCAGAAGGCCATTGCGCGCAGCATCGTCGAACCCTTGACCGTTGGCGGCGAGATAGGCGGTAAACGCGCCCAATGCAGCCAGCAGGACTCCGGGCAAGATAAAAACACTACGCCAGCGCTGTATGGCGAAGAGCAATGTCAGCGCCAGCGCGACACCAGGGGCAGCGAGCAACAGCTTATCGGCAGTCAGCAGCTGAGGCAGTTCGGCGAGCGAGAGGGAAACTCCGGTCATGATCGAGAAGCTGCCTTGAACGAGCAACCAGCCGACGCCCGCAAGGAAACCGCCGATTACAGGATAGGGCAAGTAGCGCATGAGTTTCCCCAGGCCAAAGCGTCCCATCAGCAGGAATAGCACGCCCGAAGTCAGTGACGACAGAATTATCGCCGTGCCGACTGTAACGAAGGCGGCGCGCGGGTCGGGATCGCTGGCTAACTGGGTAGCAATGCCTGCGGCGACCGCCGCGAGAATCGCTGCTGGCGCATCCTCCGGCAGACTGACCGAGGTTTGGAAGCTGCTGCCCAGAGCGACTACGAGGCACATGATGAAGCCGCCAAACAGCGTAAGGCCTGCGGCGGCTGGTGCGAAGCCGGCGAGTGAGCCAGAAAAGATCAGCGTCGCCAGCGACAATTCTATGACAATGATAATCAATCCGACGATGAAACCAGAACTGAGCGCCGGAATCAATCGGCTCGGCGTGGTGATGTCGTGCGCGAGTCCGCGCCAATAGTTCGTGCTCATGGGACTGTAGAAATAGTTTTACGCAGGTGGAAAAGAGTCTGGATAGATTGGGCAATATTTCTGCTGGAATTCAAACTTTTACAGCCAACGGTTGTTGCTTGAGGCTGAAGTAGGCCACACGGCGTCTTTTCCCGTCAAGCATGATATGAGGATGGCCGTGCTTTCAGGTATATAGAACACCAGGTTTTTGCCAACTGGCAATTACTCAACAGCTAAGCCACTTGCCACAAAACCACCTGACGCCGACACTTTTATTAAAGCTTCGGCAATAAAAAATTAGGTGTATTAGGGGGCCTGTCCGAATTTTTGTGTAAACGGGTTTAGGTTAAAGCAGAGCGATACGCTCGCCGAACTCAATGGTAAACCGGTTTAGCGCTGCTTTCCAATC
>JAGSYW010000035.1 GCA_018262475.1 Burkholderiaceae bacterium | reverse complement strand
GTCAAACATGGTACCTCCTGAATCAATACCAAATCACAGCAAACAGCGCTGCATTCCGAGCACGAATTGTTTTGCCGCGAATTTAGTTTTCAACTTCTCACCCGCAGCCGCTTCCTGGGCTGTCAGGCATCGTTGTCGCTGCTCTCGTCTGACCGCTACCTGTTGGCTGCATGTCAGAGGCAAACGACTTTTTTCGGGGTAAGGCAGACGCCTTGTGATAACACTCCTTAAAATGTTGTTTGGGCCCCGTTCCCGTCGATTGAGTTGCGGCTACCTTTGCGCCTGTCCGCCCGCTGCGCTTGCCCGAAGGCTCATCCGTTGTTGAAGTCGGGCGAATTTTAGGTGCGGTTTTATACCAAGTCAACACTATCAAAATTAATCTAAATAACTTTTACATCTTAATATTCACACCACAAAAACAGCTTTCGCAATAAAATCAAATAGTTGCGCAATTTCCACCAATCAGGGCCGCAAGCCCAAATAAATTGTAAAAATAATGACATACCGTGATTTGAGGGACTTCATTTCCCAGCTGCAGCGCTCAGGCGAGTTAAAAACCATTGCCCCCCCGGTTTCGCCGTATCTGGAGATGACTGAAGTCTGCGATCGCGTGCTGCGCGTCGGCGGCCCGGCACTATTATTTGAGCGCCCTGACAGCCATGTGATGCCGGTACTGGCAAACTTGTTCGGCACCACGAAACGCGTTGCGCTGGCGATGGGCGCAACCGATATATCAGAGTTGCGCCGCATCGGTCATCTGCTGGCGGCATTGAAAGAACCGCAACCACCGCAGGGCTTCAAGGACATGATGAATCTCGGTGCGATGCTCAAGGCGGTGTGGGACATGAAGCCGAGCACCGTCACCAACCCGCCGTGCCAGCAAATCGTGCACGAAGGCAACGAGGTCG
The DNA here is from genome assembly GCA_018262475.1 of Burkholderiaceae bacterium. GTDB lineage: Bacteria > Pseudomonadota > Gammaproteobacteria > Burkholderiales > Burkholderiaceae_D > QZKY01. The sequence goes on along the minus strand of JAGSYW010000035.1, from coordinate 25,781 downwards.
ATCTGACGCAACTGCCGGTGCAACACTGCTGGCCGGACGACGCTGCGCCCCTGATAACCTGGGGGCTGACGATCACGAAAGGGCCGCACAAGGTGCGACAGAATCTAGGCATCTACCGCCAGCAGGTGATCGGCCGCAACAAGCTCATCATGCGCTGGCTACCGCATCGTGGCGGCGCGCTCGATTTCCGCGAACATGCGCTAGCCAACCGCAGTCAGCCATTCCCGCTTGCAGTCGCGCTCGGCGCCGACCCGGCCACGCTTTTAGGTGCGGTCACGCCAGTACCGGATACTTTGTCCGAATACCAGTTCGCCGGCCTGCTGCGTGGCAGCCGCACCGAAGTGGCGAAGGCACTCGGCAGCGAGTTGCTGGTGCCGGCGACCACAGAAATCGTGCTTGAAGGCCACATTCAGCCGGATGAATCGCATCCGAGCGGCTACGAGCATGCGCTCGAAGGGCCGTTCGGCGACCATACCGGCTATTATAATGAACAGGACTGGTTCCCGGTATTCACCATCGACCGCATCACGACCCGGAGCAATCCGATTTACCACTCGACCTACACCGGCCGGCCGCCGGATGAACCGTCAATACTGGGCGAGGCACTGAATGAAGTGTTCATACCACTACTGCAGAAGCAATTCCCTGAAATCACTGACTTCTACCTGCCGCCGGAAGGATGCAGCTACCGGCTGGCGGTGGTGCAGATGAAGAAAGCATATCCGGGCCATGCCAAGCGAGTGATGTTCGGCGTCTGGAGCTTTTTGCGGCAATTCATGTACACCAAGTTCATCATCGTGGTCGATGACGACATCAACATCCGCGACTGGAACGACGTCATCTGGGCGCTCACCACCCGGGTCGATCCGATGCGCGACACGGCGATGGTAGAAAATACACCGATCGATTACCTCGATTTCGCCTCGCCGGTGGCCGGACTGGGCAGCAAGATGGGGATCGACGCCACTGGCAAATGGCCAGGCGAAACCGCGCGCGAATGGGGGCGGAAGATTGCCATGAGTGATTCTATCAAGACGAAAGTGGATGCCATCTGGCATGAGCTGGGGCTTTGACCCGTTCCCCCGAACCGGGGGCAGACCTTATGCGAACGACCCGCCGCATGGCGGCCAAAATTAACTGACTCGAAACGCACTTTGGGTCATTAAGACCCAAAAATATACTCCCACCAGTATTTCGCAGCAACCAACAAACATGAGGCCCAGAGCGACATTTTGAGCACATACCCCATCCATTTTCCGTATCACGCCTGACTACTGACGCAATTTTCAGAAAAAGGCGATAAGCGGGGATACGCTCATGACGCTGGCATCTATCATGCCAGCGCAAGAGGTAATCCTTTTTTGGGAGCTTCTTCGGGGCCTAGCCTTCATGACCCGAGCGCGAGCTGCAGCAGCCTATCGAATCAACCGTTAAGCTGCTACGCCTGAAAGCCGCTCACAGGTTGCCGATTTCGTTGATTTTCTGTTCGACGAAGGCTTGCAATTCAGGCGCCAGCTTGCGCAGGTCGCGCGCACGAACGAAGGCCTGCCGCGCTTCCTTCGCCTGGCCAATCGCCTGCAGCGAAATGCCGTAGCCCATCCACCAGTGCGCGTTCTGCGGCGACTTTCGCAGCGCATGCGCATAATGCGTAACCGCCTCGCGGTGACGTTTTTCACGTTGCAGCATCGCGGCAGCAAACGCCAGGTAATCCGGCCGGTTGGTCGCGTGCGGCAGGCTGCGCTGCAAAGTTGCCAGCGCCGCGGCCGAACCGCTTTGCTCGATCTGAATGCGCGCCAGTATCATCGCCATCCCGACTTGTGATGCATCCCGCTTCAGGCCATCTTCCAGCACGCGCGCCGCTTCGTCACTGCGCTTCGCATCCAGCAACAGGCCAACCAGCGTCTGCCTCGCTGCCGCATGTTGCGGATACTGCATCAGGACGCTTTCCAGCACGCTCATCGCTTCTGCCTTCTGTCCGGCGCCAATCAGGCCCACCGCCCTGCCGTAGGCATTTTCTGCCTGCTGCTTCGGTGTAGTTTCCTTGAGTTGCATTCCGTGCGCATCGGCGGCTGTAGCGCCACGCTTTTTCCGTCCAGTCGTATGCGACCGGACTGGCTCCCGCGCTGGCTCGCCTTTCACCGTTTCAGGCGCCGCTACCGGCGGCGCTATCGCCTGCAACGTGCTGCTCATCGACAAGCGCATCGCGCGTTCGTCAGAAGGAGCAGGCTGCTGTGCTGGCGCGGCTTTCGGTTTGTCGCTGCGCGCGACAGTGGTTGCCGCTGCTTGCGTGGTGTCGTTGCGCATGACCTGCCTATCGTCCGAAGCAGACGACTTTGCCGGTGCAGCGGCCGGCGGCAGTGCGGCTGAAGCTGCCGGCGCCACTGGCTGGGCATTGGCCGCAACCGGCAATGCCGCATCAACTGGGGCTACAGTGGAAACCGCCGGGGGAACGACAGCCGGTGCCGTTGGCGCAACGACAGGGGGAACAGCGGGCGCGACTGGCACTGCAGGGGTTGCTTGCGACTGCATGAAATACCAGGCAGCCGCGCCACCAGCGGCGATCAGCAACAAACACAGCAATACCATCAGGCGTGAACGGCTGGAACCGCCATTTCGCCCTGGTACCGCGCGCACCGCGCCAGGCGCGGGATCGGCACTTGCACCGGTCCCGCGCTGGTCGAGATCCTTGAGCATCTTGTTAATCAGGCTCATCTGAAATTCTCTTTACGTCGTCTTTCCAAATCGTTATCGAACGCCGGCGGCAATCACCATGGCCACCACGGCCGAAGCGAACTCTTGACCGAAGACGTATCTTCGACCGCCACCTTGATCTGCCCCGCCCCCACCTGCTGCCGCCCTTCGCCGTAGGCCGCCATCAGCGATTTGTGCGCCAGGATGTTCACCAGCCGTGGTATGCCGCCGCTGGCCTTGTGCAGCCAGCGCAGCGCATAAGGCGTGAACAGACCGCCACCAGTGTAACCGGCAATATGCAGCCGGTGCGTCAGGTAGTACGTCATGTCTTCGCACGTCAGCGGCGAGAGCTGGTAGTCAAAGGTAATGCGCTGCGCCAGCTGGCGGATCGAATCCAGCGACAGCTTCTGTTCCAGTTCAGGCTGGCCAAACATCACAATTTGCAGCAGCTTGCGCTTTTCGGTTTCCAAGTTGGTCAGCAGCCGCAGCGCCTCCAGGCTTTCGAGCGGCAGCGCCTGCGCCTCATCCAGACACAGCAGCACCCGCTTGCCGGCGCGCGCCAGGTTGAGCAGCCGCAAGTTGATCGCACGCAGCAGGTTGTGCTGATCGATGTCGCGCTCGTATTCGACTTCCAGTTCGTCTGCCAGCGCCAGCATCAGCGTGCGCGGCTCCAGATACGGATTCGGAATGTAGGCGGTATAAAAATCATCGCCCAGCGATGCCATCATCTTGCGGCACAACAGCGTCTTGCCGGTGCCGACCTCACCAGTGACCTTGATGAAACCCTCGCCGCTTCTGGCCGCGATCAGCACTGTGTTCAGCGCGCCCTGATACGCGGCGCAGGCAAAAAAATAACTGGTGTCCGGCGTCAGGCCAAACGGCAATTCGCGCAAGCCGAAATGCGCCTTATACATACTACTGCAGCATCCCTGCCGGGACAGCATGCGGCTCCAGCATCTTAATGCGCTGCTGCGTCTCGTTCATTTCGTTCTTCCACGTACTATCGCCCTGAACGATGATCGGCTTGATCAGGATAACCAGTTCGCGTTTTTGCGTTGTCCGGTTAGTGTTGCGGAACAAGTTGCCCAGTAGCGGCACGTCGCCCGCGCCCGGCACCTGCGACCGATCCGAAACCGACGCATGACGCATCAGGCCGCCAATCGCGATGATGCTGCCCTGCCGGCCGCGGACGATACTGTCTGTTTCCGACACGTTGCTCGACGCCAGCGGCAAAGTCATCGTACCGATGCCGGTGCCGAGGTTGATTTCCTTGGTCACGGTCGACACCTTGCTGACCGATGGGTGAACATGCAGCGTGATATTGTCGTTGTCATCGATTTGCGGCGTCACGTCCAGCGACACGCCGGAAAAGAACGGCTGCACATCGACCGATGCGGTCGGCTGAGTAGTTGTGCCAGCGGTGGTAGTGCCTGCGTTCGTGGTCACCTTGGTCACGTAAAATTCGTCAGTACCAACCTTCAGCACCGCTTTCTGGTTGTTCATGGTCGCGATCCGCGGACTGGAAAGCACATGCACATTACCCTGCGTTTCCAGGAACGAGATCAGCGCGGCAAAGTTGCTTTTCTGAAAAGCCCAACCGAATAGTGAACCAGCATTGGCCGATGGCGTGGTCATGGTTGAACCTGCCGTCGCTGAAATACTGGTTGCGCCACTGCTGCTAAGCGTACCCGTGGCGGACATATTTGTTCCCGGCGCCAGGAATCCAATCGAGGAACGGCTGCTGGAGCCAAGCTTGGCAAATGAAGTCCAGTTGATGCCGGACTGGAAGCTGTCATTGAGCTCAACCTCCAAGATTTTGGCCTCAAGGATCACCTGCCGATCAACCGAAACCTGCATCGCCTTCAGGAACGCCGCCACATGGCGCATTTCGTCCGGCATCGCACGCACCACCACCACACCGGACAGCGGACTGATGACCACGCTGCGACCTTCTTTCTTGCCGACGATTTCATTCAGTGCGGTTCTCAATTCGCTCCAGAAATTGTTGTCCGAGGTCGTGCTGATCTTGCTGCTGTCTAGCGAGCGGTTAGTCTGGGCCGAAGTGCCCGTACTGGTCGTGGTAGTGGATGTACCGGTGCCAGACGTACCGGACTGAACTGAATCGGCCACCGAACCGGATGTCACGCGGATGTCGGACGCACCGCGCCGCGTGCTGTTCAGGTAATTCACCTGGAACACGCGTGTTTGCAGTGACAGAGGCAGAATCGTAATGCGTGTGCCCTCGACCTTGTATTCGTAACCGTACAGTTCGCGAATCGCATCAAGCGCCTCGAACACCGTCACATCCTTGAGCGTAGCCGAAATCATGCCGGTCACGTTCGGGTGCACCAGCATGTTGTAGCGCGTGCCGGACACGATCGACATGAAGAACTGCTGCGCCGGCGCATTGCTGAACGTCAGGTTGAAACGCTCTTCGCGCTGCTCGTTCGGCTTGGGCATTTCGACCGTCAGCGGCGGCAGCAGCGAAGCCGCCACAGCATCCGCCTTGGCCGGTTGCGCCTTGCTTTCAACCGCCCGGTTCATTTCCGCGCCGATCAGATCGTAGGTTTCACGCCGCGGCTGCGTCAGACTGCATGCCGCCAGACTTAGCATCGTGAGGATCAAAAATAGTTTTCGCATTCGTTATCGCGCCTTTTCCTGCCGCCGTTTGCCAGCTTTCCCACCATCTGCCCGCGACGCCTGCTGCCGCTGGATTCCGGGGAAAAGTGTTAATTTCTGCACTTCCTTGCCCTTGCGCAAAACCACATCCGTCTCACCGATGCGCACCACCTGCCACTCGCGAAACTTGCCGTTTTGCCGCACTTCTTCGCCGCTGATCACCGCCACGCGGCGACCGCGCGACACCAACACCGACTGTAACACCGGACCTGACTCCGATGGCCCTGCCGCCACGACCGGATTGAGCGCATCCGGTGGACGGGTCGGATCAGGCAGCGCCTGCGCCAGCGCCGCTTGCGCCGCGAACAGCACACTGCCGGCAATCCATGCGACCGTTTTCATCACAGGTTCAGCCATGCCTTGTCCAGACTCAACGTATATACCGTCAGGGTCAGATTTACCACCGGATACTCATCCACCTGCAGCCTCGCCCGCCCCCAGTAAAGTTCCCATTTCATGCCTTCAAGCGCCGTCAGGTAATCGACCATGTCCTGATATTTCCCCTGCACCACGATCTCGACTCCATGCCGGTAAATAGCGCCTGCCTCCACCTCCGGTTTTGTGCCCGGTGACTGTGCTGCCGCCGCCTGCGCCTTTGGCGCGCCCGTGTCTGCATCCTTGGCATCCTTTTTCTCCGGCGCATTCAGGTTTTGCGGCGGCAGCGTCTTGAGCGATACCAGTTTCAGCCTGCCATTACGCCGCAGCAAATCTTCCAGCAATCGCGGCATCATTTCCGGCGACACCAGATTCTTTTGCACACCGAGCAAATCGGTACGCAATGCCTGAATCTGCTCGCGCACTTCCTGCAGCTTCTTCTGGTTCAGCTTATCCGGGTCCTGCGCATTTGCCAGAATTTTTTGCTGGACTTCCCGTTGCATCTCAGCCGCTTTCGCCTGATCCTGGCTGATTTGCTGCGCCATTCTTTTCTGCTGCACAAACAGCGGATCCAGCATCAGTTCATTCAGCACAAAAATCAGCGCCAACGCTGCGGCTGCAAACACCAGCACACGCTCGCGCAGGTTCATCGCATCGAGCCGCAACGATAATTTTTGCCAGTATTGCAACATCATGTTGCGCCTCCCCCAACCTGTGGCGCAATCGGCGCGCTCGCTTTCGGTTTCACCGAGGGCTTCGGTTGTGCAACGGCTGCCGCCTTTTCAACCCCGGATGAACGCAGATCGAACTCGATGAACTGCGGCGCATGCTTCGCGGCGGCATCCTCATCCTGCTTGACCTGCTGCATTTCCAGCACCGCGAACGATTTGCCCTTGAAAACGGTTTCACCGCTCAAGCGGCCGATATAGGCCGGCACCGATTCAGGCTGCAGCGTGCGCCCCTGAATGCCGATCGCGCTGCCGGCGCCTTCAATGCTAAATCCTGTCAGCCACAATCCGCCGACGATCTGCCTCGCAAACGCCGACAAGTAGGCAGAATAGCCCTTGCGGTCGCCAAATTCCTCATTTTTCAGCCGGCTCATCGCGGTCTGCATTGCCTTGTGCTCGGCTTCCGCCTTTTCCAGTTCTTTCGCCAGCGCCTCATCCTGCTTGCGCGGCGCGAACTCGGCGGTCACTTTTGTCAACTGCTGCTGCGTTGCCGTCAACTGAACCGCTGCCTGCGCCGCTGTCTGCTTTACTCCGCTCGAACGGAACATCGAATAACCATACAAACAGAGCACGCCCACCAGAATCACGCCCAGCGCCTGAGCCATCGTCAGCGCAGAAAAATGCTTTTTCTGCCGCAGGAAGATCGGGTTGAACAGGTTAATCTGCTGGCTCATAGCGCCTTTTCCTCCAACCGCAGCGCGGCCCCTAGAACCAGGAAGAATTGCTGCTGCGCACGCGCATCCTGCAAATGCGGCGTGGACGAAAAATCGAGAACCGAGGCCAGATCCAGCGTACTGACCGGGATGTACATGTTCGTTTTCAGGTATTCCTGCAAGCCGGATGGGTCGCCACCTAGCGGCGCCAGCGCAAGGCGCGAAACCGGAATCGAATGATGCTGCCGATCAAAATGGTCGATCGAACGCTGCAATTCAAGTGCAATTCGCTCGTGATACGATGCCGTCGCATAAGTATCGCCATGCAGCAACTGCTCGGCCGTCACATCGATCTGGCGCGCAAAATACAACACATCATCGTGCGTGACCGTAACCAGTGCGCCATCAGCGTTAATCGACAACATCGCCAACGCCGTGCGCTCCGGCTCCAGCAGTGCCGCCATGTTGCGTTGCGCCATTTCTGGAATATCAATCACGCGCAGCGATGCTTTCGCATCATCAAACAGATCCTGCCGCTGCTGAATTACAGCATTGCGCGCCGCAATCGCAAACAGGGTGCTGTTGCGCGCGGCCAGGCCTTTCTCGGCAGGAACGGCAAGCACGTCAATCGTGGCATCATCTGCGTGATAATCGAGCATTTCCCTCAACCGCCAGCGTACTGCGCTCTTGAGTTCTTCCGGCTGCACTGCGGGCGCATCCATCGACAACATCTGGTATTCGCCGAACGACAGCAACGTGGTGCAATCGTGTGCCGCCGTACTGCGCTCCTTTTCAACTCTGCCCAGCGCTTCCGCCAACGCATTGCGATTGGCCGGGAAAGACGCTGCCCACTCGACAATGGGCCTCGCATCTGTCACACGGCGAACATGGGCCGCGCAAACGGCATCGGCCTGAAAACCAATTGCCAGCCAGCCTGGATTTTTCTTTTTTCTGAAAAAAAACGCCATGTTTCCCGCTTGTAAAAAAATGGCACGCGCGCGCCTGCGCACAGTCATCTGTGCACAGCAAGCATTATGAAGAAAGTCCGGCGTAAACGGGGGATTTCATGCAACATAATCTTATTTACAACACTCTCCGGCCAGCAAAATTGCCGCAGCGAAAGTTATCAGTACATTTCACGGAAATAAATCATTTCGCTGCCCCGCCCAAGCGAATTCTTGTACACACCAAAAGTCGCGCGACTGATCGGATCGTCATCATAACCACCGCCCGTCCAGCGGCCTTTCAGCCACGGCAAATTCAGCGGCGTGGCTGCCACGCAGCGCGCCGGCGTCACCGGCGTGTCCGCCCCCAGATCGACGCAGACATCGACGCTGCCCTTGGTTGTGGCTTTCGGATTTGGGGGCGACAGCACCAGCCTGCCGACGCCGGAGGCAAAAGTACCACCGGCAGTGGCGTTCTTGGCTACCGTCATGTTACTGCCCGTCACGCCCCCCTTGTATGCTGGCATCGCAACATTCTCTGCCGCCACCGCGGTGCAATTGTCCAGCGTATTGGTCACGAACGTGGTGCCGTTGAAATATTCGGCCCGCATCGGAATCGGCAAGTTCAACCGCTCGGAACCATAGGCATTCGTCAGCCGCAAGCGGCCGAAGCGCACCCGCGTTGTTTCGCCAATCTGCTTGCTGTCGCAGGTATTCGTCGCTTCACAGGCGGCGGTCGTCTCAGCGTTCATGGTGCGCCCATCAAGCAGCGGCCCGTCTGGATCGGTCACTTTCACACCGATTTGCAGCGCGTCATAGGCACCATCCGGCGCGGCGGCGCGGCTGAAAGTTGCTTTATCAGTATTGACGGTGTAGGCCCCGGCAACCCAAGACGCCGCCGGAATCGAATCGAGCCTCGCGCCCAGATCGGCGCCGGCATTATTGTTTTCCGCGACCATCGAAACCACGCCCGTCGCCAGCGTGTCAGCGTAATTTTTCGTGATGCCATTGCCACCGTTGCGCGCTTCGATAGAAAAGCTGAGTTTACCGAACGTCTGACCCATATAGGAAAATGCATTCGGTGCCGTGCCGCAGGCCGGCGTCACTGTGCTGCCGTCAAGCAAGGTGAAATGATCGGGAATGAAGCGGCCGAATGTCGTGTCGCTGACCGTACCGAACGAGCAGCCATATTTTCCGCTTGCATCCTTTACATTCGAAAAACTGCGGGCGATACAATCATTTTTGGTACTGATGCCATCCACCACCGTCCAGTCGTCATCATAGATGCCGCGCAACCTCACATCGCCCTCGCCAGTTGGAGCATACCCAGGCAGCTTGAAATTTCCGACTTCGCTGTACCTGAAATCTGAACCGGTCGAAACCGAATTGACCGCAGCAGGAAATACGTTGCTTACCTTACCCGCCACCGTTGCTGGCGCAAGCGCTGAAAGCACCCCATCTGCATCATTGATCTTCGGCGTACCGGTATAGTTGCCCGCATTCGCGGTTACCGTGATCGAGAAAGCATCGGTACCCGCCTTGAATTTCGGCGTACCGTTCGTGCCAGTGTTATTTGCCGAAGTGGTCGCCGTCATGCCGGACGGGCGCACCGCGAACGAATCGGTCGAACAGGCGGTTACCGTGCCATCGCTGATGATCGCCGCCAGATTTTTGTACGCCTGATTGATTGTGAAATTGCCGCTCTGTTTGATGCCTCTGTCGGTTTGGGTGAACGTCAGCGTCTGACTACCGCCTGCCACCGCCGATTTGTTCTGGCAAGCAGTGCTGCAATAATTCGCCTGATTGTTGTCGAGCACGCACACACCATCGCTGTTATCAACCAGTTTCACCGTCACATTCTTGTTACCGGTAGCCGCGTAGGTGGTAACAATCTGGTTATTGTCGAGCGCAGCGACGCTGAGCATGAAAGGCAAACCGGCTACTTTCATGTAAATGTGACCGCTCTGAAAATTCTGCAGGACTTGCGGGTAGGCTTCGTCAATCGCGTTAAAACCAGTCGCCGTGCCCCCTCCCGGCGGGGAAATATTCGATGCGCAAATACGCACGCTGCCGATTTCATGATAGTTGTAATTCGTACCCGTCGAGCCGGTGAATGAGATTTGCCAGTTGTCCGGTACGGCGACCTGCGTGCCAGAGGCATACACATTCGGCAGACTGAAGAGCGACGCATACCCGCTGCCGGTATCACGGTTGACGTACACCGACGTACTGGTTGGATCATTGCGAGCATCGACAATCACCTGATACCGGTAGCCCGGCGCTGCACTGGTATTCGGCGAAGGAGAGTCAACCCTAGGTGATACCGTGGTACCTGCCAGCCAACGGTAATTGTTCGTTCCAGAACCAGACCCCCGCACCGCGACCGATTGCGGCCTTGCACCCGGGCCACCGACGCGACCCTCTGTTGGATTCTGGTAGTTGCCATATTCATCAATGCCAACACCAATCCAGCCACCGGCAAAACCGGGGATGCCGGTTTTTTGCGCATAACCGAGCGAACCGCCATAGGCGCCCGGCACCGGCGGTACGGCATAATCCGACAGCGTTACCGCAATGCCGTCGGCGCTATTGCCAGCATAGGCGTAATGCCGGAATTCGACCGAAATATAATTCCCTTTGGCCGGGAAGATGCCCGGCACGGTGGCTGCCTTCGCGTTATTTTGCGTATTGTCGGTCAGGCGCATGAGTCCCGAATTGACGATAGACGGATCTTTGCCGGTGGTGTCGCTGCCGCTGCGAGAAACGATCCAGTTCGAGTTGAATATCGGCGATGGATTCAGCGTAGCGCGATTGAAATTATCGCAAACACAAGTCAAGCCAGCCGGTGAGCCGGCTGGCGCAACGCATCCTGGCTCGATGGCATACACCTCACCTGTGAAATTACCATTTCCCGAGCCGGTGCCGCCAAGCTTGCGACCGCTGGCATCGACAATCGAATCGTCATCGACAAGATTCAGGCCGAGCGTGCCACCGCTCGCACTGGCGCCACCTGTATTGGCAGTCACCGTCCAAGTGGTACCGCTACCAGAAACCGAGGTAATGCTAGCGCCAGAAATACCGGCTGACGGAACCAAACTAAAATCGGAAGCATCGACGCCACTCACCGCCCGGTTGAAGACCACCGTCCACGACACCGAGGTGTTTGGCGCAGACGGATTACCGCTGGCGCGGGTGATCGAGGTCACCGTTGGTTCACTGACAACAATGGCTGCACTGTAGGTTTTGGACGTGTAGCCGTACCAACCGACATTACAATTAACATCATCATATGCGCGAAACTCAAGGTCATATGTCCCTACAGATGCCGGTGCAGTAATCGCAAAACTTGCGGTTGTCGTCGTGTTGGTTTTTACACTTGGCGAATAAAAACAGACCCAACTCCCTGAGCCGATACGCATCGCTGTTGACTGCCACCAATCCCCACTTGTCGTTCTCAGGTTGACCTGCACAGTAATGCTATCCCCAGGCAAAACATCAACGCTGGATGATCCATTTAATGTCAGCGAATTAATCGTCCGCGCCGCTTGTGCTTGTCCGGAAAACGCCAGCAAACAAACGAACGCCACCAGCGCCAGCCAGACGCGCAAGAAATTTTCGCCAATGCGATGCGATGCGATGCGCATGTCAGCCCTCCATGCAGCGAAAAACGCCGCTGCCGAAGCACGATAGCGAATTTTGCCGCCGAATCAACCCCAAAACATACTCCACCCAGTATTTCAAAAGCGCCTCAAAAGTTGTGGCCCAGTCATGCATTTTGAACAGATACCCCACCAAAACCACACGTCAGTCATCACGAACACTGCGCGCCATCTGCCGTGTGGCGGCAGGTGGTGATGGTCGAAACAATCTGACGCTCGACATACCCAACCGTACCAACTGCACCAGATGTGGCAGTTGAGGTCAGCGTAAACACCCGAATCGTATTATCCCCTTCGACGGTGTCGGCGATGGAACAGGTGACATTAACAACAAAGCCAGCCAAAGTGCCGCCCAGCGCACCAAGGTTGCCTGTGGACGACACTGCCGGAATCGCCGTGCAATCGGCGCGCGCAGTGGCTGGCGTGGCATTCTCAGGCGCCATGATTTTGTAAATACCCCACTCAATCCCGGCGCGCGCGGCCTGATAGGCTCGGCTGCCCTGCACATCCTGCGCCGACGTAGCGTGCTGTGTGGTGGACATTGTCATCATGAACGCCGCCAGCGCCGCCAGCAGCATCAACAAAAATATGGCGGTAACAATAGCGAATCCTTGCTGGCGACCACACTGAAGCAGCACACAAGCACTGCGCAAGGCCGCAGTTCGCCCGCTCAAATGTTTTTCAAGGCACGTTGTTGACATGGACTTCATGATACAGCGTTACGGTTTCATTATTGCGCGTCAGCGACAGGGTCAGCGTCACCAGACCCATGCGTTCGTTAACCGCACCGTAGGTGAAGGCGCAGTCAGTAACATTTTGCGCCAGTAGCGAACTTTGTCCGGCTGATAACGGAGCCACAACCGGGTCAGTCGGCTGGGCCGCTTTTATCGCATACCCCCAGTAGCGGGTCAGCGTGCCCGCCGTCGTGTCACACAGGTAGGTGACTGGCGACTCGACCACCTGAAAGCGCAACCCTGGCGATGCCAGCGGAAAATTGAACGCATTGGTCAGGGTAACGCTGGTTGCGGTTGCGCTATCGATCTGGGAGATGTTATCCCCGGCGTAGGCATTAGCACCATCGATATTTTGCCCGAGGTTATAGATAACGACGTATTCTCCCTTTGCCGGGATTGCTGTCATGCTGCCACTCAGCACTGAAAATGTCTTGCCAGTGTAATCCAGCACCGGCGACAGTGTCGGTGCGGCATAACGGCCGCCGGTGCGAGTCTGCAAGATTTCAAGCGCGTTATTGCCACTGATACGCGCGCTGTTCGGCAGCGCCAGCCGCAAATCGCGCCCGATGCGGCGCAACGCGGCATCGGCGGTATCGGTCAGTTCGGCGCGTGTGGCGATGTCCTGATATTGCTGAATCGGCGTGCGGATGAACATGCCGACCATGCCGGCGACGATACCGATAATCACCATCGTCACGATCGCTTCGACCAAAGTGAAGCCAGCTTGCGGACGAGGCTTGATCATGGCGCAATCCTCGGCGCGTAGCGGAAGCGGTAGCCTGTCAACGTGATCGCATCGCTCCCTGGCGGCGTCACCGTGACGTCGATGCGCAACACATCGTCCGCGGCCACGCCGCCGGTGGCGACCGCTTCAATCTTGACCTCGGCGTTATAGCCACCCAGTCGACCTATTGGAGTATTGGTCAGATCGTTGATGCCCGTCATCTTGAAACCGCCGTAGTCGCCGACGTTATCAAAGCGGTCGGTTTCGCTATAGCGTGTTTCTCCCGCCGTCGGGCCTATGCCCTGCACGGTCGTAGCGCAGCCATTTGCACCAACTGCCGCCACTGTTGCCGTCGCTGCGTTCGCGTCATCCGGATCGCAATAAGTGAACGGCTGCAATTCGATTTCTTCCAGCAGCGATTCGGCAATCGCCAGCGCCTGCTTGCGCAGCATCGGGTCGGCGCTGGATTTCAGCATCGTGTTCATCACCCCCATCAGGCCAGCCACGCCAACGCTGAGAATGATCAGGAACATGATCACCTCGACCAGCGTTAAGCCGGCCTGGCGCGTTCGCGGGCTATGAAAGCAATCATTGCTCATGGATGAATCCGGTTTCCGACTCGACGACAATTTTGCTTGGATGCGAGCTTACCTGAATCGTCGCCACCGCATTGGCTCGTCCAAGCGAATCGAAGGTCACGCTCGCCGGGAATGTCTTCAGCGTCACGTTCGCATTACGGTATTTGCTGTTGGCCGTTGCATCAACGGCATATGGCGTCTTGCCATCAGGTCCGGTCAGGTTGGTATCACACGAGCCTGCCGCTCCCGAGGATGAGGCTATTGTGAGCGTGACCGTTTTCGCAGTCAGTGTCGCGCACACATTGCGCCGCTGCGCGACCGCCGCTTTTTGCGCATAGCGCAGCGCGGCAATCACCTCGTCATGAAACCCGCGCTCTTCAAATCCGTGCGTGCCGAAAAAACGCGGCGCCACCACCGCCGCCAGAATGCCAATGATGATGACGGTGACGATCAACTCAACCAGCGTGAAACCGGCCTGCGCCGGTGAAAATGGAACTGGATGGCCGACATTACGCATAGCCATGAGCGCCCCAGAAAGAAAAAGAATGGGAGAGGCTGCCCTCACCCATTCTTGTTATTGCACACTGCAGGGATTAGCAGCCGGTAAGCGTTGCCGTGTATACCGGTGGCGTATTTACGCCTGCAGCCGCGGTATAAACGATCTTGCAGTTGGCTGGATCAGCCGCCTTTGCGTGCCTGATCTCGCCCGCTGTAGTCGTCGAATCGAAATCACTAGCCGGATTCAGTGTCATCGCTTTGAGCAGCTCGGTCAGACTGCCAGCGTAGCCATATGCCGTGCCAACTGCAGTGCCATTTACGCTAATAGGGGTCGGACTCGTCGATGTAGATGCAACAGCAGCTGTCGTCGCGAGCCCAGCCGCCGCAGACTTGGCATAAATCATCATGTCGGCGCTACGCATTGCCGCTTCAACCCCCTTCATCACACCACTGCGCGCATCCTTCGACAGGTCAACAAACTTCGGCACCGCCACCGCCGCCAGAATGCCGAGAATCACGATCACGACCACCAGTTCGATCAGGGTAAAACCCGCTTGCATTTGCTTCTTCATATTCCACTCCATTTCTAAAATTAAAACCTTGCGGTTCATCTATTACTTACTAAGCCCGTTTCCACCTGCGCGGCTTCGAACTCGCTGAATTACTTGCTCAGCCTGCGCCAATTCTCCAGCAACGCGGCCCATTCCGCCGCCAGTCAATCGCAGTTTGCCACCGTCAGGTTGGCACTGTTGTAGGTCGGCTGGTAGTAGGTCGGCGGCGCAGAGTTTGCCGCAGCCGTATAAGTGATAGTGCAACCTTGATGATTCACATCTGGTGCCACTGTTATTGCACCCGCTGCCACTGCCGTCACATAGTAATCACCATAAACCGCGCCTGCCCCCGGCACTGCCGGTGGTGCACCTGCCGCGCCGCTACCGACGCCTGCAAGCTGCAGGATGTACTGTGCGGATGGATAGCCATTGATCATCGTGACCGCCACACCCTCAACATTGATCATGTTGGCCGTACCCGGAGCAGCGCCGCCCGCATCAGCCGCCAGCCCATTCGCCAGCGCCAGCGCATGCGACATCGCCGCCGCCGATTTCATCGCCCCCAACGCACCTTGCATCTTCGCAATCCGCGCCTGCGCCTGCAGGTTGGCAAAACGCGGCAACGCAATTGCCGCCAGCACGCCGAGGATGACAATTACCACCACCAACTCGATCAAAGTAAAACCCGATTGTGATTTGCTACGCATGTTCATTTCCTTTTCCAACCACAAATTGCCGCAAAGCAATAAAAACCCATCAAAACAAGCTGTTACACGCATCGCTTGCCATATGGATGCCATCATACTTGAATTGCCTGTTTTGTTAATGCACAAACAAACTGATTTTCAGTTTCTTTTTTTGTCTGTTGTTTTTTTATTGAACAACCAACACATTTTTCCCTGCAGCAACACACGCGACAGGCCTTCACATTAGACCAATGACCAATCCTTTGTGACGCAACGATTTTTCGCGACATTTTTGCAACAGCCCCCTTTCGCCGATGTGCTTGGCATAAAATGCAACAGATTGCCGATTATGTTTTGAGGAGCGTTGATGACCAGGCCGCAAAAAATCCGCTTGGGTGAAATTCTGGTGCAGCAAAAACTGATTTCCGAAGAGCAGCTGCTTCAGGCGCTGGCCGATCAGAAGCGTAGCGGACGCAAGCTGGGGCGGGTATTTGTCGAGAATGGCTATGTCACCGAAGAAACCATTTCCGGTGCGCTGGCACGGCAGCTGAACATCCCGTACATCAACCTCAAGCAATACAACCTGAAACCGCAAACGGTGCAGATGCTGCCGGAAATGCAGGCGCGCCGCTTCCGCGTCATTGCGCTTGAAGACCGGCCGAATGCGCTGCTGATCGGCATGGCCGACCCGACCGACCTGTTCGCCTACGATGAGATTGCCCGCGTGACGAGGCGCAATCTGGCGCTGGCGGTGGTCAACGAGCAGGAATTGCTGCAGGCGATCGACCGGATGTACCGCCGCACGGAGGAAATCACCGTGCTGGCGCGCGAACTGGAGCAGGAACTGGGCGACAACGTGATCGATTTCGGCACGCTCGGCCTGTCCGCCGGTGCCGAAGATGCGCCGGTCGTGCGCCTGCTGCAAACGGTGTTCGACGACGCGACCCAGGTGCGCGCGTCCGACATCCACATCGAACCGCAGGAAAAGCGGCTGCAGATCCGCTTCCGCATTGACGGCATGCTGCACCTGCAGACCGAAGCCGACATTCGTATTGCCCCAGCGCTGGCACTACGCCTGAAGCTGATGTCCGATCTGGACATTGCCGAAAAACGGCTGCCGCAGGATGGCCGTTTCGCGGTGACAGTGCGCAAGCAACTGATCGACGTACGTATTTCGACTATGCCAACGCAGTTTGGCGAATCGGTCGTCATGCGTCTGCTGAACCAGAGCGGCGGCATTCTGGACTTGTCGAACATCGGCATGCCATCGAACATATTGCAGCGTTTCCGCTCCATCATCCAGCGCCCTAACGGCCTGGTGCTGGTCACCGGCCCGACCGGTTCCGGCAAAACGACCACGCTGTATGGCGCGCTATCGGAAATCAATACCGAGGGCAAGAAGCTGATCACGGTTGAAGACCCGGTCGAATACCGATTGCCTGGCATCAATCAGGTGCAGGTAAACGAAAAAATCAACCTCGATTTTGCGCGCGTGCTGCGCTCTGCGCTGCGCCAGGATCCGGACATCGTGCTGGTGGGCGAGATGCGCGACCAGGAAACGGCGCAGATTGGCTTGCGCGCAGCGATGACCGGCCACATGGTGCTGTCCACGCTGCACACCAACGATGCTGCCAGTACGCCACTGCGTCTGCTCGATATGGGCGTGCCGCACTACATGGTCGGCAGTTCGCTGCAGGCAGTGCTGGCGCAACGGCTGGTGCGAGTGGTGTGCGACAACTGCGCCGAGCCTTATCCGCTGCTGCCGAACGAACGCGAGTGGCTCAAGGGTGAGCTGAAGGATACGGTCGATGCGCACGAGTACAAGCATGGTGTCGGCTGTTCATATTGCAACGGCACCGGTTTCCGCGGCCGCACCGGCATTTACGAAATGCTGGAGATGACGCGCGAAGTGGCCGCTGCCGCCAACCGCTCCGATCCGGCGGAATTCGTGCAATTGGCACAGCAGCAGATGGGTGGCCAGACGCTGCGCCGCCATGCTGTCGCGCTAGTGCTTGCGGGCAAGACCACCGTGAGCGAAGCGATGCGCGTCACCACCCAACTGGACGATTGAACCGATGCCCTTCTTCGAATACAAGGCGAGAAACTCACGCGGCGAACTGGTGCAAGGCGTGCTCGAAGGCGCCGACAGCGGCGCCATCGCCAGCCAGCTATTCAACTCCGGCATCACTCCGATCGACATCCGGCAAACCTCAGGCCCATCAAAGAGCCAGAGCGATAGCTGGTGGTCGCGCCTGCTCGAAAAGCAGGTGCAGCCTATCGATGTGCAGCTATTCAGCCGCCAGATATATGCGCTATTGAAAGCGGGCGTGCCCATCATGCGTGCGCTGGCCGGGCTGCAGGCATCGACCGTGAGCAAACCCTTCGCGCGCGTAATACAGGATTTGCGAGATTCACTCGATGCCGGGCGCGATCTGTCATCATCCATGCGGCGCCACCCGGCCGTGTTCTCCTCGTTTTACCTTAGCATGGTCACCGTCGGCGAAACCACCGGCCGGCTGGAAGAAATTTTCCTGCGGCTATTCGATCAGATGGAATTCGAGCGCGACATGCGCCAGCGCGTGAAAGCCGCCATCCGCTACCCGATTTTTGTCATCGTTGCGATCATCGTCGCGATGGCGGTGGTCAACATCTGGGTCATCCCGGCTTTCGCCAAGGTGTTCGCCGGCTTCAATACCGAACTGCCGCTGATGACGCGCATCCTGCTGGCCACATCGAACTTCACCGTAAATTACTGGCCTGTCATAGCGGGACTCCTGATTGGCGCGATCGCTCTGTTCCGGATGTATATTTCGACCACCGACGGACGCTACAAATGGGATCGCACCAAGCTGCGCATTCCGATTGTCGGCAAAATCATCCAGAAGGCCGCGCTGGCCCGCTTTGCCCGCAGCTTTGCGCTCGCCAGCCGCAGCGGCGTGCCGGTAGTGCAGGGGCTGCATGTGGTCGCGCAGACGGTGGACAACGCCTACATCGCCACCCGCATCGAGCAGATGCGCGATGGCGTCGAACGCGGCGAAAGCGTGCTGCGCACCGCCACCACGACCGGCGTGTTCACCCCAGTCGTGCTGCAAATGGTTGCCGTAGGCGAGGAAACCGGCGAAATCGACGATTTGATGGATGAAATCGCGCAGATGTACGAACGCGAAGTCGATTACGAGCTGAAGACGCTGTCGTCGCAAATAGAACCAATCCTGATCATCGCGCTGGGCGTTCTGGTGCTGATCCTCGCGCTAGGCATCTTCCTGCCAATGGCGGGCCCCTGCGCATTGTGGCTTGGTTAATCTGGTCAGGTCGGGAACGAAGCAGCCATGTCCAATTCCTGCAAGTGCCGCAGACAAGGCTCGCCTCTCCATTTCCAGCCCTTGCTGATGGACGGCAAGGTGCGCACAGGCTACGCGACTGAATGAGCACGCTGAAAAATCTCTTGCAGCCAGGAAAAAGGCGCCTTGCAGTTGGCATTGGCGGCTTGGTCGTTGTTATTGCGGCCATTCTCGTCATCCGACTTTTCATTTCCTCGTCCGACAAGCGACAGCGCAATCCGGTCATTACGGTCAAGACCGCTATCTCCGGGCAGCAGACGATGCCGGTAAACGTCCGCGCCAACGGCTACATCACCGCCATCAAGACGGTCGAAGTGCGGCCGCAGGTGCAAAACGTGGTGCGCACGGTGCATGTAAAGGAAGGCCAGGACGTGACCGCAGGCCAGTTGCTGTTCACGCTCGACCCGCGCATGGATACCGCCGGACTGGACAAGGCGCAGGCGCAACTGGCGCGCGACAAGGCAGATCTGATCGATGCCGAAACCACGCTGAAGCGCAACCAGGAACTGTTTACCAAAAAATTCATTTCGCAGGCGGTGGTCGACACATCGAAAGCCAAGGTTGATGCTTTGCGCGGCACTGCGCGCGCCAATCAGGCTGGCGTGCAATCGAGCAAGGTTGCGCTGGATTACAACCGTATCACGGCCAGCATGGCCGGACGCATCGGTGCCATCAACGTCCACCCCGGCAGTCTGGTGCAGCCGTCCGGAGCTACGATGGTGACCATCGTCCAGCTTGATCCGATCACCGTCAGCTTCACTGTGCCGGAAGCAGAGCTGGCAAACATTGTCGCTTCATACCCCAAAGGCGATGCGCCGGTTCGTATCAAGCTGGCAACGGGAGAAGAACTGCAAGGAAAACTGGTCTTCATCGACAACACGACCGACGCGCAAACCGGCACCATCAAGATGAAAGCGCAGTTCGATAACAGGGAGCGAAAACTCTGGCCTGGCTCCTTCGTCAATGTGCGGCTAACGTCGCGCACGCTGCCGGAAGCAACGGTCATCCCGACGGCTGCGGTCGTCACCGGCCCGAAAGAGCAGCTGGTGTACGTCGTGCAGGAAGACGATACCGTACAACCGCAAGTCGTGACACTCTTGGCCACCGAAGGCGGCACTGCCGCCGTTTCCGGCCTGAAACCAGGCGCACGCGTGGTGGTCGAAGGCGCGCAGAACCTGCGCCCGGGCGTGAAGGTGCGCGAAGCACCATCCGACGAGCAGAAAAAGAACGAATCCTAACTTTCCAGCCTTGCCAACGTGAACATTTCCGAACTCTGCATTCGCCGCCCGGTCATGACAGTGCTGCTGTCGATCGCGGTGGTCGTGCTCGGATGGTTTGCTTACCTGAAACTGCCGATTTCGGCGCTACCGAACTACAACACGCCAATCATCAGCGTAACCGCCGTCCTGCCTGGCGCCAGCCCGGAAATCATGGCCGTGTCGGTCGCGCGGCCACTGGAAAAGCAGTTCTCGATGATCGCCGGCCTGGCCACCATCAGTTCGACCAACACTAGCGGCAACACCGTCATCACGCTGGAATTCAATCCTGATCGCGACATCGATGCCGCAGCGGTGGACGTGCAGGCAGCACTGCTGCGCGCGCAACGCAACCTGCCGCCGGAAATGACCTCAATGCCGGATTACCGCAAGGTCAACCCTGCCGATGCGCCAGTACTGTTCATCGCGCTGACCTCGCCATCGCTGTCGGTAGGCGAAGTCAACGATTTCGCCGAAAACCTGATTGCGCCGGCGCTTTCGACCATCGACGGCGTGGCGCAGGTTTCGGTTTACGGCCAGCGCCGCTATGCGGTGCGCGTCAAGGTGCGGCCGGAACAGCTGGCCGCACGCAACATGACAATGGATGAACTGGCGACCGCGCTGAAAGGCGCCAATTCGAATAGCCCGGTCGGCATTCTCGACGGCCCACGCCAGAGCCTTACCATCGAAGCAAACAAACAGCTGCCAAATGCGGCCGCGTTCGCCAACCTGATCATCGCCAGCAGGGATGGCGCCTCGATACGACTGAAGGATGTGGCCGAAGTGGCGGACAGCATCGAATCGGTGCGCGGCGGCAACTGGCTCAACCAGGAAGCAGCGATCATCATCGGCATCCAGCGTCAGCCAAATGCAAACACGGTGGCGGTGGTCGATGGCGTGCGCGAAATGCTGCCCCGACTGAAAGCACAGATGCCGGAATCGATCACGATGACAGAAACCAACGACCGCTCGGTTTCGATCCGCGAATCCATCCACGATGTGAAAATCACGCTGCTGTTCACCATCGCGCTGGTGGTGATGGTGATCTTCCTGTTCCTCAAACGCCTGACCGCCACGCTGATTCCGGCGTTGTCGCTACCGATTTCGCTCATCGGCTGCTTCGCACTGATGAAATGGCTCGGTTACAGCCTGGATAACATTTCGCTCTTGGGCATCACAATCGCGGTCGGCCTGGTGGTCGATGACGCGATCGTGGTGCTGGAAAACATTGTGCGCTATATGGAAATGGGGATGAATCCGATGGCGGCCGCGCTGCGCGGCGCGAAGGAAGTCGGCTTCACCATCGTTTCGATTTCATTGTCGCTGGTGGCTGTGTTCATCCCGATCTTCTTCATGCCAGGCGTAATCGGGCTGCTGTTTTACGAATTCGCCGCGGTCGTATCGCTGTCGATCCTGGTATCGGCGGTGATGTCGCTAACGCTGGTACCATTGTTGTGCAGCCGCTTTTTGAAGCAGGAAACGCACGACAAGGACAACTGGCTCAGCCGACATTTTGAGCGCGTTTACGATGCATCGCTGAAGTTTTACGAACGCGTGCTCGACTGGTGCCTGGCGCACCGCAAGTTCACCCTATGGATCGCGGCCGGCACCTTCGTCGGCACTGGAATACTGTTCGTCTCCATCCCGAAAGGCTTCTTCCCGAGCGAGGACATCGGCCAGATCCGCGCCACCATCGAAGGACCGCAGGACGTGTCGTATCCGATGATGACGGAACTGGTTGCCAAAGCCTCTGCAATCGTGTCTGACGATCCGAATGTTTACAGCGTCGCCTCGCGTATGCGCGAGAGCAACTCAGGTTTCATGTTTATCAATCTGAAACCGCAAGGCGAGCGCCAGCCGATGGATCAGGTACTCGAAGGCTTGCGGCGCAAGATGCGCGATGTGCCCGGTTTGAACGTGTATTACGCACCGGTGCAAAACCTGCAACTCGGCGGCAAGACCAGCAAGAGCCGCTACCAGTATGTGCTGCAAAGTGTCGGAGGAGGAACGCTTTACAGCTGGGCGGCCAAAATGGAAGAACAGATGCGAGCCGACCCGCTGTTCCGCGACGTGACCAGCGATTCGCAGATGAAGGGCTTGCAGGCGGTGGTCGAAATCAACCGCGACCGCGCGAGCGAAGCCGGCGTCGGCATCCAGGACATCCGTACCGCGCTGTACAGCGCGTATGGCGATCGCCAGGTATCGACCATCTTCACCAGCAGCAATAGCTACCAGGTGATTCTGCAAAGCACCGGCAGCGGGCAACAGGATGAAAACGCGCTGGCAGACATTTACGTCCGTTCCAAATCGGGCGCGCTGGTGCCACTTCTGGGGCTGGCGCACGTAAAGCGCGCCGCCGGCCCGATTGCGGTCAACCATCAGGGCCAGCTCGAAGCGGTCACGCTGACGTTCAACCTTGCGCCCGATGTGCCGCTGGGCGATGCCAGCGATCGCATCGAACAAATCAAGGCGACGCTGCAACTGCCGCCGAGCATCATCACCTCGTGGTCGGGCGATGCGGCGGTATTCCAGTCATCGCAAACCACCCAGGTCGTGCTGCTGGTACTGGCGCTGGTCGTGATCTACATCCTGCTGGGCGTGCTGTATGAAAGCTACATCCATCCGCTCACGATTCTGGCCGGCCTGCCGTCGGCCGCCATCGGCGCCCTGCTGACGCTGCGGCTGTTCGGAGTCGAGCTGACCTTGATCGCCACCATCGGCATATTGATGCTGATCGGCATCGTGAAGAAGAACGCCATCATGATGATCGACTTCGCGCTCGACGCGCAGCGCAACGATTGCATCGCTCCTGAACAGGCAATCCGCTCCGCCTGCCTGCTGCGTTTCCGCCCGATCATGATGACCACGCTGGCAGCGCTGATGGGCGCGCTGCCGATTGCGCTGAAACTCGGCGCCGGCGCGGAACTGCGTTACCCGCTGGGCCTGGCGATTGTCGGCGGGCTGATTTTCTCGCAGGTGATCACGCTGGTGATCACGCCGGTGATCTATCTGGCGCTGGACAAGTACAGCGGCGACGGCCCGCTCAAAATCGAGCCTGAAACTGGGCTGTGAACGCAATAATTGACGGGTATATACCGAAACAACCCAACCAAGCCAAATTTTCCGCGGCCATTTTCAAATACACCCGGTAGTATTTTTTTGACCTCCCAGCTTCCGAACCACACCTGAAACATCGTCCTGGCGAATCTCCGATGACAAGAATCTGGCCCCTGAACACCAACCGTACGCGCATCGCGTTCGAAATCTATGCCGACTGCGTGCAATTCGGCGGCTGGCTGCCGCTGACGCAAACCTTCACCCCGCTGCGCTTTCGCGACGCGGTGGCTACGTTCGGTGCCGGCACGCAGACGCAATACGCACTCGACTGCATCGCACTGGCGGTCGAGGCCGGCGCCTTTGCCAGCCGCGAAGAACTGAAAGGCAAGGTATTCGCAACCGAAGCCGATTTCGATGCCTTCTGCACCGCGCTGGCGCGATACGACTGGTGGCTGAACGAGCGGCACTATTACGCCTTCACCACGTTACTCGATGTGGAGGAATTCACGCTACGCAGCTACGCCGAACTGGCGGCGGAATTCCGCGCCGAATATGCAAAATATCCGCTAACGCCAGCGGAACCAGCCTGAAAAACGCCCAAATTTACCGGGGTATATGCAAAAACAACCACGCCGAGCCTTGTTTTTTGTAGTGATTTTGAAATACCCCCACCAGTATATTTTTACCCCGCCAGACACCTTACGGCAGCCGCAGTAAGGTAAAATTCCGCCATGTCTTACCTTGTCCTTGCCCGCAAATACCGCCCGAAGCGTTTCGATACCCTCGTCGGGCAGGAGCATGTCGTACGCGCGTTAACGCATGCGCTCGACACGCAGCGGCTGCATCACGCCTACCTGTTCACCGGCACGCGCGGCGTCGGCAAGACCACGCTATCGCGCATCCTGGCGAAATCGCTGAACTGCGAACAGGGCATCACGTCGCAGCCATGTGGCGTGTGCGAAGCATGCAAGGCTATCGATGCCGACCGATTCGTCGACTACATCGAAATGGATGCGGCCTCGAATCGCGGCGTGGACGACATGCAGCAACTGCTGGAACAGGCGGTGTACGCACCGACCAATGCGCGCTTCAAGGTCTACATGATCGACGAGGTGCACATGCTGACCACGCACGCGTTCAACGCGATGCTGAAGACGCTGGAAGAACCGCCCGAATACATCAAATTCATCCTTGCGACCACCGACCCGCAGAAGCTGCCAGTAACCGTGCTGTCGCGCTGCCTGCAATTCAACCTGAAACAGATGCCGCCGCCGCAAATCATCGGCCATCTGGAAAACGTATTGCAGCAGGAAAAAATCGACTACGACCTGCCGGCGCTGCGCCTCTTGGCACAGGGCGCACACGGCTCGATGCGCGATGCGCTGTCGCTGACCGACCAGGCGATTGCCTACGCCGCTGGCCGGGTATCGCTCGATGCGGTGCAGGGCATGCTGGGCGCGCTGGATCAGTCGTACCTGATCCGCCTGCTCGATGCGCTGGCCGCGCAGGATGGCGCAGCGCTGATCGCGATTGCCGATGAAATGGCCGAACGCAGCCTGTCATACAACGCCGCGCTGCAGGATCTGGGCACCTTGTTGCACCGTATCGCGCTGGCGCAAACTGTGCCGACTGCGCTGCCGGACGACCTGCCGGAGTACGACGACATCATCCGTCTGGCCGGACTGTTCGATGCCGAAGAAACCCAGCTGTACTATCAAATCGCGGTGCATGGCAGAAATGAACTCGGCCTGGCGCCGGACGAATACGCCGGCTTCACGATGACGCTGCTGAGGATGCTGGCTTTCCGCCCGGGCGAAGCAAGCGCTGCGCCGCAAGCACCACCGAAACCGGCAGCAACGACCAAGGCAGTCACTGCCAACGTAACCCCCACCGCGACACCGGCAGCAACGGCTGCGGCACCGGTCGCGCCCATCCGGCGCGAAAGCCCGGCCAAGGCCGCGCTTGACGTCCTGCGCAACAAATCGAGAGAAAAGCCATCCGCGGCAAGCATTCCGCCGTGGGAAGAAGCTCTGCCGACCGCGTCCACAACAGCACCGTCTGCGACGCCGGCTCAAAAAAAAACTGAACCGGTAGCCGCGCCAGTCACCGCTGCCGTCGCAGCGGATTCTGCGCCGACGCCAATACCACCGACCAACCCGACCGACTGGAATGGCGACTGGCCATCGCTAGCAGCCGCGCTGCCGCTGCGCGGCATGGTGCAGCAACTGGCACAACAAACCGAACTGGTCCGCTGGCAGCAGGTTGCCGGCAGCATGCATTTCCATCTTCGCTCGCCGGTCGAAACCCTTTGTTCGGCCGCCAGTATCGAACGGCTGACAGCCGCACTGACCGAGCATTTCGGCCTGACCGCGCACGTGACCACCGAAACCGGCCAGGTCAGCCAGACCGCAAACCAGAAAGCACAGGACGAACGCGCATTGCGGCAACAGCAGGCGGAACAGGCGGTGCAAGACGACCCGTTCGTGCAGTCGCTGATGCGCGATTTCGGCGCTACCATCGTACCCGGTTCGATCAAACCCGTTTAACCACTTGATTTCTCATCTCAATACAGGAACCAACGAATGAAAAACCAGCTCGCAGGACTGATGAAGCAGGCGCAAGCCATG
>JAGSYW010000034.1 GCA_018262475.1 Burkholderiaceae bacterium | reverse complement strand
TTGAGAATGCTGGTCTTTCACGCGCTTTGTCGGCTGCTGCTGCTGTTGGTAATGCTTCGGTGGTGTTTCCGCGTTTTGCCGATCGAGGTGACCGCAAGTTGTCTGATTTTAATGATTTGCATGTCGAACAGTCGCTGGATGATGTGCGCGTTCAGGTGCAGGCGGCGATTGACGCCGCGTTATCTCCGGCTCCGGCAGTTGATTCTGGCAAGCCTGCTTTGAAGGTTGTTGACTCTCCCCCTCCCTCTGCTGGCGAGAGCGGACAGAATGGTGCTGAGCCGGTCGCGGACGCCGGGGGGCGCGGGGGGAAGCGCAAGCCTAAAAAGGAGTATGGGCAGGATCATTGGGATACGGTTGATTATCTGCTGAATAACTTTACGTTGATTTACGGCGATGACGCGGTTTGGGATGCGGATAACCGGATCATCCTTAAAGTGGCTTGCATGCGTCTGGCGTTCGGTACGGATGCGGTGAAGTTTTGGCTGAATAATCCCGGGCGCAAGATGGTGCCTCGCGATGGGGTTGTGTTCGATCCAACCTTTTCTGCCGATCCGGCGTGCACAGTGAATTTGTATGACGGCATCAAGACGGTGCCAAAGAAAGGTGATTGCAGCTTGATTAAGAAGCTGCTGCTGCATTTGTGCGACGGGAATGCCGAGGTTGCAGCGTGGGTTTTGCGCTGGCTGGCATTTCCGTTGCAAAACCCTGGGGCGAAGATGCGTTCGTCGATCATTGTGCATGGTGATGAGGGCTCAGGCAAGAATCTGTTTTTTGAGTCTGCTGTTGCGAAGATTTACGGTGAGTACGGCGGTGTTATCGGTAATGCGCAAATCGAATCCCAGTTTAATGAGTGGGCTTCGAAGAAGTTGTACATGGTTGCCGATGAGGTGGTGACACGTACCGAGCTGCGCCAGCTGAAGGGCAAGCTTAAGGCGCTGGTTACGGGTGAGACGGTACGAATCAATCCGAAGAACCTGAGCGAGCGAGATGAGGCGAATCACATGAATTTTGTGTTTCTGTCGAATGAGCTTCAGCCGCTGGCGCTAGACAGGTCTGACCGCCGTTATTTGGTGCTGTGGACGCCACCAAAGCTGGATGAGGTGTTTTATGCGGCAGTTGGTGAGCAGGTGCGCAATGGTGGCGTTGAGGCGTTTTATCACTATCTGCTGCATGAGGTGCCGTTGGACGGATTCAATGAGCATACCAAGCCGCCTGTGAATGAGGCGAAAGAGGATTTGATTGCGCTTGGACTTTCTCCTGCTGAGAGGTTTTACCGTGAGTGGCGCGGTGGTTTCCTCCCCCTTCCGTATGTGTGCTGCTCGGCTGAGCAGCTTTATTCTGCGTTTACCAGATGGTGCAACATTGCCGGGGAGCGGTACCCGCCGTCGCAGACGTTTTTCGGCAGGGTTATTACGCGGGAAGGCCGGGCTGATGGGGTTCGCAAGCACGTTGCTCAGTACCCGCTTGGCAATGCGGTAAAGCAGCGTACTGTGTATCTTGTTGGCAACCAGCCGGAGGATAAGTCACAGACGGATTGGATTGCTGGCGCCTCTGAGTTGTTTGAGGTGGATTTGCGCAAGTTTCGTTCCGGCTCTACGGGTAATTCCGAGTCTGAATATTGATAGTTGAACGGTTGCCAAAAAAACTATCAATATCCTAACTTATTGAAAACATTGGTAATAGTGATGGTTGAAGGGTTGAAGGGTTTTCCCTATACGTGCGCGCGTGCGCGAGGATTCACCGAATCGCCAGCGAAATGCAATTATCTTTTTTGCAGAAACTAATTTTTGACCATTCAACTATTCAACTATCACTATTTTAAATAAAAACAATGAGTTATAAGCGTGATGGTTTTTTGATAACCGTTCAACTATCAATATGAAGAAAAACCTGCGAGATGAGATGCCTGGGGTAACTGCCTTCATTGACTCAATGCGGGCGGCATTCGGCAAGGAAGTGATTGATTCGATCATCCGGCGTGGCATGCGCGGTGAGCCGGTGTTTTTTGCCAAGGAAAACGGTATTGAGGTTGGAACTCGGTTTTGTGTGAAAAGGGGCGATGATGAGCAAGTGGATTCATGACAGGCTGGTGCGGTGGGGAGAATTTATTAGCTCAGGTCGCGCCGTGCGCGGCGGGCTTTCCCCTTTTCCGGCATACAGGTTGGTGCACGCTCAATCATCTGGGGTGGCAGCGCCGGTTGATGTGGACGTGCTTGCTACAGATGGCGCGATGGCCAAGATCAGGCAGGCGCGACTGGAGTTGTATGAAGTCGGGTATTGCCTGTATGTTTCCGGGATGGCGCCGTTGACGGTTGCCGGGCGTGTCCGGTGCCATGTTAATACTGTTTATGCGCGGAGGGATTGCCTGTTTAAATCGCTGGAAAACATAATCAAATCAAATAGTTGCTAATTTTTTGAAAAAATGTGCACGCGTTTTGTGTTGCTTGCATTGTGAAACGGCAGTACATTTTCGCTATGCTTTGGCAAAGCCATTGCAGAAAAGAATACAGCGCCCCGATTGACGCCAGTCATCGGGGCGTTTTGTTTGGCTTGAACTATTCGGGGGCGCTGTGGCTGTCAGATCAAAATCTGTTTGCAGGCATCCTGGATGCGGCACGTTGGTTGATGCATCAGGGTTTTGTAACCAACACAAGCGCGATTCAGTTGGGTGGTTCAAGACAAGCGAGGGCAGCAGTCATGAGCGTGGTTATGGTCCTAAGTGGCGGAAGGTCCGCGCTGCAATTTTGCGGCGTGACAACTGGCTGTGCCAGCCGTGCTTGCGACAGGGGCACAACACGCATGCAAGTGAGGTTGACCACATCATCAGCAAGGCGGATGGCGGGGTAGACGATCCTCTCAACCTGCAGGCCATCTGCGCTGCGTGCCACAAGGCAAAGACGGCAAGTGAGCGGGGAGGGGCGGTCAAAAAGTCTGCGCCAGACCGCCGGTGACCGACCGTTTCCTCAAATTTTGCGTGTTGGTAGTTTTGATAGGGGGGGGTGTCAAAAGCACCCATTCAATTTTGCGTTGGCTGTTTTTTAGGAAATTATCGAGATATGAGCTCACAGCGCCAATTAGCCGCACTGCCGAAGGTGGATGATGGCAAGGCAGCGCATGTTCCCGGCATCACATCAGAGATTCCTGACGCGCCGGCGCGGCTGAACGCAAGAGAAAAAAAAGTTTGGGCGCATGTCACGCAGGCGCTGCTCGAATACGGTCTGATCCATCGCACGGATGGGTTGATGTTGACGGTCATCTGCCGGACGTTCATTCAATGGATAGATGCAACGCGCGAACTTGAAGACTACAAGCGCCGCCACAACGGAAGTTTCATCACAACGAGCGGCAACGGATATCAGGCACCGCATCCGCTGTACTACGTCGAGCGCGACGCAAAGAAATCATTGCTGCAATGGTTGCCGGAAGCTGCGCTGACCATTCCGAGTTTCGTGAAGATAAAGGGTGAGGATTTTGTTGCGGCGCAACAGGGAGCGCTGTTTGATGACCCGATTGACGCCTTCAAAAAGCGCAAAACGTCGCTTGGCTTTCGCGTAGTGGGTGATGGCAACCAGTAGTGCGCCGATTCGCCAGTCAACATTCGACTGGGATGCGTATGGCCGGGCGGTGCTTGCTGGCGAAATACCGGTGTGCAGATGGACGCGGCTCGGTGTAGAGCGCCACTACCGCGACATGGAAACCGGTCATGAGCGCGGCATGTGGTTCTCTGAAGCACACGCCCAGCACGCGCTTGAATCGTTCCTGTTTCTTCGGCACTCGAAAGGAGAATGGGCTGGGCAAGTATTCGTGCCAGACCCGTGGCAACAGTTCTGGATAGCACAGGCATTTGGCTGGATGCGAGCGGACGGCACCCGCCGGTTTCGCACGGTATGGGAAGAAGTTCCACGGAAGAACGGGAAGTCCACCAAGCTGGCTGGGGTCGGTATTTACCTGTTTTTCTTTGACGGGGAAGGAGGTGCCGAAGTCTACACAGCCGCCACGAAAATGGAACAGGCGCGGATCACGCACGACGAAGCGGTACGCATGCGTGCAGCCAGTCCGCACCTGCGGCGGCACATATCAGAGCGCCGCAGCGAGCTATTTGTGCGAGGGAAGGCAGACAAATTCGTTCCGCTAGGGCGCGACTCGAAGTCAATGGACGGCCTCAACCCGCACGGCGCGATCCTGGACGAAGTTCACGCACACCCGAACCGGGAAATTTATGACGTGATCAAGTCCGGACAAGGCGCTCGGCGCCAGCCAATGCTCTGGCAGATCACGACAGCGGGCTTCGATCTGAGCAGCTTCGGGTACGAGCAGCACCGATACGCAGAAAGCGTGCTGGATGGCGTGGTTCAGGACGATGAATTTCTGGCTGTCATCTACACGGTTGACGACCGCGAAAAATGGGATGACCCGATCGAATGGGCAAAGGCAAATCCCGGCCTCGGCACATCGGTATACGAAGATGGGCTCAGACTGGATTGTGAGCGCGCGAAGCGCCAGCCGAGTGAACAGCCAAACTTCAAAACGAAGCGGCTGAACATCTGGCTGGCTGGCGGTGAAACATGGATTCCTGTTGCAACCTGGCGCGAATGCGGCGATCAGGCGCTGAAGCTTGACGATTTCGCAGGAGAAGAATGCTGGATCGGAATTGACCTTGCAGAAAAAAGCGATATCGCTGCGCTGTGCCTCGTATTTCGTCGCGGCAAGCGGTTCTACGTGTTTTTCCGGCTGTACCTGAACGAATACGAAGTCAGCAAGCCAGAAAACCAGCACTACCGGCGGTACCAACAGCGAGGCGAGTTGGTGGTAACTGATGGAAATGCCACCGATTTTGACGTAATCCGCGCCGATGTTGAGGCATTCGGCAAGCGGTTCAAGGTCAATGAAGTGCCATACGACCCGAGATTTTCCGCCTATTTCGCCACCAAACTGGTCGAAGCAGGCCTGCCGATGGTCGAAATATCGCAAACCTCCACGCACTTCACGCTCCCTATCATCGAGGTTGAGAACATGGTGCTGACTGGCGATCTGCAGCACGAAGGGAACAGCATGGTCGAATGGATGATGGGCAACGTGGTCATGCGCGTGTCGAAGTTTTCAGGACTAAAGCATCCCACCAAGGAAACAAACAAAGAAAAGATTGATGCGCCAGTAGCGATGCTGCTGGCGATGGGGCGGGCGCTCATGTTTACCGATGACGCCAGCGTATACGAAACCAGAGGGCTGCGGACACTGTGATCAAATTCATCAAACGGATGTTTTCAAAATCCGACCCGGTACTGATCGACACGCCACAAAAGTTGGCAGACATGCTGGGCGCCGGGTATGAAGCATCATCAGGCATTCTGGTTTCGCACGGTGCCGCCCAGCGATTCTCGACCGTCGCGGCCTGCATGCGCGTGATCTACGAGACGGTAGGCGCGTTGCCATTGACGCTCAAAGAAGTATCGGATGACGGAATCAGCAAGGCAGACGCGGTAAAGCACCCACTGTATCGAATCCTCAAAATCAACCCGAACGAATTCATGACGGCAGCAGAGTTCAAGGAACTCATGGCCGGGCATCTGGCATCCTGTGGAAATTTTTACGCCTACAAAAACATCGTGCGCGGTGAGTTGCGGGAACTGCTCCCGCTGACCCCTGCATCCGTCACGCCAAAACTGGACGATAACTGGACGGTGACATATCAAGTCACCTTTGCCAACGGAAAAACAGCGACGCTCACCCAAGCCGAAATATTCCACGTCCGGCTGCGCACTCGTGACGGACTCACCGGCATCAGCCCGATCGCGCAAGCGCGTGATGCCATCGGGCTTGGGATGGCAGCCGAACTGGAAGGCGCACGGATGTACAAGCAAGGCGTGAAGCTATCCGGCGTGCTATCGACGGACGGCGCGTTAAGCGATGAAGCCTACGCCCGCATAAAAACATCATGGGCAGACACCTACTCAGGCGCTGGCAATGCATACAAAGCGGCGATTCTGGAAGCAGGCCTGAAATTCACGCCGAACGCCATGACAGCGACAGATGCGCAATGGATAGAGGCTCGGAAATACCAGCGCTCGGAAATTGCAGGCATCTGGCGCGTGCCGCCGCACAAGATCGGGGATCTGGAACACGCCACGTTCTCGAACATTGAGCACCAGTCACAGGAGTTCATCACCGACTGCCTCATGCCGTATCTGGTCAAGATCGAAGAGCGCGTGAACCTCTCACTGTTGTCGCCAAAAGACCAGGCGAAATACTTCGCCAAATTCAACGTCAACGCCCTGCTGCGTGGCGATATGACAGCGCGCGGCAACTTCTACCAGAAATTACTGCAGGCCGGGGCAATCAGCCCGAACGAAATCCGCGATTTTGAGGACTGGAATCCGCGTGATGGCGGCGATATTTACCTGACGCCGATGAACATGGCTATCAACGCCAAAGAAGGGGATGCAAATGCTAAAGAAACGGCTTGATTTCGGCCTTGAAATCAAAAGCGTCAATGACGCTGGTGAGTTTTCCGGCTATGGGTCAGTGTTCGACGTTAAAGACTCGTATGGCGATATCGTCGTGCGCGGCGCGTTCGAGAATTCGCTGACTGACTGGAAAACAAAAGGGAGAATGCCTGCACTGCTGTGGCAGCACGACACCCGCGAGCCAATCGGCGTTTATACCCGAATGGAAGAGGATGATCGCGGCCTGTATCTCGAAGGAAAGCTGCTGATTGACGCCGATCCGGTAGCAAAACGGGCGCATGCGCACCTGAAAGCCGGGTCAATCTCCGGCCTGTCGATTGGGTACAGCCTGCCGGACACCGGATTCACATGGGATAAGGACAAAAAAGCCTTCATCCTCAAGGAAATCAACCTGTGGGAAGTGTCGCTGGTGACATTCCCGGCAAACGACTCAGCCAGGATAGAAACGGTAAAAGCCGCGTTCTCCGCTGGCGAAACGCCTGATATTCGGACTCTGGAAGCCTTCCTGCGTGATGCAGGTTTTTCGGCAAAGCAGGCGAAAGCCTTCTTGTCGCAAGGCTACAAAGCACTGAATCACCGTGATGGTGCTCAGGAACTCATGGAAGCGCTGAAAACGCGCAATTTCACACAATAAGGAGCATCAGATGGATACCATCAAGCAACTAATCGAAAAGCAAGGCCAAGACTGGCACGAATACCGCAAAACAAACGACGAACGGCTGTCAAAACTGGAAAAAGGCCAGGGGACTGCCGAACTGGAAGCCAAACTGGAAAAAATGGACGAGGCCTTGTCCAAGCAAAGCGAACTGATCAAGGAACTTGAAACCAAAGGCAACCGCCCTGGCACAACAGGCGAAGATTCAGAATACAAGGCTGGCTTCCTGCAATTTGTGCGCAAGGGCGACGCCTCCGGCATTGAAACCAAAGCCGTCAACACCACGGCTGATGCAGACGGCGGCTATGCCATTCCGGAAGAAATCGACCGCAACATCATCCAGCTGCTGCGGAAAGAAACCCCAATGCGCCTGCTGGCATCTTCGATGACTGTCGGTACCGAAGATTACAAAAAACTGATCAACATCGGCGGCGCAACGACAGGCTGGGTTGACGAAGATGACGCACGCACGGGAACGGACAACCCGAAGCTGGCGCAAGTCGCCCCGTTCTTTGGCGAGATTTACGCAAATCCGGCTGCAACGCAGAAATCGCTGGATGACGTTTTCTTTGATGTGGAAGCATGGATCAACAGCGAAGTTGTCCAAGCCTTCACCGAAGCAGAAAACGCCGCGTTCACATCCGGCAACGGCACCAAGAAACCGAAAGGCTTTCTGGCGTACACCACGGCAGCAACCGCAGACAGCGCCCGCGCACTCGGCACGTTGCAGCATGTAATTTCCGGCGCGGCTACGGCAATCACGGCGGACGGCCTGCTCGATCTGATTTACTCGCTCAAGTCTGGGTATCGCCGCAACGCATCGTTCACCATGAATGGACTGACCGTGGCGGCTGCGCGCAAGCTGAAAGACGAGCAAAAGAACTACCTGTGGCAGCCTGGCCTGCAAAACGGCGAGCCGGATCGCTTGTGTGGTTATGGTGTGGTCGAAAACGACGACATGCCGGATGTTGCCGCTGATGCGCTGGCGCTGGCCTTCGGTGACTTCAAGCGCGGCTATCTGATTGTCGATCGCATCGGCGTGCGGATGCTGCGCGATCCGTACACCAACAAGCCGTATGTCCAGTTCTACACCACCAAGCGCGTCGGTGGCGGTGTGATGGACAGCAACGCGATCAAGATTCAAAAGATCGCAGCAGCGTGATGAACAAAGCCAGCCTTCGGGCTGGCCTTTCCCATTGGAGAAAGCATGAAAATCAAATTCACCAAAGCATTCAAATATTCGCCAAACGGCATCAATGTAGTTGAATACGCGCCAGGCGAGCATGACGTTGACGATCGTTGTGCCGCCATTGCCGTATCAATCGGTGTTGCACAGCACCTTGCATGCGATGAATCAAGCACGACGCCCAATGGCGGCGAAGATCAAAGCGCAGATGCTGATGGGGATGGAGTCCAATCTGCGGCTGCAGAGCAGGTTGATGAAGACAAGTCAGCCGAGCCGGTCAGCAACAAAGCCATCAAACCGCCAGAATCAAAATGATTACCATGTCCGAAGCAAAAACGCACCTTCGCATGGATGGTGACGATCTGGACACTGAAATCCAGATAGCTATTGATGCGGCGGTGAGTTACGCGGAATCGTTCTGCAAGCAGTCATTTACTGGCGCGAATGCGGTCACATCGCCGCCATCGGTCAAGGCGGCGGCACTGCTGATGGTTGGTGACTACATCGAAGGGCGGGAAATTCCAAGCCAGGCATCAAAAAGCCTCATGTGGCCGCACCGGATGCAGGGGTTCTGATGAATTTCGAGGTAATGAACAAGCGAGTCACTTTCCTCCGGATAAGCACTTCCAAAGGGGAGTATGGCGGCCAGGCTTCGGCAAGAACTGACGTTTGCACAGTTTGGGCGTCGGTCAAAGACCTGTCCGGGCGCATGCTGTTTGCGGCGCAGGCCGTCAACAGCGAAGTCACAACGGAAATTCGCATCCGGAAACGTGCAGACGTTTCAGGTTGCACGGAAATCGCGCACGGCGCGACAGCGTACGAAGTGCTGTACCTGCTGGATGACGGCGCCAGCCGCGAGCTGGTGGCTATGTGTAAAAAGGTTCTGTGATGGCAACGCTGCAGAACATCACCGGACTGGATGCACTGAAAAAAGCGCTCGAAGAGCTGCCAAAGAACATAGGAAAAAATGTCCTCCGCGGTGCTGTCAATGCGGCCTCAACCGAGTTCAAGAAAGAGGCCGTCGCGCGCGCGCCGAGCGACACCGGCATTCTGAAAAAATCGATTTATCAGAAGCAAATCCGCGAAAAATCGAGCGCGACGCAGCAGACTTTTTACATTGGCGTGCGCGCCGGGAAACGCGCAAAAACCACGAAAAAAGGGCAGAAACTGGACGCTTTTTACGCCAGATTTGTCGAGTTTGGCACGTCAAAAATGGCGGCAAAGCCGTTTATGCGCCCAGCATTTGAGGCAAAAAAACTGGCGGCTATCGAGAAATTCAAGGAATACGCGGCAAAACGTATCCCGGATGAAATCGCAAAGGTGCGCAAATGAGCATTCAGGGAGAAATTAGCGGGTTGCTCGACAGCCTTGCAGCTGGTGGGGTGTGGGCTGGAACTGCGCCTACGAATCCGACTAGGCCGTACATCACGTTTTTTCGGTCGTCGAACATGCCGGATAACACGCTCGCTGGCGCGTCAGGGGCGGTCAGGACGCGATTGCAGATCGATGTGTGGGCAAGCTCATACGACGAAGCGCAAACGCTTGCGATGGCGGTAAAGGCAGCGCTTGGCGCATGGTCGAGAAAGTTCATCGTTGAAATTGAGCAAGATATATTCGAGGACGACACCCTGCTGCATCGGGTGTTGATTGACATATCAGTCTGGCATTGAGGAAAACATGACCAAAATTTTGAGCAAGGCGGACATTATGGCCGCGAACGACCTGAAAACCGAAACTGTTGAGGTTCCTGAATGGGGCGGTAGCGTCATCGTGCGCACCATGACCGGCCTCGATCGTGATCAGTTCGAGGCTAGTATGATCAAGGAGGATGTAGGCGGCAAGCGCCAGCCAGATCTGACGAACATGCGCGCAAAACTGGTGGCGCTGACCGTGGTTGATGAATCCGGAGACCGCGTGTTTGAGCCAAGTGACATCGATGCACTGGCGCGGAAATCATGTGAAGCGCTCGACCGCGTGTACCGGGCCGCGCAAAAAATCAATGGAATCGGCGCATCGGCACTGGATGGCGCGGAAAAAAACTCCGAAGCCGCCCAGAGCGGCGATTCTGGTTCCGTTTAGCGCTCGCGCTTGGCAAAAGTGTCAAGGAGTGCCAGCAGCAGATAGATTCATCCGAGTTTGCCGAGTGGTGGGCGTACTACAACATCGAGCCGTTTGGCGAAATGGTGGCCGACATGCGGCACGGCGTTTCTGTATCTACTCTGGCAAACGTCCACCGTAATGCAAAAACCAAGCCAGAACCGTTTGTCATGCAGGATTTTATCTTGTGGGGTGGTTTGCAGCGGGAAGAAAAGGTGGAAAGCCTCGACACGGAAGCGATGATCGCAAAAATGTTCAAAGGGCTGACCATCATCAGGAAGAAAAGGCAGTAATAGCTGCTGAAGTAATGCCGCCAAGTGCGGCTTTTTTTATTTATAAGGGGCCTCACTATGAGCAACGGAGCAATTCAAGCGCAAGGAACGAAATTTGAAATCGAAAGCGCAACATCAGGTACTTTCGTGGAAATTGGTGGCGTCAAATCTTGGAGCGGTTTTGACGGGGAGAGTTCTGACATCGATGTGACGAACCTGAAAAGTACGGCCAAGGAATCGCGCACAGGTTTGCAAGACTTCGGCAAGCTCGCCTTGACAGGGCAGATCATCTACGGCGATGTCGGACAGTCTAGGTGCCGCGCGCTTCGGGCGTCTGCGGCGGTTGGCAACATGAAGGTGACGTACTCAGATGGAACCGTGGCCACGTTCAGTGTGAACGTGAAGTCCGTTCCGGAAAGCGGCGGTGTTGATGGGGTTGTAGAGGGATCAATCAACTTCAAAATCACCGGGAACGTAACAATTGTGACGAGTTGAGGCACCCCCCGTGTTGTATAGTTTCGAGGTTAACAACGACATGGGGGATCGTTATGGCGCTCGTTGCGTGTAAGGAGTGCGGGAAGGAAGTCAGCACAGAAGCAAAATCGTGTCCGAATTGCGGGGCAAAACCACCAAAGAAGCCGAGTATGATAGTAAGGGTCGGTGGAGGAATAATCCTCGCAAGCCTGGCTGCGGCATTCTTTATGGGGGCAGGCGGAAGCAAGGAAGCATCAAAACCCGCTATTAGCGTTCCTGTGAGCGAGCAGCAGAAAAAAGAGTTCGCTGAAAAAGAGAAAAAGGACAAGGCGGAAAAAGCCGCAAGCGAAAATCGCTTTCAGCTCGTGGTTGCTGCAGCTGGGGCGTTAAAAAGTGCTATGCGCGAACCTGATTCAACGCAATGGGATTCCATTATGTCGAATGATTCTGGAAGTGTTATCTGTTTCCAGTATCGAGGCAAAAACGGCTTCGGCGGGGTAAATGTTGAGCATGCTGTTTATGCAGGCGGCAAGTTCAGTCAGAAAAAAGCAAGCTGGAACAAGCATTGCGCTGGCAAAACGATGAATGACATGACATACGCACGGCGGGCGCTGTAACACGGCTAGAGAAAAATAAAGCCACCTTCGGGTGGCTTTTTTATTTGGAGGACGGGATGGCAACACCAGTCGGCTCGGTAATGATCGAGATGGCGGCAAATGTCGCCAAGTTGCAAAGCGACATGGGCAAGGCCACGGCTATCGCAGAAGCTCATCTTGCGCGCATCGATCAGGCTGCTGGCATCGTCAAAACTTCGCTGACAGCAATTGGCGCTGGCCTGCTGGCGGGGGCGTCATTCGACGCCATCAAGAGCAAAATTGATGACGCGATCAAATCCGCAGCAGATATGCAACAACTTTCCGAAAGGACGGGGGTTGCGGCTGATAAGTTGTCTGCACTGGCTGGCGTGGCGAAACTCTCAGGCACAGACACAGAGTCACTTGCTACCGGCATGCAAAAATTGTCAAAGTCGATGATTGACGCACAGAACGGAGGCGAAAAAACAAGTAATACGTTCAAGGCAATCGGAATTTCTGCTGCTGACTTAAAAGGCAAAGACCCTGGAGAGGTATTCAAGCTCGTTGCTGACAAGCTGGACAAGTATCAAGATGGAGCAGAGAAGGTTGTTGTGATGCAAAACCTGATGGGGAAATCAGGCGCAAACCTACTGCCGTTGATGAAAGACCTTGTCGAAGTTGGTGAGTTGCAGGCGAAAGTGACGGCTGAACAAGCGGCGATGGCGGACGAGTACGACAAAAACCAGGTGAAACTCGCCGCGTCACAGAACGCTGTTTACAAGATGATTGCAATGGAAGCATTGCCCGTGCTGAACGCTTTTACAAAAGCAATGCTGGAAAACATCAACGGCACAGAAGGTGTGCGCGGAGCGGTTAAGGGGCTTGCTGAGGACGGGTCAATCAGAACGTGGGCTGAAGGAGCCGCAAAGGCAGCGGCATTTGTGGTGGATTGTTTTGATGGCGCGATTAGAACCGTCCAGATAACAGCAAAAACACTGGCGATGGCTGCTGCTATGGCTGTTGCAATACCACAGATGCTTGCGTCAGGAAGCACGGCTGGTGTAGCCGAAATTTGGAATTCATACAAGGCCGATATTGATTCAGTCGCGCAGAAAGAAATGTTCTCAGCGAAGGTCGCACGGCAGTTGGCGGTAGCGCGTACGGAAGCGGCAAAAGCCGGTACGAACCGAGCAAAGATTGATGTGAAAGGCCTCGCTGGCGACGGGAAAGCCACCAAACAAAAAGACCCGTTCGAAACCGAGATGCAAAATCTCGAGCGTACGGCTGTAGGCATCAAATACGTAATTGATAACTTCGACAAGTTCGACGGCAAGGTCAAGGAGTCGAAAGAAGCGATGGCTCGGTTCGATGTCGAGCTGGGCAAATTCTCCAAGGAATCGCGAGCCGCCGAAGGCCTGCCGGCGCTGTCTGAGAAGCAGAAAGCCGACTACATCGCAAAAGCGAAGCTGATCCAAGACTTGATCGAAAAAGAACGCCAACTGAACATCGTCAAAAAGTTCGGCAAGGACATCGACGAATTCGTTTACAAGGAAAACAAGGCACTGTCCGACAAACAGTTCGAGCTGGACATCATGGGTAAGGCCACGCTCGAACAGATGAAGCTGACCGAGGCGCGTCGCATCGATATGGAAGTACAAGATCAGATTCGCAAAGCGACTGTCGAGATTGGCGAAAAAAACGTCGCCATGCTCAATGATGAAATTGCTCGCATCCAGGCAAAAGCCGCGATTGCGAAGGCCGACAGTACGTCTCTGATCGAGGCCAAATACTACAAAGAGCAAGACCCTTGGTTCAACCTGTCCGAATCCGTGCGCAAATATGGTGAGGACGCTGCGAATGTCGGTAAGCAGGCCGGCGACGCCATGACCAACTCCATCAAGTCGATGGAGGATGCGCTGGTGACTTTTGTTACGACCGGCAAGATGAACTGGAAATCGCTGGCGGACACCATCATTGCAGAAATCGCCAGGATTCAGATTAAATCCATGCTATCCAGCATTTTTGGAAGCGGGGCAGGCGGCGGCGGATTGTTTGGCAGCATTTTGTCGCTGTTTACTGGTGCAGGGGCATCGGGCAGCACGACAGCCATCACCGGCCAATCCATGAGCATTTCCGGCGTACCTGTGAAATTCAACGCTATGGGGTACGCTGAAGGCGGCGATTTCGGCGGCGGCTTGCGGCTGGTGGGCGAGAAAGGCCCTGAACTGGAAGTCACCGGGCCAAGCCGGATTTTCAATGCGAAGCAGACGCAAGACATTCTTTCCGGTGGATCAGGCGGAGCGACGATCAACTACGCGCCAGTCATCAACATTGACAGTCGCACAGACCGCAATGAAGTCTATGCTTTGGTGACGAGGGCAGTTCAAAACGGAAATGCGCAACTGGTTGACCGGCTGCAGCGTCAAGGGAGGCTGGCATGATTATCCAATTTCCTGATTCGCTCGCAATTGCCAAACAATCGTGGGGGCAAAAGCGCAACGAAATTGCCTTTGCCTCGGCTTTCGGCTCGCAGGCGCAGGAAGCCCTTGCGCCACTCTGGCAAACAACCATTTCCCCGCCAACTGACCGGGATGAATTTGTGGGCGAGTTCCAGGCATTGATACTGCGGCTCAAAGGCCGTCAAAACCTGCTGGCGCTGCACAATCTCGGCAGGCCGCAGCCAAGAGGCACCATGCGCGGGGCAATGGCGTTGAGTGGTGGTGCGGCGCAAGGCGCAAGCAGCCTGACCATCTGCGCATCCGGGCAAGGCGGCAAAACGCTGGTGGCGGGGGATTATCTCGGCATCGGCACTGGGGTAACGCAGCAGGTTGTCATGGTGACGGATAGCGCAACGGCTAACGGCAGCGGTGCTATCACGGTCAGCATCGAGCCGCCACTGAGAAATGCCTTCGCCTCTGGTTCGGTCGTCACATGGGATAAGCCCAAAGCCCTGTTTCGGCGCTCAGAATCCGAATCAAACTGGGATTATGAGGATGTGCGCGTGGGCGGCATGTCCTTGTCGCTGGTGGAGGATTGGCGCGTATGACGGTTTCTGCAGATCAGCAGGCGGCTCTTGAAAAACCTATTGTCCGCGTCGTTTACTTCGTCTCCTTCAATTTCGCTGGCGGCGTTGGCCGGTTTTCCACTTTCAACCAGCCAATTGAATGGGATGGCGCCAACTGGCTTGGTGTTGGGGCCATCGCCAGTATCAGTGAAGTCACGGAAGAAGAGGGCGCAACGTCCAGCGCGCTCAATTTCACGCTGAACGCAGGCGATCCACAATTACTGGCGCTTGCAGTCGGCCCGGTGGAAGAATACCGAGGCCGTAGCGCCAAAATGTGGATGTGTCCGCTGGATGACGCTTACAGGATGATCGGCTCTCCAGAAGTATGCTGGCGCGGCATCATGGATGCGGTCACGGTCGGTGTGGATGGCGATAAAGGCTCCATCACGCTCAAGTGCGAAACGTCGGCTTACGGGCTGAAACGCCGGCCTGCGCTACGGATGAATGCAGCGCAGCAGAAAAAACGCCATCCTGAAGATACCGGGTTCGCGTACTTGAGCGACCTTATTGCAAACCCATCGCTTTGGCTTTCGAAGAAATTCCAGGCTCAATGACACTCGCAGACTACATCACAAGGCACCTTCGAGTGCCTTTTTTTTATGGACGCATGGACTGCGTGCTGTTCGCTGCTGGGTGGGTACGCGAAAAAACAGGCGCAGAACCGCTTGATGGTATTGCCATATGGGAAACAGAACGGCAGGCAATGCGCGCGGTCAAGGCTGCTGGTGGGCTTGAGGCTGCGCTGGATGCGCGGTTTCCACGCGTAAACCCAAATCTGGCCAAGGATGGCGATTTGGCGCTGTACGGCAAAAGCATCTGCATTTTCAGTGGTGATCACATCGTCGGCCCTGGAAAAGATGGCCTGGAGTTCATCAACCGGATGGAGGCAGCATGCGCCTGGTCTATCTGATCATCCTGCTGATGACGCCTTCCGTGGCGCTGGCCGATCCCGTTACGGCGTTCCTTTCGTCGCAGTTTTTTACTATTGGCACGTGGGTCGTATCCTACGGGCAGGTTCTGTTGTTCACTGCGACGATGGCCTATGGCCAGGTGCAGGCGGCAAAGCAGCGTAAGGCTGCCGCCAGGGCGAAGGCCGCCTATAACGCCAGCCTAGAAGACCGCACCATCACGGCAGTTTCGGAGGATGCCCCTTGCCGGTACGTTTACGGACGTGCAAGGGTTGGGTCTGATGTTGTGGCGATGTTCACCACTGGCAGTAAAGACCAGTACAAGCATCTGGTTTGCATTCATGCCGCTCATGAGTGCGACGGCATTGAGGGTGTGTGGATCGCGGGCAAGAAATTGTCAGAGTACCAGTCCAGCAAGACCTCAAGCGCCACTGAAAAATTCTCAGGCACGTCATACACATTGGCTCATCCCCCGATCAAAGTATTGAGCGTGTATAGCGGGAGGGGTGAAGACAAAACACATTATGACCATACGATCAACGGCAGCACGATCACGCTGTCGAGAGCTGGCTACGGCGTTAAAGTCACATATTCGTACAAGGAAGATACATCAGTAGTATCAATCCGGCACCATCTTGGCGCGGCAAACGACCCGGCTGACGAATACCTGCACAACCTGCTGCCGGAAAAATGGCCAGCCACGGCGGTGTTGCGCGGGTTCTGTTATTCGGTGGTTACGCTCGATCTGAATGAATCCGCATTCCAGAGCGGCATTCCGGCGATTGAAGTGTTACTCCGTGGCAAAAAACTGTACGACCCTCGAACTAGCGTAACGGTATGGTCACAAAACCCGGCGCTGGCGATTTACGATTACCTCACCAGCGAGCTGTGCTGGGTTGACGCCGATGATTTGCCTATGGACCGGTATATCACCGCCGCCAATGCGTGCGACGATGTTTTTGACTTCGGACGGCGTTACACCATCAACGGCACCATCACCAGCGAAGAAGATCCGGCCTCCGTGCTGGAACGCCTTGCTCAGAGCATGGCTGGGTGGGTTGTGGCGACGACATGGGATGTTGTGGTTGGGAAGTACATCGCGCCCATTATGGCACTGGACCAGTCAGACATCATCGGCAGCCTGTCCATCACTCCGGGCGTATCGGATGCGGATCTGTACAACGGTGTAAAAGGGCAGTTCGTCGGCGCCGAAACCAACTGGGTCGCAACCGACATGAAGCCATACTCCAGCGCCTTGTTTGTGGCCGCTGATGGGCGCGAACTCTGGACGGATATTCAGTTTGGGTTCACCGACACAATTCAGCGCGCCCACAATCTGTCTCGCATCTTTGTTGAAGACCAGCGCAACGGTTACGCTATCAAGGCTGAGTTCTCGCTCAAGACATGGAAATTGCGCGTTGGCGACCGCGTCACAATGACCAGTCCGTTTTTTGGATGGGATAACAAGGTATTCCGCGTCACCGGCAAGAAATTCTCTCCTACGTCCGCTGTTGAGTTGACGATGAAAGAAGATGCGGAAAGCATCTGGGATTTTGCTGATGCTGTTGTTGTCGACGCAACGCAGAATACAGGGTTGCCGGACCCGTTTTATCTTGATCCGATAACCAGACTGACGTGCGAGTCTGGTAAAGACGTGCTCATTAAGATGGCGGACGGCTCAATCGTGTCGCGTATTCTTGTGTCGTGGCCCGACATTGCGGTTTCCGGCGCGCGCGTTGAAGTCCAATGGTCTGATGAGTCTGAGGTTTGGCAATCCGCTGTCACTGATGATTCGAGCATCTATCTCGCCCCAGTGAAAGATGGTGAGTTATATGTCATTCGTGCGCGCGCAGTCAATACGCTCGGAACCAAATCTGACTGGACATACACATCACACATAGTGGTCGGGAAGGCTGAGCCGCCTAATGATATATCTGGACTCAGTATTAATGGTCCGGTACTCCATTGGACAGGGAACGACGACATTGACTTGGCTGGCTA
Source organism: Burkholderiaceae bacterium (assembly GCA_018262475.1). Lineage (GTDB taxonomy): Bacteria > Pseudomonadota > Gammaproteobacteria > Burkholderiales > Burkholderiaceae_D > QZKY01. The sequence goes on along the minus strand of JAGSYW010000034.1, from coordinate 2,570 downwards.
TAGGTTTCGATTCCATTACGGAAATAACCTTGATTGGGGAGCCGCTGCCCCATTGCACAATGGATTGATAACAGAAAGCCCATTTAATCTAGTTGTTCGTCCTTCTGGTGCTGTCACCATAATGGGTAAGGCTGTCGATGCCTCCGGAAACGAATCGAAAAATTCAGCAAATGTATTTGCAAATCTTGGTGACATTCCTGTCGCCAATGTTGTTGAGGTAGTTGATTTCGCTGGATTTTCTGGGACTTTAGATGCGTGTTCAGTATCTGGCGGCGTTCTCTATGCTGACGTTACTGATTCTGCGTATGGAACAGATGATCAGTCAGCATACGGACTAGACAATGATTCTTTCTTCAAATTGTCCAGTTACGCGCAAATGGCTTACACGACGCAGGAGGTGCAGTTTTCTTCTGCGTTAAACGGTTCATCGGTGACTCTGGATATAGATTACACCGGATACGGGTTGTCTATTGAGTACAGGCTGGTTTCGCCAGACCCTGCGTTTGGGATTGATGCTGATTCATTTTATGGGGTAGATGATGCGCCAGCATATGGGGTTGATGGGGTGTGGCAGCCGTGGCCTGGGAGCGTTGTCGCAAAAAATGACATTTATCAGTGGCGCGTAACTATTGGCTCTGGAGCGACACGCGGGAGCATTTCGTTATTCAAAGTTACCGTTGATGCGCCGGATATTGTTGAATACCTCGATGATGTTTCGCTTTCTGCAAATGGGACGCTGATCCCGTACACCTCAAAATTTACGAAGATTACAACGGTAACTTCTACGCTTCAAGCAAATACCAGCGGCGCTGTATCTGTGCATATAGACAAAACATCGCCACTAAAACCAAAGGCAACAGCAATCAATTCAAGCGGCGCTGGTGTATCCGGCATTTCGTGTGATTTTATTTTGAAAGGGTACTAAATGGCCATCAAGTCACCTCCTGAGAGGATTGAGTTATCTGACGTATATCCGAAGCCATCGAATGCTGTCCTGCGTGCAGGAATTGGGAGGTTTTGGGATTATGTGACAAGTTTGCTTGGCGCGACTGGCGATCCAGCGGACGCGCGTGAGGCGCTTGGCGCGGTCGGAAAATCAGGCGACGAAACTATTATCGGCACCAAAACTTTTTCCGGTGGGGTTAATGTCCAAAACATCAACGGAAGCCACCTCGCGGGGTTTCGGAACCGGCTTATTAACGGGGATTTTCGTGTCTGGCAGCGCGGAACGACTTTCGACTGTCCCGCGAATGTGCTGACCTACACAGCCGACCAATGGGCTGTGTACACAACGGGGAGTGCGGTGAATGCTTCAAGGGCATTGAACGAAATGACCGCCAACAGTACATTTACGCTCAGAGTAACTGGCGCTAGCGGAAATACATCAGTAAACCTTTTGCAGCGCATTCCAGGAGTCGATGCTATCGCTCTGCAAAATCGTCCGAGCACAGTTTCTTTCTGGGCAAAGGCATCGGCTCCGCTCTCACTAAACTGGATGGCAGTGCACGCAACGGTGGCGGACAACTTCGCAGCCACCGCGCCCATCTCCAGCGGCACTATTAACCTGACGACAACCCCGCAGTTGTTCACTCTGCCTGTTTCCGCAACTGGAAACGCTTACCTAGGCTTGCAACTCAGTCTTGTTGCATACGGCCTTGGTGCAGGGGTTTCATTTACTGTGGACAAAGTGCAGTGGGAGCCAGGAACGCTGGCAACGCCTTTTGAGCAGCTTGACCAAGCGACAGAGTTGGTGCGGTGTCAGCGGTTTTATGAGGCGGGTCAGTTTTTCCTTGAAGCCTATGGATCGGCTAATCAGAACCTCGGGGCATTCATTCAATTCAAGGTCAATAAGCCGAGTGCTCCGACGATGACGGCTGTGCATGTGGGGTCAATAGGTGTAACCAGTGCCGCCAACCTGTGGTCTGTAGATGGGCGAGGTGCGCGATTTGCGGGGGCTAAAGACAGCGTAGCGGGGGCATTCTTGCTGAGTGTGGCATGGACTGCCGCCTCAGTACTATAAGGGAGTATTAACCATGTACAAACTACTCACAAACACAACCGCAATTGTTCGGTTGTCTGACGGTGCTTTTATCCCGACTGACTCTGCGAACACTGATTACCGACACTATCTTGCTTGGGTGGCGGAGGGGAACGCACCTTTGCCAGCAGACAGTCCAGATCCAGCAGAGGTGTGGGCTGCGTACCAAGCTCAGGCACAGGCTGCGCTCGACGCTACCGATATGGTCGCTCTGCGGTGTTTTAAGGCTGGTGTGGCGTTTCCTGATGCTTGGGGGGGCTATGTCGAAACACTGCGAGCAATCGTGCGCGCGGACAGCGGCGACCCGGCGCAATCGCTCCCGGCGCAGCCAGATTATCCAGCCGGGACGTAGCAAAACCGCAACGAAACCGTAGCCGCCGCGAGGCGGTTTTTTTATGCCAAAAGAAAGGGAATCATGCCGGAAAAAGCGATAGCGACGGGGAAGGCGACAGGGGTGGCCGCGTGGGTTTTTGGGTTTCTTGACTGGCTTGGGTCTATCCCGCTGGACAAGATCACGGCGCTGCTGGTGTGC
>JAGSYW010000033.1 GCA_018262475.1 Burkholderiaceae bacterium | reverse complement strand
CGCCTGCTGGCGGATGAACAAACAGGGGAGAGCCACTGACATGCTGCTTTGGCTGGCACAATTTTTCAAGCAGGACCTCGGGGTGCTGCGGCTATTCAATTTCATTACCTTCCGCGCGGTATTCGCGACGATGACGGCGCTGGTGATCGGCCTGTCCGCCGGCCCGGCAGTGATTCGCATGCTGACCAAGATGAAGGTTGGTCAGGCGGTGCGCACCGATGGGCCGCAAACGCATCTGGTGAAATCCGGCACGCCGACGATGGGGGGCGTGTTGGTGCTGATTGGTATCGGCATCTCGACCTTACTGTGGTGCGACTGGTCGAACCGCTTCATCTGGGTGGTGCTGATTGTGACGCTGGGATATGGCGCGATTGGCTGGGTGGACGACTACCGCAAGGTGGTGCGCAAGGATCCGAACGGCATGCGCTCCGGCGAAAAATATTTCTGGCAATCGCTGATCGGCATCGCGGCCGCAGTGTATCTGGCGTTCACCGTATCCGCCCCCAGCAATGAAAAAGTGTGGGAACTGTTTATCGTCTGGGTGCAGTCCGGCTTCAGCATGAGCTTGCCGCCGAAAGCGGACCTGATTGTGCCATTCTTCAAGACCGTCAGCTATCCGCTGGGCGTGTGGGGCTTCATTACGCTGACTTATTTCGTGATTGTCGGTTCAAGCAATGCGGTCAACCTGACCGATGGCCTCGATGGCCTGGCGATCATGCCGACAGTGATGGTGGGGGCAGCGCTTGGCATCTTTGCCTATCTGACCGGACATGCGACCTATTCTCGCTACCTGTTCATTCCGTTCATCCCGGGCGCGGGAGAATTGCTGATTTTTTGCGGCGCGATGGCTGGTGCGGGGCTGGCGTTCCTCTGGTTCAACGCACATCCGGCGCAGGTCTTCATGGGGGACGTGGGCGCGCTTGCGCTGGGTGGCGCACTGGGAACGGTTGCGGTTATCGTCCGCCAGGAAATTGTGCTGTTCATCATGGGCGGGATTTTTGTGGTTGAAACCCTGTCGGTGATGCTGCAGGTGTCCTATTTCAAATACACGAAGAGAAAATACGGCGAAGGCAGACGCATTCTGCGGATGGCGCCGCTGCATCATCATTTCGAGCAAAAAGGCTGGAAGGAAACCCAGGTGGTCGTGCGTTTCTGGATTATCACGATCATGCTGGTGCTGTTTGGGTTGTCTACTTTGAAGTTGCGTTAAATGGATTACATCGGTAAACACGTTCTGGTACTCGGTCTGGGTGAATCCGGACAGGCGATGGCGCAATGGCTCGCCCATTGCGGCGCGGCCGTGCGCGTGGCCGATACACGCGAGGCGCCGGAGCGTCTGCCGGCGCTGCGCGAAGCAGTGCCGGGCGTCGAGTTTGTCGCAGGCGAATTTGCGCCGGCCTTGCTTGATGGCGTGGATTTTGTTGCGCTCAGCCCCGGGCTGATGCCGGGACGGGAACTGGCGGCAATTCTGCCTGCGGCGCAGGAGCGCGGCATCCCTCTTTGGGGCGAGATCGAATTGTTTGCTCAGGCACTGGCGGCGCTGCGCAAAGAGCGTAATTATGCGCCCAAGGTGATTGCCATTACCGGCACCAACGGCAAGACCACCGTTACCAGCTTGACCGGCTTGCTGTGCCGTCGTGCTGGATTGACGGTGCAGGTGGCTGGCAACATCAGCCCGGCGGCGCTCTATGTATTGCGCGATGCGCTGGCGAACGATGCACTGCCGCAGGTATGGGTGCTGGAATTATCGAGTTTTCAGTTGCATAGCACGTTCAGTCTGGAGGCGGATGCTGCAACCGTGCTGAACGTGACGCAGGATCATTTGGATTGGCACGGCAGCATTGAGGCCTATGCCGGCGACAAGGCGCGCATCTTTGGCGCGCGTACGGTGCGCGTGCTGAATCGCGATGACGAACTAGTGATGCAGATGGCGTCTGCGGATGCGCCGATGACAAGTTTCGGGCTGGGTGAACCGATACAAGCGGGCAGTTTTGGGCTGCAGGACGATCGCGGCATGTCGTGGTTGTGCGTGGCCGAAGCGGAGCAAAGTGAGGCAAAACCGCGCCGCAAGCAGCCTGCGGCCAGCGCGGTCATCAGTATGAACCGATTGATGCCGGCTGAAGCACTGAAAATTCGCGGGCGGCACAATGCCTCGAATGCGCTGGCCGCATTGGCGCTGTGTCGCGCAATCGGTTTGCCTTTTGCGTCGTTGCTGCATGGTTTGCGCGAATATCGCGGCGAACCGCATCGGGTCGAACCGGTGCAAAACATCGGCGGGGTCGAATATTTTGACGACAGCAAGGGAACGAATGTCGGTGCAACGGTCGCCGCGCTGCAAGGGCTTGGCGCCGGCAGCGAGCGTCGGCGGCTGGTGCTAATCGCCGGCGGCGATGGCAAGGGGCAGGATTTCAGCCCGCTGGCGAAACCGGTGGCCGAGTATGTGCACACGGTGCTGCTGATCGGCAAGGACGCGCCGGCGATTCGAGCCGCATTGCAGGGCTCAGGGGTGGCTCTGTTCGATTGCTCGACATTGGAAGAAGCTGTGGCACGTGCGGCCGAGGTGGTGCAGCCAGGTGACAACGTGCTGCTGTCGCCCGCCTGCGCGAGCATGGACATGTTCAGGAATTACGCGCACCGCGCGCAAGTGTTCGTTGACGCGGTGCGTGAGATTGCGCTGGCCAGAGGCGAGGTGGCGCCATGAACTTCAGCAAACTGTTTTTCTGGCAGCGATTGGCTGGCGCAAATGGACAGACGGTTTCGAGCAGCGGTACAGCATCGCGTTCGAAGATGATGTCCTGTGACCAGCCGCTGATCTGGGTTTCGCTGGCCTTGTTGCTGATGGGCATGGTGATGGTGTATTCGGCCTCGATCGCTTTGCCTGAATCGCCGAAATATGCCGGCTACAGGAACACGCATTTCTTGATGCGGCAGGTGATTTTTATTGTCATCGGCCTGATGGCGGGAATGGCGGTATTCCGCGTGCCGCTGAAGGCTTGGGAACGGATTGCGCCTTGGCTGTTTGTCTTTTCGCTGGTGTTGCTGGTACTTGTGCTGATTCCTGGCATCGGCAAGGGCGTCAATGGCGCGCGTCGCTGGATATCGCTCAAAGTGTTCAATGTTCAGCCGTCTGAGTTGATGAAACTGGCGGTAGTGCTGTATGCAGCCAACTTTACCGTGCGCAAGCAGGAAGTGATGCACCGGCTGACCAAGGGATTCATGCCAATGGCGGCGGCAGTTGGTCTGGTTGGGTTGTTGTTGCTGCTGGAACCGGATCTGGGCGCATTCGGCGTGATCGTCTGCATCGCCATGGCCATTCTGTTCCTTGGCGGCATCAATGCCATCTGGTTCACCGGTATCGGTGCCACGTTGTTCGGAATTTTCGGCATGGTGGTGCTGCTGTCGCCATGGCGGCGTGAACGCATTTTTGCCTATCTTAATCCGTGGGTGGAAGAAAATGCGCTCGGAAAAGCTTATCAATTGTCGCATTCACTGATCGCGTTTGGCAGGGGTGAATTGCTTGGTGTCGGTCTGGGCGGCAGCGTTGAGAAACTGCATTACTTGCCGGAAGCGCATACCGACTTCCTGCTGGCGGTGATTGGCGAGGAACTTGGTTTGGCGGGCGTGCTTGCGGTGGTGATTTTGTTTTTCTGGATCGTGCGGCGTTCATTCGAGATTGGTAGGCAGGCGATTGCGATGGAAATGATCTTTTCCGGGCTGGTGGCAAAGGGTATTGGCATCTGGATCGGCGTGCAGGCATTCATCAACATGGGGGTGAATCTGGGCCTGCTGCCGACCAAGGGATTGACCCTGCCGCTGATGAGCTACGGCGGTTCCGGCATCGTGATGAATTGCATCGGGCTCGCGATCCTGCTGCGGATCGATTACGAAAACCGGATCGTGATGCGAGGAGGGCGGATATGAAGCGCCTGCTGATCATGGCTGCTGGCACGGGCGGGCACATTTTCCCGGGGTTGGCGATCGCGCAGACGATGCGTGAGCGCGGCTGGCAGGTAAGCTGGCTTGGCACCCGGCACGGCATGGAAGGCACGATCGTGCCGGCGCGCGGAATCGAGATGGATACGATAGCTTTCGCCGGCATGCGCGGCAGGGGCGTGATGCATGCATTACGCGGCGGACTGCAATTGCTGGGCAGTTTCATTGCATGTCTTGCTATTCTGGTGCGGCGCCGTCCCGATGTTGTGCTTGGCATGGGAGGCTATGTGACGGTGCCGGGCGGGTTCATGGCCAAGCTGCGTCGCATTCCGCTGGTGCTGGTGAATGCCGATGCGGCGTTGTTGCTGTCGAACAAAACGCTGCTTCCTGCCGCCAGCAAGATGCTGTTTGGTTTTCCGGCGGATTTTGGCAAGGCTGCCGGCAAGGCACTGGTGACGGGCAACCCAGTGCGCAAGGAAATTTTGGCAATACCGGCACCGGAAGAACGCTTTTCAGGCCGTGACGGAGTGCTGCGCTTGCTGGTAGTGGGAGGCAGCCTCGGCGCAAAGGTCTTGAACGATTGCCTGCCTGCGGCACTGGCGCTGTTGCCGCAGGAAAGCAGGCCGATCGTGGTTCATCAGTCTGGCCGGCAACATATTGATACGTTGCGGCAGGCTTATGCGGACGCACGGGTGGATGCGGAAGTGCTGGATTTCATCGACGACATGGATCGGCGTTATGCCGAGGCTGATTTGGTGCTTTGCCGCGCCGGCGCTATTACCGTGTCGGAACTGACGGCGGCCGGCGTGGCCAGCATCCTGGTGCCGTTCGTGGTTTCCAGCACCTCGCATCAGCGCGACAATGCGGTCTGGATGGCGCAGCATCAGGCGGCGATCCATTTGCCGCAGGCAGAACTGACACCGCAGCGGGTGGCAGGGTTGTTGCAGGAAATGACGCGGGAAAAATGCCGGTTGATGGCCCAGGCCGCGCGCGCAGTCGGACAGCGCGAAGCGAATGAGAGAATAGCCGATGTGTTGGAACAGACCGGCACGTCAACAGTGAATTGAAGACATGAGACACAAGGTCAAGAACATACACTTCGTCGGTATCGGCGGCAGCGGGATGAGTGGCATTGCGGAAGTGCTGCTGAACCTCCGCTACCACGTGTCCGGTTCCGATCTGGCCAGCAATTCGGCCACGCGCCGGCTGGAAAGCCTGGGCGCGCGCGTGATGCAGGGGCATGATGCGGCGAACATCGACGACGCGGACGTGGTGGTCACTTCGACCGCGGTCAAGCAGGACAATCCGGAAGTGGTCGCAGCGCGGCAAAAGAAAATCCCGATCGTGCCGCGCGCATTGATGCTGGCCGAGTTGATGCGGCTCAAGCGCGGCATTGCGATTGCCGGTACACACGGCAAGACCACCACCACCAGCCTGGTTGCAAGCATTTTGGCCGAGGGCGGTTTCGATCCGACCTTCGTCATTGGCGGCCGCCTGAATAGTGTTGGCACGAATGCGAAGCTCGGTGCCGGGGATTTTATCGTGGCGGAGGCGGATGAGTCTGACGCGTCATTTCTGAACCTGCATCCGGTGATCGAGGTCATCACCAACATCGATGCCGATCACATGGAAACTTATGGCCATGATTTCACCCGCCTGAAGCAGGCGTTCATCGAATTCACGCAGCGGTTGCCGTTCTATGGTCGCGCGATGTTGTGCCTGGATGATCAGAACGTGCGCGAAATCATGCCGTTCATTTCGAAGCCAGTGACGACCTACGGCTTCCACGACAATGCCGACGTGCGCGCGGTTGATGCGAAGGCGGTTGGCACCGTGATGGAATTCACCGTGCTGCAAAAGGGCTATCAGCCGCTGGCGGTGAAGCTGAACCAGCCGGGGATGCACAATGTGCAGAACGCTTGCGCGGCGATTGCGATTGCGCGCGAATTGAGCATCAAGGACAGCGCGACGCAAAAGGCACTGCAGGAATTCCGCGGCGCCGGCCGGCGCTTCACACAGTACCGCGATATCGCGATTCCGGCCGCGGATGGCAAGCCAGGCGGGAAGTTTGATTTAATCGACGACTACGGCCATCACCCGGCGGAAACGGCGGCGACGATTGCAGCCGCGCGCGGTGCATTCCCGGGGCGGAGGCTGGTGCTGGTGTTTCAGCCGCACCGCTATACCCGGATGCGTGACCTGTTCGAGGATTTCGTGCGTGTGTTGTCGCAGCCGGACGTGCTGGTGCTGGCGGAAGTTTATGCGGCTGGCGAGCAGCCGATCGTCGCGGCCGACGGGCGGGCGCTGGCGCGCGCGTTGCGTGTGGCCGGCAAGGTCGATCCGGTGTTTGTCGAAGACATTGCCGACATGCCAGCAGCAATCATGAATATTGTGCGTGATGGCGATGTCGTGGTCACGATGGGCGCCGGGTCGATTAGCGGCGTGCCGGCAAAGCTGGCGCAGTTCCAGATTCAATCTCAATTGTAGGCGGGAAGATATGTTCAGGAAATTCGGAAAAGTAGGCGTATTGATGGGCGGCAGTTCGGCCGAACGCGAAGTGTCGCTGATGTCCGGGCAGGGCGTGCTGGAGGCGCTACGCAGCAAGGGCGTGGATGCGCACGGTTTCGATACCGGACGGCGCAGTCTGGCAGAGTTGGCAGGCGAAGGCTTTGACCGCGTGTTCATTGCGCTTCATGGCCGTTACGGCGAGGACGGCACGATCCAGGGGGCGCTGGAACAGTTGCGCATTCCATATACCGGCCCGGGCGTGATGGCTTCGGCGATTGCGATGGACAAGGCGATGACCAAGCGCATCTGGGCGGCTGCTGGTCTGGCAACGCCGAAATACGAAATGCTGACGCAGGAATCGAATCGGGAACAGGTGTGCGGCGCGCTTGGCTTGCCGCTGATCGTGAAGGCGGCGCATGAAGGATCGTCGCTCGGCATGAGCAAGGTGCAGCGTCTGGAAGATTTGCAGAAAGCGTATGCGCAGGCCAGCCGTTTCGATCAGGACGTGATAGCCGAGGAATTCATCAGCGGCGAAGAACTGACTTGCGCGATTCTGGAAATCGATGGCGAACCGAAGGCAATGCCGCTGATCCGCATCGTGGCGCCTCAGGCAAATTACGACTACCGCAACAAGTATTTCAGCGACGATGTGCAGTACCTCTGTCCTTCCGGGCTGCCGCCCGAAAAGGAGCTGGAAATCCGGACGCTGGCATTGGCCAGCTACCGCGCGATTGGCTGCCGCGGCTGGGCGCGGGCAGACGTGATGCTGCGGCTGTCGGACAACAAGCCGTTCCTGCTGGAAATCAATACCTCGCCAGGGATGACCGGGCACTCGCTGGTGCCGATGGCGGCGAAAGCGGCTGGGATCAGTTACGAAGATTTGTGTCTGCAGATTCTGTCGTCGGCCAGGCTGGACCTGACGCCGACCAAGGATTGGAAGCCGGATTGAACGGAAAGGCTCGGTAACGCATGTGGCATGACGTCAAATTGCTGAACACCATCACCGCCGCACTGATCGGGCTGTGCGCGCTGGTGCTTGTTGCCACCGGCTTGTGGTGGCTGGCGCAGCGGCCGATGTTTGTTCTCAAGGCGATTACCGTGCATGGCAGCGGCGAGCAGGAACTGCGCCACGTGAATGCGCTGACAGTAAAAAGCACGGCTTTGCCGCGCATTCAGGGGAATTTCTTTACTGCCAACCTGGATGCGGTGCGTCAGGCATTTGAGGCGGTGCCGTGGGTACGCCGCGCGACCGTTCGGCGCGAATGGCCGAACAGGTTGGTCGTAGCGGTGGAAGAATACCAGCCGCTGGGCACGTGGGGCGAGGATGGGAGGTTGTTGTCGGTTAGTGGCGAAGTATTCACTGCCAATCTGGCTGAAGCAGAAGAGGATGGCAAGCTGCTTGAATTTGCAGGCCCGAAAGGCAGCGAAAAGGAAGTGGCGACGCGTTACGGCGAATTGCGCGAATGGCTTGCGCCGACCGGGCTGAAGCCGGTAGCGGTGTATTTGTCCAACCGCTTTTCGTGGTCGGCCCGGCTGAGCAACGGCATGCTGGTCAGCTTTGGGCGCGAGCAGGTTGGGGGAATGAGCATCAAGGAACTGGTGGAGCGCATGGTGCAGGCATACCCGCAGTTGGTGGCGCGTTTCCCAGGCCGGATTGACAGCATGGATTTGCGGTACCCGAATGGCTTGGCGCTGAATGCCAGCGGACAGGTCGCAGAAGCAAGGTAAACAGAAAAAGCAAGTTTGACACTATGACTAGAGATTTGAAAAACCTGATTGTTGGCCTTGATATCGGCACTTCGAAGATAGTGGCAGCAGTGGCTGAAGTCATGCCGGATGGCAGGCATGAAATCATCGGTTTGGGGCAGCACTATTCGAAGGGCCTGAAAAAAGGCATGGTCGTGAACATCGAAGCGACGGTCGATTCGATTCAGCACGCACTCGAAGAAGCCGAACTGATGGCGGATTGCAAGATCATGAACGTCTATACCGGTATTGCCGGCAGCCATATTCGCAGCTTCAATTCGACCGGCATGGTGGCGATCAAAGAAAAGGAAGTGTCAGCAGCCGACGTGCAGCGCGTGATCGAAACCGCGCGCGCGGTCAACATTCCGACCGACCAGCAGTTGCTGCATACGGTGCCGCAGGAATTCATCGTCGACAGCCAGGACGACGTGCGCGAACCGATCGGCATGAGCGGCATCCGGCTTGAAGCCAAGGTGCATATCGTTACCGGCGCGGTGTCGGCGGTGCAGAACATCATCAAATGCGTGCGCCGTTGCGGGCTGGAAGTTTCCGACCTGATCCTGCAGCCGATGGCGTCGGCAGAAGCAGTACTGACGGCGGATGAAAAGGAATTGGGCGTAGTGTTGATCGATATTGGCGGCGGCACGACCGATGTCGCAATCTTTTCCGAGGGCGCGATTCGTCACACGACGGTGCTGCCGATCGCCGGCGATCAGATCACGAACGATATTGCGATGGCGCTGCGAACCCCGACGGCCGAAGCGGAAGAAATCAAGCTGCGCTACGGCATTGCGAAACAGGCGCTGGTTGATCCGGAGGAGTCGCTCGAAGTGCCGGGGCTGGGAGATCGTGCTCCGCGGATGCTGTCAAGGCAGATGCTGGCGGCGGTGATCGAGCCGCGCATCGAGGAACTGTTCGCGTTGGTACACCAGTGCGTGCGCGAGTCCGGCTACGAGGAAGTGCTGTCGTCCGGGATCGTGCTGACTGGTGGTTCGGCGCTGATGCCGGGCATGGTAGAACTGGCGGAAGACGTATTCCTGAAGCCGGCGCGCATCGGCATGCCCGATTATCGCGGTCAGTTGGCCGATGTGGTGCGCAGCCCACGCTATGCGACCGTGCTCGGCTTGCTGATGGAGGCGAAGCGGCAGTACTTGCGTGGTGGCGTGGTCAAGCAGCAACAGGGGTCAGTGAAGGGTGTCTTGCAACGGATGAAGGAATGGTTTCAGGGGAATTTCTAGCAGCAACAGAATTTGGCAATTCAGTTTTAAAAATCGAGGTTATTTGATCTAATCGCCGTTGCCAGTCGTCAGTTGTCACATCGCGTGAACACTGGTGACTGGGAACAGCATCCAGAAAAGGGGAGTTCATCATGGAATTTGAAATGATCGACAGCGCGGCGCAGGGAACCATCATCAAGGTTGTTGGCGTTGGCGGCGCTGGCGGCAATGCAGTGCAGCACATGATCGACAAAGGTGTGTCCGGGGTTGAGTTCATTGCGGCGAATACTGACGCGCAGGCGTTGTCGCGCTCCAGCGCGCACAACATCATCCAGATTGGTGATTCCGGCCTTGGCGCCGGCATGAAGCCGGACGTGGGCCGCACGCTGGCGGAGGAATCGCGTTCGCGCATCGAGGATGCGCTGCGTGGCGCGCACATGGTGTTCGTTGCTGCTGGCATGGGCAAGGGCACCGGCACTGGTGCGGCGCCGGTAGTAGCCGAAGTGGCCAAATCGCTGGGTGCGCTGACGGTGGCGGTGGTGTCGAAGCCGTTCTCGTACGAAGGCCAGCGCTGCATGGATATCGCCGACGAAGGGCTGGAAGCGCTGACCAAACATGTCGATTCGTTGATCGTGATCATGAATGAGAAGCTGGAAGAGATTTACGAAGACGACAGCATGATCGAATGGCTGCACCACGCCGACACGGTGCTGAACAATGCAGTTGCCGGGATTGCCGAGATCATCAACGTGCCGGGTCACATCAACGTCGACTTCAATGACGTGAAAACCATCATGGGCGAGCAGGGCAAGGCGATGATGGGGACTGCGGTTGCATCCGGTGTCGATCGCGCCCGCATTGCGGCTGAGCAGGCGGTGGCCTCGCCGTTGCTGGATGGCATCGACCTCTCCGGCGCGCGCGGTGTGCTGGTCAACATCTCTGCGGGCAAGAGCCTCAAGGGCAAGGAAATCAAGGAAGTGATGGCGGCGGTGCGCGCTTTCGCCGCGCCGGATGCATCGATCGTGCATGGTGTCGCCTACGACGACAGCATGGGCGAAGACATTCGCGTGACGGTGGTAGCAACCGGTTTGGGCCGCGCGAAGAAGTTGCCGCAGTTGGTTTCGACCCCGGTGATGCGTACCGGCACGAACAACGAGCCAGTGATGCCGATGGGATCGATGATGGCCTCGTCCGCTGTTGCCGCGCCGCAGTCGGCGGCATCGTTCGAAACCGTTCAGAGCGGGCCGCGCGTCTGGCGCCGCGAAACGGCGACCGATACGGTGCGTGCGCTGGAAAAGAACGGCATGGAAACATTCGACATTCCGGCTTTCCTGCGCAAGCAGGCAGACTGAGCGCGCCTTTTCACCGGCGCTGGCAGGGGCGGCCAAGGCTGAGTCGCTCCCTGCAGGATTTTCTGGACTGCGGCATACTGCAACCAGATGCCGCGAACGGATGCTTCCCGCTCCCGGCTTCTCCCTCTGAAAAATGACAAGGAGACCATGATGAGCATTGCAATTGGAGATCGCCTTCCTGAAGGCAGGCTGTCGGAATATATCGATACCGAAACGCCGGGCTGTTCGCTCGGTCCCAACAATTTTCAGGTAGCAGATCTGGTCAAGGGCAAGAAAATCGCCATTTTCGGCGTGCCGGCGGCTTTTTCTCCGACCTGTTCCGACAGCCATCTGCCTGGTTACATCAAGAACGCCGCCGGCTTCAAGGCCGAGGGCGTGGATGAAATCTGGTGCGTCGCGGTCAACGATCCGTTTGTGATGGGGGCTTGGGGTCGGGCGCAACATGCCGGTGGCGCGGTACGGATGATGGCCGACGGCAGCGCCACCTTCACCAAGGCGCTCGGGCTGGAGTTCGATCTGACCAAAGCGGGCATGGGTATCCGCTCGCAGCGCTACTCGATGCTGGTCGAGGATGGCGTGGTCAAGCAACTGAATGTCGAAAAGGGCGGCAAGCTCGAAGTGTCCGGCGCAGAACAGTTGCTGGCGCAGATTTAACGCAGCTGCCATTTTCTGCGTCAACGGGGTTTGCGGACTGCTTTCAAGAGAAAAAGTGATGCAAGCCCCGATTTTCATGACTAATGGTCATATTTCGGAAACAAACAGCAACAAATTCTTCATCTGTGGCGGATATACATTCACGCCTGTATGTTGATATAATTCGTGCCATGCTCAAACAACGCACAATCAAGCAACTGGTCAAAACGGTCGGCATCGGCCTGCATTCCGGCACCAAAGTGGAACTGACGCTGCGTCCGGCCGCGCCGGATACTGGCATCGTCTTTCGCCGGGTTGACCTGAATCCCATTGTCGATTTCCACGCTTCAGCCAACGTGGTTGGTGACACGCGCATGGCATCGACGCTGGTGAAGGATGGTGCGAAGGTATCCACCGTCGAGCATTTGATGTCTGCCTGCGCTGGACTTGGAATCGACAACCTGTATATTGATGTCGATGCCGAGGAAATCCCGATCATGGATGGCTCGTCCGCATCGTTCGTGTTCCTGCTGCAGCAGGCTGGCCTTGAAGAGCAGAATACGCCGAAGAAATTCATCCGGGTGAAAAAACCGATCGAAATTCGCGAAGGCGAAGGCGCGAACGAGAAATGGGCGCGGCTGGAACCGTATCACGGCTTCAGGCTCGATTTCTTCATTGAATTCAACCACCCGGCGGTCGATGGCACATCGCAGCGCGCGGTAGTCGATTTCGGCCAAGTATCCTATATCCGCGATGTGGCCCGTGCCCGCACCTTCGGTTTCATGCAGGACGTCGAAGCGTTGCGCGCCATCGGGCTCGCACGTGGCGGTTCGCTCGAAAATGCAATCGTGATGGACGAATTCCGCATCCTGAATCCAGACGGTTTGCGCTACGAAGACGAATTCGTGCGCCACAAGATCCTCGATGCGATTGGCGATCTGTATCTGATTGGCAACCCGCTGCTGGCCAGTTACACCGCGCATAAATCCGGCCATGCGCTCAACAATCAGTTGCTGCGCGCGCTTCTGGCGCAGCCTGAGGCATACGAAATTGTCAGCTTCGATGATTTGCAGGCCGCGCCGCAATCCTATGTGCGGCAGTCGTTTCGCGAGTGGGCGCACGCCTGACGTGCCGCATCGCTCGCCGGTCGCACCAATTCATTCAAACGGCCGGAGTATATAGCCCATTCCTGCTCCGGGCCACGTTTTGCTGGCTGTTTTTCAATACTGCCTCCAGTATATTTTTTGGTCTAACTGACCGGAAATGCACTTCCGGTCAGTTATTTTTGGCTTGCCGAAACGCCGCCGTCCGCCTGGGCTGGGGCGGACAAAATGGAATATACGGCCAGAATTTGCGCGGTATTATCAGCATACTGGCGGGGGGCGGTACACAGACCAGTGCGCGCCGGCCGCGATGATACAATCCGCCCTTTGCAAATATTGGAGGCAGCATGATTCTGGAACATGTCGATATCCGCATCCAGCCAGGCAAACAGGCCGAGTTCGAGGCAGCGCTCAAGCGCGGGCTGGAACAGGTGATCACCAAGGCCAAGGGATTTCAGGCATACCGCATCAACCGTGGCATTGAAACGGCGGAACGCTATGTGCTGCTGTTCTACTGGGCAACTCTGGAGAACCACACGGTCGATTTCCGCGAATCGCCGGCTTTTGCAGAGTGGCGCGCGATTGTCGGCCCGTTCTTTGCCAGCCCGCCGGTGGTCGAGCACTTCAATCTGCTAAACCAGTCGCTGTAAGCAGCCAGGCCAGCACCATCTCCGGCTGGTTTAGATCCAGCCACGTCTGTGCAGCATCTAGGTCGGCGGGCGCAGGCGCATCAGACGCGATGGCCACGATGCCCGCATCAGTCTGATAGAGCGGCGGTCTGCCGACCGCCAGCCGGAATACTTCGAGTTTCGGAACAGCCGCTTCGCGGTATCCTTCAACCAGCGTCAAATCGGCCGGCGCCAGTCTCGTCAGCAGTTCCTCCAGTGACGGCTCAGCCTGCTGCCGCAATTCATGCGCAATCATAAAACGGTGTGGCGATGCCAGCAGCACTTCGGCCGCGCCCGCGGCGCGCATCCGCGCGCTGTCCTTGTGCGGCGGTTCCAGCAGCACGTCGTGATGACTATGCTTGATGACGTTGACACGCAAGCCCCTGGCTGCCAGCGGTAGCAGCAGCGCTTCTAGCAGCGTGGTCTTGCCGCTGCCGGACCAACCGACGACGCCAAGCAGAGAAGATGCCATAATGCCGATTTGCAGGATTTGAACACGATCATTGTACGGCAATGACCACGCCGTAGCGCCAGTTGGGCGGCAAAACGCAATGTCATGTTGCCGTAATGGCGTAAATCAGCGATAATTCTGCGGCGTTGCCGGGATGGCGAAATTGGTAGACGCACGAGACTCAAAATCTCGCGGTGGTGACACCGTGCCGGTTCGATTCCGGCTCCCGGCACCAAGTAACTTGGGTATTTGAGTATAGACAGGGATACCTAATTATACTTTTTTGACCTCAAACATTTGACCAGAATTGACCAGGCCAAAGAGAATTCTAGTTGTCAAATTAGAATTAGTTACAAATAGAGACAAATAAGTATCCTCCGGTCTCTTGTGGCAGTGCAACAGCGGTGATAAATTGCACACATGGTCACCGCACAACATTACAGAGCGGCAATAATAAAAAATGTGATCGCAACGCTCGCATTTTGTGCTGTCATGTTGCTGTTCGCGCTGGCTATCGGCAAACACATTTTTGGCATTGTTAAAACCGATCCGCTGACGGTCGTATTTTTGTTTGCTGCACTCTTCGCAATTTTCTGCTGCTGGTTTGCTTCGATCGAGTATGCGTGCCACGCCCGCAATTGTGGAATAAGAACGATTGAGCCGCCGTTCGTTGACTGCACACCGACCGCATCATCACAACAGTTGATTAGCCGAGATCTGCCGGTCGATCATCGACCTCCTCGCACCAACTCCCGCACCGACTGAAAAAACGGCGCTACGGCGCTTCTGTTGGGTTTTGCGGCTATGTCAGCCGCAGGGGAGTCAAAATGAATGCAACAAATAATGTCACGACGATGCGCGACAGCATGCGCGAGCGATACATCGATTACGTCTTTCGAATTTGCGGTCGAAAAGCATATTTCACGATAAAGGATCTCGCGCGAATCTTGGGCTACACGGAGCAGTACGTGCGAAATAAGCTTTCTCAGGAAGCATTTCCGATCGAAAAATGTGAACAAACAATTAGCAAACATCCAAGGTTTTTTATCGATGATATCGTCAATCTGCTTTTGCGATGGCACTACGGCGCACAAGAGATAGCAAGCAAGCCGAGACGCGGCAGGCCGCCGAAGGCAGCGGCGGTGGCAGAGGAAATCGCGCGGCAGTGGGGTGCTTCATGACTGCTCACTCAAAAAACGTTGAAGAGCGTGCATTTGGCGCCAAATGCTTAGTGGCAGCTGCGCTGCCATACCGTGATCCGAAACCTGAGCAGTTGGTAAACGGTGCATGGGTTCGCCAAAACGGTGATTACACACTGTGGGTGCAAGGTGGACCACTGGGATTGCCCTACGGAACATATCCACGGATTTTCGTTATTTGGCTCACATCGGAAGCGGTTCGCACTGGAAATAAGAGAATTGTCACCGGGGGGAGCTTTTCTGAGTTCTGCCGCAAACTTAACATCGATCGCAGCAGAGGGAAAAATGGCGCTGGTCGGAGAATGGTCGAGCAAGCCGAGAGGTTGCTGAGTTCGCGCGTCGGAATTGAGTCAACACGGAATGAAATAACAAACAAGCAACAATTGTGTTTTTCCGACGAACATAATCTATTCCGAAGCGGCTCAATGTTCGAATCAGAAATTGTCCTTACCGATAAATTTTTCAAAGAAATCACCGAGCACTGCATCCCGATCGACTTGCGTGCAGTGAGTGCACTTCGAGAGTCGGCTTTTGCGTTAGATATTTATCAATGGCTGGCATACCGCATGTTCTCCCTCCGGAGGCAAGCTCACCCAACTTGGCAACAACTCAACGCTCAATTTGGGGCAAGCTTCGAGCGCATAATAGATTTTCGTAAAGCTTTTCTGCGGACGCTGCCCTCGGTGCTACAACAATATCCGGGTGCGCGCGTTGTGCAGACTGATTCCGGATTGCGTCTGTTGCCGTCGCCAACCGTTGTTCCTCGGCTCGAATGACACAGTTAAGGCGGCACTTCGCGTGTCGTCTCTTTGTAGGCATGTGCAGTTGATATAATGCAATTAATTCAACTGCCGGGAGAGTCGATGATCGTCTTGAACACAGAGAAGGAATTGACCCACATCGAGAAGTGGGAGGACGTTACCTCACGGGTAGACTACCGAGAAGATATTGATCCCAGGCAGCACGAACTGGAGTCCATCATTGGGCGGTATGTAATCCCGGACAAAGTTCGGTGCGGCCTTTCAAATTGCCACACCCAGCATACTAGGGGCTATCTGGTTGCCACGAAGAGCGGAGTTGTCACCAACATTGGACGGGATTGCGGCAAGGTGTACTTTGGCGTGGACTTTGAGGAATTGTCGGCCAAGTTCGAGCGCGATATGACAGAAAAGGAAAACCGCGCCAAACTCGACAGCCTATCCTTCCGAATTGATGACATCAAGAAGCAGATCGAGCAGTTGCGGCATCAGGAGCATGGCGCAGACTGGGCTAACAAGAACATTAGCCGTCTGACGGGGTCGCCCAAGGATGTGCCGCCAATTATCAGTCGCCAACTCAGCCAGATGATAAAGAAGGGGGAGCCAGTCATTCGACTTCAGCGCGAGGCAACTGGGGAGGAAATCGCAAGAATGGAGGCTGCACAGGGTAAATCATTGCCCCGCCCGCAGTATATAGAAGAACCAATCGGCCAGATTGAAGGCTTTGACGCACTTAATCCCGAAAACAATTTGCGCCAACTGCTGGTTCTTGACCTCGAAGAGCACATCAAAGTTTTCGAGACCCTTAATGTCGATACTATGAGTTTTGCCGATCTGAAAAAATGGGCAAAATGGGAGGCCACCATTGAGTCTACGATGGAGCGTGCCAGCTATGCGGTACAGCGCAGCCGGCAATTGCTAACCGAAGCCAACTTGCGGCCGTTGGTTCGCCTCGCGAATGAGCCGGATGAAGGCGCACAGTTCCAGAAGTTCCTCCGTCAGTTAGCGCAGCCATAAATGACTTGCAAGGACTTATCCACAATTTTCTGTGGACGAGTCAAGTTATGCTAGGTTATCTGGTCGCGCCTTGTGAGGTTATTTGCTCCCGTCTGAAAGCACAATTGAGGTTATCTACTCCCCAAGCTGAGGTTATCTACTCCCGCCAATCGGCCACAAAGCTAGAACTGGCGCGGGTTTTAGCCTCCGTCAAGTAGTTGCCTTTAGTTTTTCAAATAGTTAAACAAATAGTTGATTCACCAAAATTTGTGGATAACTCCACCTACTATGGATTTGTGGACAATCGTCTAACGACGATGCCCTCCTAAACGCTTCGCGTTTCCCCGTGGACAAATCGAGGACAACAAAAAACCGTTGCCCTCAATTTGCACACCGGTCGTCGGTTGCCCACAAACCCACAGTTTTCATCATCAATGAAATATAAAAACCTTAACCACATCACTGCATGCAAACAAACAGTTGCATATATGCACTCTATGAACTAGATTAATGCATATATGCGACAAGAAAAGAATTTCACCTCCCTGGCAGTAACCGAATCGCTCGTTCGTTTAGGTGAGCGAATTCGGCGTGCGCGCAAAGTTCGCAAACTGTCACTAGCAAAGCTAGAAGGGATTTGCCGCATCCACCGCACGACACTGGGGCGATTAGAGCGAGGTGATCCTGGGGTAGCGCTATCCGTGCTGCTGACGGTACTGGAAGCACTTCAAGAATTGCCTGATATCGAATTGGTATTGAGCCAGCCTGAAACGCCAAAGCATAAACGAGGTGTTGCGCTGCCTGTCCTCGATAGGGATTTCTAAAATGCCAGCCACGACTTCCTGCATTGTTTTCGATTGTTCCACGATGTCGGTACCCGTGCCGGTAGGACGATTTGCGCTTGATGCCAATGGAGATGGCCATTTTGGTTATGGCTTGAAATATATCGAACGCCCAACGGCTTTTGCACTCGATCCAGTTCATCTGCCGCTTTCGGCTCACATGCAGGTCATCCCACGCCACAAAGATGGCAGCTACGGGATATTGTCAGATGCTGGGCCGAATGCATGGGGCGTAAAACTCACCAGCAGCCTTTTCCGGAAGCAAGGCCGTCCATTGCCCTCCAATCCTGTGGAATGGCTCCTGGCATCGTGGCACTACGGCTCTGGCTGCCTCGGGTTTTCTGAAAGCCTGAATACACTGCCCCATCCGGGCATAGCGCTCATGTCTGTGAAAGACCTTGATGCACGTCTAATCGAAGCGGTTGAAGCACTCACATCCGATCCTGACGCTGAACTGGATGAAGAAGCCATTCATCTTGTGCTGCCTGGTAGCAGTCTGGGTGGTGTACGCCCGAAAACTGTGGTCTTGCATGAGGGTAAAGAGTACATCGCCAAATTTAGCCGCCCCGACGATCGGTTCGATGTGCCGGCTGCCGAATACGCGACTTTACGCCTCGCACACATGGCTGGTATCAACGTACCCGATTTTGAATTGACTCGAATTGGCGACAAGTCGGTATTGCTTGTCGAACGTTTTGACCGGACGACAGACGGAAAGCGATTGCACTACATGAGCGCCCATACCTTGGTCAATATCGACTCCATCAGCCCCGATAAACGCGAATATAAGGCTGGGTATTCCTATGCGGGCATTGCCGAGTCAATGCGGCCGTTGAATGACCAAGGCGTAGCCGACAGTCATGAATTATTCAGGCGCATGGTGCTGAACATCATGGTTGGCAACGTCGATGACCATTTGCGCAATCATGCTTTGCTCATGAAGCAGCCAGGCCGATTTGTTTTGTCGCCTGCCTTTGATATTTTGCCGCACCTGGATGCAGCGGCATTACCTCAATCAATTGGCGTTGGCGCAGCCGGTGCCGCAAGCACCATTGACAATGCACTGTCGCAATGTGGCCGTTTTCTGCTCACGACACAGGAAGCCCATGCCATTGTGGAAGAAGTTCGGGAGGTCGTTTCGCAATGGCGAACCGTATTCAACGAGGCTGGGATCAGTCAAACGGATATTCACACCCTGTCTGGCTGCTTCAGCATAGCGCAAGCAGCAGAACATACCACCAGATATGGACAATGCCGATCCGGGATTGGAAAGCGGCGCTGAACCGGTTTACCATTGAGTTCGGCGAACGTATCGCTGTGATTTAACCTAAAACCCGTTTACACAAAAATTCGGACAGGCCCATCATTGGGGGATAACCGACTGCTATAGCTGTGCCGGCGTTTTGATTTTAGAACATCACGATGTAATCAAATACAACCTGCTTGACCCCACCCTTTGTCCAATAAATCTTCGGGCGGATGCGTTCATGCTTAAGTAGCTGGGAAATAATTTTCCTAGCCCTTGCAGGTTGATTCACTGATGACTTTGGCGACCACTACACCAGCATCGCCAGCTTTGTTCAAATCAAATAGACTTAATTCGCTTGCTTGCGCCATGAGAAAGGCGTTTTCTTGAGCGCCTTGGGCGTTGATGTGCGCAAACCTTTCTAAATTATCTCGCCAAGAACATCCCTCGGTCGGAGCATCAACCGCCTTTGCAAGTACGTCGCCGCTGTAATGCACTAGGGCGAACCTGTGTAGTCGGAGATGGCGAAGAAAATCTCCAAGGTCGGCAATGGTGGTAATCCCCCCACCCAATAAGTGCGGCGGATTCAACCGGTCACTGCAACGCTTCGTTAAACACTTGAGCTGGCGTTCCGGTACCGCAGCTATGCCGGGCGTTCGCATCTCAAAACTGCCACCATTTCGCATGGCAAACCTGCAAGGTTCAAATGCGTTTGCTGACTGCAATTCGGCGATGCTGTGTGAAAATGACAATAAGTGAATCTAGGAAGAAGAGTCGTGGCTGAAGTTTCGGTTAGAATGGGGCTTACTTAGGACTATTGAATTTTTCTGGTTCATCTTCACTTTCCGCACGTGGAGATTGGGCTGAAGTAATGCTGGCTCGTGATGTTTCTTGGGCGGTTGCTACACGTGACTTCTCATCAGACGACCATTGATGGAGGGGTGAGGAATGGATCTCGTCGAAAGATGTGAGCTTTGCTACAGCAACACCTGACATTTCGTGTAGAGCTGGATTCGATACGCCGCATAGTGTTATTTTGATACTATTCAACATTTGCGATTGATGGTTTTCTGTGGCAAATGCCCTCCTGGATATGTTTTATTGCATGTACTATTTATGTCTACTGAAAATAAAAAACCTACTAAACATCAAAATTCCGACAAACCAGCGATCAAAGTTAAACCTACTATTTTTCCATTAGGTTTTTCAGTCGTCTTGGTCGACGAAGGTTCGATTATTGTTGAATTTCTCGATACATTAAATGGAGTCACAACGATAATTGAGTCTGTTGCTCTTCCGAAAGAAAAAGCTAAGGCGCTTGCTTCCGCTTTAGCGGGGGCAATCGATGATGAAGAAAGTTAAAATTAATTCCAATCCATCGGCTGAAAATAAAAATGTCGATTGCGGTGATAAATCAAATATTTTTTTTGATTTGGAAAGGAATTATTTAGATGCTGATCATAACAAAAAGCAATTCTTGTCAACTGGAAAACAAGTTACGCTCGAGAAATCTAACGTTCTAAGGCATTCTCCAAACGACATTTTAAATCTTTTCAAGGGTGTCAGTCTCCCCCATTCGCGACGCGTTATTAAGGAATTCTTAGGAGCAGCTAGGGATTACTTGGCTCAAAAAAATGAGTTGATTGAAGAGTCGCTTTCGGAGATTTCAAGTGAATCAGCGAGACGCTTCTTGTTCCTTGCACCTCTCCTGGCTGATCGTAAATTTCATGTCTACATTAACTCAACTAACGGCTGTGTGAATGTAGACTTCGGGACTCGTGATAATGGTGTGCTAACCACACTGATTTCTGATAATGGGCAGGTTCACTATTCATATGTCGCACAAAACCATAGAATATATAAGCTGACTGGTACGGCGAAATTTAAAAATTCAAAAGACTTTATAAAATTTAATAAGATTTTGCAGATGTTATGAGTGGCAATAACTTGCGTAGTGTGCAAATAAATAATGGTAATGCATCTCGATATATTAAGCCAAAATGGATTAATTGTGGCAATTTATCTACGGCCGCTTTCGATCTTAGAGTTGGCCCTCCTCCTGAGAGTTATGTATCCCATTTCATGACTGAGGGGGTTGGAATCCAACGTTTCACGTTTGCATACGAAATTATTTCTAAAAAGATAGAAAAGTGCCACGTGGGAAGCATCGCATTATTGGATGTTTCGGAGGCTTTGGCTGAAGTTAATGATGGGGATGCTCCTTTCATCAAATTCGAGGAAAAAGGGCTTCCGCATTGTGGGTTGATTTACTTAACAGAGGATCAAGCACAAATACAAGAGGCAAAAGCCACACTCAGTATTATTGCGCAAAGAAATATGATGCCGGCCGCTGATATTGCAACGGCATTTTCAGGAACGAAGCGGATTTCCTAGAGTGCAGGTGCCATCTGGCTCGACCAAGAGGGACAACGGGCCTGTACATGAGAAAAGCCTGAGTGCCTCGTTATGAAATAATGTAATTCACAGTTTTTTACATTAGAACAGTGTAGATTAATGTCAATATTTGTAATCCGTATTGTTTTTTAATGTGAATTACTGTGATTTACAGTAATTCACATTACTCAAACTCTCCGTCCTAATGGCTCAGGTCAGGGCGTAGTGCAGAAAACATTTTGCGCGTATCAAAAATACCGACCAAATATCCACGTAAATGACTAGCCTGGCCGCTTGTGCTGGTTCCATTGATAAGTGACTCAAGCCGATCCATCTCCATCAGAAACGGGTTTTCAGTTTCGAGAATCATCAGCAACTCATCGACCGAAAACGTGTCAAGATCGCATCTGTGAATTGCGTTCGTCGCAAAAAGAACAGGGTGCTGTAGAATTTCCATAGCCATACATCCTCCTAGGGTAAGTTGTTGTGGTTAGGGGCAAATCAGCGTTAGCGCACTGATTTGCCCCGTCTTTTGGTACATCATTTGAACTTCGGTTTTGCTGCTTTTGCTTGGTCTGCCGTGACGTCCTCTGCCCAATTTTCCCTGAATCGCTCCAGTGCCTGTTCCGCCGAAACGCCTTTTGCATCCCTGTTGCGACTGCCGGCAAGTTCCTGCGCATACTCATTAAGTTTTTTGTCGCCAAATTCCACCCGCATGCCGGCATGAACTGCTATCTCAACGGTTCTTCGTTTGAATTCATCCGAGCCGTTTAGTGTCAGCACATTGCCGAATTTTTGCTGAGCCAACCGCAGACACGTTTCAATTGTTTTTTCGTCTTCCTGATACACCTGCACGCTTCGCCAGCTATCTGCGAAGAGCCGATATCCCTGGTCATCGACGTAAGTCACATGTCCATTGCGAGAAACGGAGAATCGCATCGGATGCATCAGAGGAGCGCTCTTATCATCCGCCTGTGACGTGATGACTGAGCGACTATCGGCTTCATCTTTGTAGACGACTTGCCGGCGCAACTCGGCCAGCGCCTGAGAATTCCCTTTTTGCGCCATATCAACGAGAAATGAGCGGTAGTGCTCTGTTGATGGCTTTACAAATAGCGCTTTCAACGAGTTCCGCTCACTTGCAATCTGCGCGCGTAGCTCTTCTTCCCGAATGATTTTTTCGACTAGCAGAAGAGATAGTGCAGCCTTACGTTGGCTTTTGTTGGTGTGCGACTGATAAACCTGATTCCGTTCATTCCTGTACTTCTCTTTGAGTGCATTTCGCCTTGAGCGCTCATTGCCCCTTTGCATCTGCCAGGCAGCTTGTCTTCTGGCCTGATGTTGAGGTCGCCATTCGTTTCGATACGTTAGCCAAAGTTCTTTGCCAGGAAGAGAGCGCTTTTGAATCTGCTTATCGTTTAACTGGGCCGCATAGACTGTTCGCAAAATCGATTCAGCCTCGGCCCACGTCAAGTGCCGCTCTTTCGTCAGGAAATCAGAAACATTCCATTTTCTTGAACCGCATTGAATGCGATCCGAGCCATCTTTGCCTTTGCTGATACTGTACTTTTCTGGCATTTCGCCGTGCGTGTGGCTCAGGTATGCCAGCAGGCGTTCAGCATCAAGATTTTGCTTTATGGTTGCAATGTCATTTTCAGAGCTGGCCTTGGCTTCAGCAGTTGCGGTGTCGAGTTCATAGACAAGTTGCCCAACAACGCAATCGCTTGCTCGCCGCAATGGACGGCCAGGCTCAACCTTGTCGTTCGCTTGCGCAGCAGTTGTGATAATTTGCGGGGTTACCTCGGCGCCATCAACTTCATATTGCTGCTGATGCTTCTGATAGAAACCGGTGGCCATTTCTGACAGCATGGATAGCTGCGTTTCTCTGCTGGCAAAGCGATACGCTTCATATAGCTTCCGATTGCCGCTGTTGATGTATTTGACTTCAGCCGACCGTATTTGATGCCACTCGTCAAGCAGTTCGACGTGTTGTGGTTTGGGATCACGCGTTGCACCGCTGTCTTCATACGCAATTTCCGCATTAAGGTCGGCGGTGAGAATTTTTATCTTCTCCTGAAAAGGCTTCTCAATGAATTTCCTGCTGAAGGCATACTCACGCAGGTTGATGCCTTTGGCGCTCCCGCTGGGTTTGAAGTTGATGTATTCGCCAAACCTGTTGCTGTTCACGGTCTTGCATTCGCCTAGGGTGGCAAGCAGTTCGGTGAACTTGTCATGTGTATCGATACGAGCCTCAAGCATTCTTTTCAGTAGCGTGCGCTTGGTGTTCTGATTGGCCCCCTTAAAAACGTCACCTTGATGAAGGCTAATGATGCTGGACTCGTCCGTGAATGATTTAGTTCGGGGGTAGTCCTGCGGGCTTGCCAATCCATATTTGGCATTGAGCACTTCCTGCAACGCTTGAAGATATTGTTCTTGGTTTGCGACATAGCCAAACGGGTTCAATCTTTGGCAGCTCAACAAATTTGTCTCGGGAATCACAATGTGAATATGGGGTTTGCGCACGACGTTCTTTCCGTCGCTTTCATTGAGGTAGCTCGAAATCTTTGGCAAGTGCGCTTCTGCGTAAAAGTTATATTCTTCTGGCGTGTAGGCTGCAAACGCGAATTGGGCAAAATCGTCCACGCATGATTGGAGAATTTCTTTGGCGACATTGTCTTCACGAAACGAAAAAGTTACGTGCAAATATCGTTCTCCTTGCGTGGACATTGACTGAATGATCGTGTCTGTCAAATCCAAATCGCCAGCCAAAATAACTCGTTCGTCTAGTTCATCACGCGAGAAATTTCGGCCAGCTTTTTTCCCGTTGACCAGGTAATTTTTTATGCCATCGCGGCCGCCGCGAATCCTAATCAACATCGTCGAGATACGCTTTCATAAAGAAGCTGATTGAGTGGAGCTCTTCGAGCGCAAGACGATATGTTTGCTCGCTAATTACGCCAGCGAGATTGTCAGCATTTAACCGCCTCGCAATTTGATTCAGGTTGTTGCTTATCTTGTTGCTCAAAAATAGAAGTCGCTTGATGCTTGTTGCGTCAGCTTTGCGGACAACGATTTCTACCTGGTGATTAAGAATCACTGACCGGAAGAACTCAGATGGGCGCAATGACGATGCAGCGATTAACTTCTCGTATTCAGCATGGTCAGCTGCCGATAGTCGAAAGCTGACCACGCGCTCAAGTCGCCTGGCAGTTTGGCTGGCATCAATTTCGGACATTGTGATCACTCGTGAGTACACGTTCTGGGTTTCAAAGGGCTGGCCCTTTGGCACGTGATATTCGTTTCAAAATCGTAGATTTTGTAAACAATATCCGACGTGCCTGTCTTCGCTTTCCGATGAATATACAGATTAATGTCTTGTCATTTTTGAATTGGTTATATGTGGGGATAATAAATATCTGACGCATGAAAATCGCATAGATATGCTGTCTCCATCGGCTTATCAGTGGAGGACTTTCATGGCATACAGTTATCAAAATGCGAAAGAAATAAAGCACGCGTTGCAAGCGTTGCCGCCGTTAGATGATGCGGAACGGCACATGACAAACAAAGAACTCGTCGTCTACCTCAAAGACACGATTGCAGAGAAAAAAAGGCAGGGATACTCAATCGACAAAATCGGCGAAGAGCTCAGAAAGCTCGGCGTGCAAATATCTGTCGCGTCACTCAAGAGCTACGCACGCACAAAACGGCACGGCAGCAAACAGAAAACGCAAGCTCAGACAAAGTCGGAGGGCAAAAATGTCGAATGATAAAAAGACAGCGCGCAGCGCTTTCCGGCGTGTCGGGAGCGCAATCAATCCTCTCAGCCCGCTGAAGTCAATCAAAAACAACGTCGGGAAGAGCTACCAACTATTTCAAGATGTTCACACTGAGGCTGCAAAACGCGCAAAGAATCCCATCGTCCGCACATGGGATGAGGCGTGGGCGCGCAGGCCATCTGATGCTATGTCGCTAGACGACATCTTGAGTCAAACATTGTTGCGCAAGCGGATTGCATTGTTTTTCGCCTTGATCACGTTCGTGTTTTCGACGACGCGTCTAGTAACAGATTTGTCTTTGTTGACGTTCATCGTAACTGTGCCGGCGATATTGAGCGTGTTTCTGTTTCTGCTGATTGCCGTGAAGTACGCGTGTCGGCGCCGATTGAATATTGACCCACCCTGCCGATTGAAATTTGACCCAGGGCTTTTCGCTGCTTTTGAAGCTGGCATCTGTGGATAAGTGTACCAA
>JAGSYW010000032.1 GCA_018262475.1 Burkholderiaceae bacterium | reverse complement strand
ACAGTATCCGCAGATCGCGCCGCCGCAGGTGACGGTTACCGCTACCTATCCGGGCGCGTCGGCCAAAACGCTGGAAGACAGCGTGACCTCGATCATCGAACAGGAAATGAACGGCGCCGAGGGTTTGCAGTACATGGAGTCGCTTAGCCAGAGCAACGGTCAGGCGCAGATTACCGTCACCTTTAAGGCGGGCATGAATGTTGAGCTGGCGGCGGTGGATGTGCAGAACCGCATCAAGCGGGTCGAGGCACGTTTGCCGGATTCTGTTCGGCAGCAGGGCGTGCTGGTCAATAAGGCCAACAGCAGCATTCTGATGTTCGTGAACGTGTATTCGGAAGACGGCGCGCTCGATCCAATCGGTTTGGGCGATTATCTGTCGCGCAATGTGATCAACGAGATCAAGCGCGTCCCAGGTGTGGGTGACATCGGCCTGTTCGGCAGCGAAAAAGCGATGCGCATCTGGATCGATCCGGTGAAACTGTCCGGGTTGAAGTTGTCGCCGGCTGACGTGACTGCAGCGATCAAGGGACAGAACGCGCAGGTGTCGTCCGGCTCGCTGGCGGCGTTGCCGAATACCGGCAAGGAGCCGATCACGGCGACGGTGGTGGTTTTCGGCCAGTTGCAGACGGCGGAACAGTTCGGCAATGTGGTGCTGCGGGCGAATACCGACGGTTCTGTGGTGCGCCTGCGTGATGTCGCGCGGATTGAACTGGGCGGGCAGGTGTATGAAACGACGGCGCGCCTGAATGGCAAGACGGTTTCCGGCTTTTCAGTGATGCCGACCGCGACCGCCAATGCGCTGGAAACGGCGACCGCGGTCAAGGCGAAGATGGACGAGCTGTCGAAGTACTTCCCGCCGGGCGTCAAGCATGTTGTGCCGTACGACACGACCAAATTCGTCAAGGTGTCGATCCATGAAGTGGTGAAGACGCTGCTCGAAGCGGTGGTGCTGGTGTTCTTCGTGATGTTTCTGTTCCTGCAGAACATCCGCTACACCATCATTCCGACGATTGCAGTTCCGGTGGCCCTGCTCGGCACGTTTGCGGTGCTGAATGCACTCGGGTATTCGATCAACGTGCTAACGATGTTCGGCATGGTGTTGGCGATCGGTATTCTGGTGGATGATGCGATTGTGGTGGTGGAAAACGTCGAGCGGATCATGGCGACCGAAGGATTGGGGCCGCGTGAAGCAACGGTGAAGGCGATGGGGCAGATCACCGGCGCGCTTGTCGGTATTACCGTGGTGCTGGTCGCGGTGTTTATCCCGATGGCTTTTTTTGGCGGCGCCGTCGGCGCGATTTACCGTCAGTTCTCGGTTTCGATGGTGGCGTCGATGGTGTTCTCGGCCATCACCGCGCTGTCGCTGACGCCGGCGCTTTGTGCAACCATCCTGAAGCCGATCCCGCAAGGCGCGCATCACGAAGCAAAAGGCGTTTTCGGCTGGTTCAACCGCAAATTTAATGCGACCACTGTTGGTTATGAGCGCATCGTTACCGGCATGTTGGGCAAGCTGCTGCGCTGGATGATGGTATATGGCGCGATTGCGGTGGTGATGGGGCTGATGTACTGGCGGTTGCCAACCTCGTTCCTGCCGGACGAAGACCAAGGCTATATCCTGACCAATATTCAGTTGCCGCCGGGCGCATCGGCCAGCCGGACTTCTGAAGTGCTGAAGGAGGTCGAGGCGCATTTCACCCAGGAACCGGGCGTGGCGAACGTGGTGGCTGTTACCGGCTTCAGCTTTTCCGGCCGCGGGCAGAACGCCGGTCTGGCATTCGTGCCGCTGAAGGACTGGAGCGAGCGCGGTTCGAACGATACCGCGCAGGCGATTGTCGGTCGTGCATTTGGCAAGTTCATGCAGATCCGCGATGCGATGGTGTTTCCGGTGAACCCGCCGCCGATCCGAGAACTGGGTAATGCAACCGGTTTCGTGTTCCGCCTGCAGGATCGTGGCGGCATGGGGCACGATGCGCTGATAGCGGCGCGCAACCAGCTGCTCGGCATGGCGGCACAAAGCAAGGTATTGAAGGGCGTGCGGCCGGAAGGTCTGGACGATACGCCACAGCTTGAAGTGGTGATCGACCGTGACAAGGCAAATGCGCTGGGTGTGACCTTTGCCGACATCAACTCCGCGCTTTCGATTGCGCTTGGTTCATCGTATGTGAACGATTTCGACAGCAATGGTCGCCAGCAGCGCGTCATCGTCCAGGTTGACGCGCCGCAGCGGATGCAGCCGGAAGACATCGGCAATATTTATGTGCGCAACGCGAAGGGCACGATGGTGCCGTTCTCGGCCTTCTCGCGCAGTAAATGGAATACCGGCCCGGTGCAGCTGGTGCGTTACAACGGTTATCCGGCAGTACGCATTTCCGGCGAACCGGCCGCTGGCCAGAGCACCGGTGCGGCGATGGATGAGATGGTGGCGCTGATGGCAAAACTGCCTCCAGGTTTCGGCTATGAATGGACAGGTCAGTCGCTGGAGGAAAAAGTCTCAGGTGGACAGGCGCCGATGCTGTATGCGCTGTCGATGCTGGCGGTGTTCCTGTGTCTGGCGGCACTGTATGAAAGCACCTCGATTCCGGCGGCTGTGATGCTGGTGGTGCCGCTGGGTGTGTTTGGCGCGCTCTTGGGCATGACGGTGCGCGGATTGCCAAACGATGTGTATTTCAAGGTCGGCCTGATCGCGACCATCGGCCTTTCGGCTAAGAATGCGATTCTGATCATCGAATTTGCCAAAGATCTGGAAGCGCAGGGCAAGGGCTTGATCCGTTCGACGCTGGAAGCGGTGCGATTGCGTTTCCGGCCGATCATCATGACTTCGCTCGCCTTCATTCTCGGCGTGGTGCCGCTGGTGATTTCCACCGGTGCCGGATCGGCCGCGCAGCACGCGATTGGCACCGGCGTGATGAGCGGCATGTTTGCAGCGACTGTGCTGGCGGTGTTTCTCGTGCCGGTGTTCTTTGTCGTTATTCGTACGGCGTTCAAGGGCAGCGAGCGCCAGCGGCGGATGTATGCGAAAAACCAGACACAGGAAGAGGAGCCGCAGCGTGAACAGTAAGCACATGAACCAATTGATCCTGGCCATGGCTGCCGCTGGCATCCTGTCAGCATGCAGCATGGCACCGACTTATGAGCGTCCGGCAGCACCCGTTTCGGGCGAATTCCCGGCGCAGGGAAAGACGACAGCACGCCGTGCGGCCGACATCGGCTGGCGCGAGTTTTTCAAGGATGCGCGCTTGCAGGCGCTGATTTCTGCCGGGCTGGAACATAACCGCGATTTGCGCGTGGCTGTGTTGCGGATTGAGGAAGCGCGCGCGCTGTATGGCGTTGCCCGTGCCGATCGGCTGCCAACCATCAATGCGACCGGCAGTGGCTCGCGCGCCAAAACGCCTGCCGATTTGTCCAGCACAGGCGCGATTCTGCACAGCAGCAGCTATAACGTGGGCGTGACGCTGGCTGCTTTCGAGCTGGATTTGTTTGGCCGGGTCAAGAGCCTGAGTGATAGTGCGTTGGCGACTTATCTGGCCACGGAAGAAGCGCAGCGGGCGGCGGTGCTTAGTCTGGTATCTGAAATTGCAAAGGCGTACCTGGCAGAGCGGGCGTATGCCGAGCAGCTGGATCTGGCGCAGCGCACGCAGGCGTCGCGCGAGCAAAGCTATCAGCTGGCAAAAATGCGGTACGAAGTCGGGGCCAGCTCAAAACTGGATCTGGTGCAATACGATTCGCTGCTGCAATCGGCCAAGGTTTCCGTGCTGACGCTGCAGCGCCAGCGTGCGCAGGCTGAAAATGCGCTGGTGGTGCTGGTTGGCAAGCCGATTGACAGCAAGCTGCCGCCGCCGCAGCCATTGTCGGCGCAAGGGTTGATCACGGATATTCCGGCGGGTTTGCCATCCGAATTGCTGGCAAACCGTCCAGACTTGCTGCAGGCGGAACAGACTTTGCAGGCAGCCAATGCCAACATTGGTGCGGCGCGCGCGGCGTTTTTTCCGCGGATAGCGCTGACTGCCAGCCGGGGCACGGCGAGCAGCGAACTCTCTGGCCTGTTCAATGCCGGCTCGGGGGCATGGTCGTTTGCGCCGTCCATTACGCTGCCGATCTTCGATTTCGGCCGCAACCTGAACAATCTGGATTTGACGCATGCGCGCAAGAACATTGCGGTCGCGCAGTATGAAAAGGCGGTGCAGGTTGCTTTCCGCGAAGTGGCCGATGCGCTGATTGCGCGCGGTTTGCTCGATCAGCAGGTCGAGGCGCAGGCGGCGGTGACGAAGGCCGAAACGGAGCGGGCGAAATTGTCGCAAGCGCGCTATGACAGCGGTATCGCCAATTCGCTCGATTTGCTCGATGCGCAACGGCAGCAGTTCGCGGCGGAACAATCGCTGGTGCAAACCCGGTTGCTGCGGCTGACGAACGCGATCGACCTGTACCGCTCGCTCGGTGGCGGTTTGCTCGAAGGCAAGGCGGAAACGGCGAAAACCGTAGTGGCTGACCAGCCGACGCCAGCAGCGGTTGGCAAACCGGCTCCGGTACCAGTCAAGTGATGACTTGATTGGGGTATATATCAAAAAACTGCCGTTTGGCCTCAAATTTTCTGACGGTATTTGAAATACTGCTCCCAGTATATTTTTGGGCTTGCTGACCGAAAGTGCGGTTTAGTCAATTATTTGGGCTATGAGCCGGAATGGCGGCGATATAATTCCTGTTTTGCAACAACAGTTCAGGGGGGGCATGATGAAGGCAAAAATTATTGCGTCTGGTCTGTTCTGGCTGGCGGGGCTTTGCTGTGCGTTGCCGGCAGCAGCCGAGCCGGTTGCCAGCCGGAAGGAAACGCCGGTCCGTGTTGTTTCCACTTTATATGAGGATTTCGCGTGGCAGGCAGTGTTTGCCATTCCCGCGCCAGGAACGACAATCGCCGACCAGTCGCGTGCAGTGCTCGAAAAATACTTTGATTCCGATTTGGCTTCTCTGTTCGTGCAGGATGCACAATGCCGGAATCGCACCAACGGGGTGTGCAAGCTGGATTTTGATCCGATCTTTGCCTCGCAGGATCCTTCCGCATCCGATTTGACGCTCACGCCATCGTCTGTAAGCAAGGTGGCGGTCGAATTTGCCTATTCGTCCAACCGGGAAAAAATCCGCCTGCTTTATACGCTCAAACAGACCGCACAAGGCTGGCGCATTACTGACATCCAGTATGCGAACATGGGCAACAGTTCTTTGAGGAAAATCCTGCAGAGCAAGTCGCACTAGCGGCAGGCAGTTTTATGTCGGCCGCCCCAAGTTTATTGCTTGGCGGCCTTGTTTGTTTGCGCGGGTTCGCTAGCTGCATGCCTTCAGCCATTGCGCCAGTCCGCCGCGCACCAGCGTGGCGTTGTCGACTACGCCTTTTTCGGTGATAAGGCCAGTGACCAGTTCGGCTGGCGTGACGTCGAATGCCGGGTTGCGGATTTGCACCCCTTCGGGCGCCCAGCGGCAGTCACGGAAGCCTTTCACTTCGTCCGGATGGCGTTCCTCGATCGGGATGTCGGCGCCGGTGGCAAGCGTGAGGTCGATGGTTGAGAGCGGGCAGGCGACGTAGAACGGAATGTTGTGCCGTGCGGCCAGCACCGCGACCATGTAGGTGCCGATCTTGTTGGCGACGTCGCCGTTGGCCGCTACTCGGTCGGTGCCGACCACGACCGCATCTATTTCGCCGCGGCTCATCAGGTGGCCCGACATGTTGTCGGCAATCAGCGTAACCGGAATTTTTTCCTGCACCATTTCCCATGCGGTCAGGCGCGCGCCTTGCAGGAATGGGCGGGTTTCATCGGCGATGACGGAGATTTTTTTGCCCATTTCGACCGCCGAGCGGAACACGCCGAGCGCGGTGCCGTGTCCAGCAGTGGCAAGCGCGCCGGCATTGCAGTGCGTCAGCACGCGCGCGCCATCGGGCAGCAGCGCAGCGCCATGCGCGCCCATCGCGCGGTTGATGCGGATGTCTTCCGCCAGCATTTCGTGAGCTTCGGCCAGCAGACGCTGCGCGATGGCGGACTGGCTGGCGCCGATGCCGCAGGCTTCCCAAGCGCGGCGCATCCGATCCAGCGCCCAGAACAGGTTAACCGCAGTCGGACGGCTGGCGGCGAGCAGGCCGAAGCCGTGATTCATCGCGGTGGCGAACACTTCCGGCAGCATGTGCCGCATCCGCAGCGCCTCGAGCGCGACACCATAGGCGGCAGCGACGCCAATCGCTGGCGCGCCGCGCACCACCATGTCGCGAATCGCCGCGGCAACGCTGGCGGCGGAATCGGCGCTAACGTATTCGAACGCCAGCGGCAGGATGCGCTGGTCGATCATTTCCAGCCGGCCGTCGCGCCAGCGCATGGTTTCCACTGTGGGCGACTGCATTCGTTCAATCCCCCTCGAACTCGCACTGCGCGAATACCTTGTAGCCCTTGCCTTGCAGGCGAGCGTTGCCGCCGATGTCGGGCAGGTCGATCACGAATGCGCATTCGACGATTTCGCCACCCACGTCCTCAACAAGGCTAGCTGCCGCTTCGGCCGTGCCGCCGGTGGCCAGCAGGTCATCGACCAGCAGCACGCGTTCACCACGGGTAATGGCGTCCATATGGATTTCGATGCGGTCAACGCCATATTCAAGTTCGTAATCCTTGCCGACCGTTTCTGCCGGCAGCTTGCCTTTCTTGCGGATCGGCACGAAGCCGACGCCAAGCAGGTAGGCCAGCGGCGCGCCGATGATGAAGCCGCGTGATTCGATGCCGGCAACTTTGTCGATCTTCATGTCCTTGTAGCGCGCGGCGAGCTGGTCAATGGCGATGCGCAGCCCGACCGGATCCTTCAACAGCGTGGTGATATCGCGGAACATGATCCCCTTTTTCGGATGATCGGGAATGGTGCGGATGCGTGATGTAAGTGGCATGTCGGCCCCTGAAAAGTGGTTAGCGGGATGGCTTGCTGCTGGCCCATTGGCCATAGCTGCCGAATTGTTCGATGACTGCGCGCATCTGCGCATCGGTCAGGATTTTGGGCGTGCCGATTTGCAGTACGCGCCAGTATTGTTCGCACAGCGACTCGACTTCGATGGTGACGGCCAACGCGTCATCGAGATCGTGGCCAAGTGCGATCATGCCATGGTGCGCCAGCAGACAGGCTTTGCGCTCCTGCAACGCCGCCAGCGCCCCGTCGGACAGCGCCTGGCTGCCGAACAGCGCATACGGTGCGCATCGGATGGTGTCGCCACCGGCTGCGGCAATCATGTAATGGAACGGTGGAATTTCAAGCTGCTGGCAGGCGAGCGTGGTGGTGAAGGTCGAGTGTGTATGCACCACAGCACCGATTTCCGGCCGCGCGGCGAGGATGTCTCGGTGGATGCGCCATTCGCTGCTGGGTTTGAACGGGCTGCTGGTTTGGCCGTCGAAGTCGAGCCGAACCATCGATTCAGGCGTCAGCTTGTCCGCCGGCAGGCCGGATGGCGTGACCAGCAGGTCATCACCACAGCGCACGCCGATGTTACCCGAAGCGCCGCGGTTCAGCCCGAGCGCAACCAGCTGGCGCGCTGCGGACAGCATTGCGTCGCGCAGCGCGGCTTCATCCGTTGGTGTGCCGGGGGTCATCGGTTCAGCACGCGGCCGGCTACAGCATCGAGTTTGGCCACCAGTTCCGGGTCGCGCCCCTGCGGGCTGGTGATGAGTGCATGTTCCAGTGCGGAGCGGCATGAACAGCCGGCGGCTTCGCCATCCTGTGCCAGCAGCGGTACGGCGCGGCTGACCAGCGCGCGTGCACGATCGGCATTTTCCATCAGTACCTTGATGATTTGCGTGACGGTAACATTGTCGTGATCCGGGTGCCAGCAGTCGTAATCTGTGACCATTGCCACCGTTGCGTAGCAAATTTCGGCTTCGCGCGCGAGCTTGGCTTCAGGCATGTTGGTCATGCCGATCACGTCGCACTGCCACTGGCGGTACATTTCTGATTCGGCCAGACTGGAAAACTGCGGGCCTTCCATCGCCAGATAGGTGCCGCCGCGTACGGCGTTGATGCCAGCCTGTTTGGCCGCGATCTCGATGTGATCTCCGAGGCGCTTGCAGATTGGATGCGCCATCGAGACATGCGCGACACAACCGGTGCCGAAAAACGATTTGTTGCGTGCGAACGTGCGATCGATGAATTGATCGACGATGACGAACATGCCGGGCTGCAAATGCTCGCGCAGTGATCCGACAGCGCCAACCGAGATGATATCAGTTACGCCGGCGCGCTTCATGGCATCAATGTTGGCTCGATAGTTGATTTCAGACGGGGGAACACGGTGCGCGCGCCCGTGACGCGGCAGGAAAACGACCTGCTGGCCACCGAGTTCCCCGAACAGTAGTTCGTCCGATGGTTCGCCAAAAGGTGAACTGACCTTTTCCCAGCGGGTGTTGCTCAGTCCGTCAATGTTGTAGACGCCGCTGCCGCCGATAACGCCGATTACGCTCATGATGGTATGGGATGGTTGGAAAGATGGATGATTCGGACTAGTGGTTCCGAATACGCCAGTGTACTGGTGGCACAACATTGTTTGCAAGTAAACATGTGGATCGAAGGCAAATCACACAATTGTTTGGCTTCGTAGGTTAATATCGCCGTGTTTTTAATATGGTGATTGCGAAAGTTCGTTTTCTGTTGTCTGGCATATGTCTGTCGCATCACCGCAAAGCCAAGGAGGAGTGTGTGATGAAGAAACAATGGTTATGTGCGTTTCTGCTGGCGGTTGCTGCTGTTCCGACAGCACTTGCCGATATTGCCATTGCAACGGATAGAGGGGGGCAATTCTACCAGGCCAGCCGCGCTACGATTGGCCGAGCCAAGGAAGGCGTCCTGGAATATTGCAGCAGCCGCTCAACGACCGGTGGATGCAAAATCGTGTTTACCTCGTCGCACAAATCTGCCGGCTACGGTGCTGTTGCCACGAGCAGTTCGGGCGCGACAGGATACTCGGCCGGATATGGTTCCCAATATGATGCAAACCGGCGTGCACTGCATGAATGCGAGGCTCGCGGTGGCAAGTGCAAAATCGCCATGAAATTTCGGGATACAGTCAATCAGTAATGTAATGTCATGAGCGATAGAGCAAGCACCTTGGCGAAACAGCGTTCGACGCTCCAGCGAATGATGCGGGTATTTCTGCCCGCATCATTGCTGATATGCTTTTGCGCATTTTTCATCCACCAGGCCGAGGTCAAGCGGCAACACGCCGAGCACGCCAGCCGTGAGCAGGAAGCAGTTCGAGCCGGCACGGTTGCGATTAATCGCATGTTGCAGGTGGTAGGGCGCGATTTGCTGTATATCGCCGGGCGTCACCAAATCCAGCAACTGGTCGATTCGCCGAGCGAGGAAGCAATGGAAAACCTTGCGACACAATGGGCAAGGTTTTCGCAGGCGAATCAGGTATACAACAAAATCCGCTGGATCGACGAAACCGGCATGGAGCGGTTGCGCATCGATTATGCAGAACCGGAACCGCTGGTCGTGCCGAGAGCAAAATTGCAGAACAAGGGCGATCGCTATTTTTTCACACGCACCAATAAACTGCAGGAAAACGAGATTTTCGTTTCGCCGCTGGATTTGAATGTCGACAACAACCAGATCGAAGTGCCGCACCATCCGAACATCCGTTTTGGCATGCCGGTGTTTGACAGCAATGGTAAGCGTCGCGGCATCATATTGCTGAATTATTCGGCGCGCGATTTGCTCAAGCGTTTTGAGCAGGAAACCGGTGAGCGCAGCAATCCTACCTGGCTGGTGAACCAGGATGGCTACTGGCTCAAGGGCGCAAGCAATGATGACGAATATGGTTTCATGTTCAAGCGCGTTGACCTGACGATGGGGCAGCGCCACGCCGAAGCGTGGAAGCGTATTGTGGCCAGCGAAAAGGGGCAGTTCGAAACGCCGGAAGGATTGTGGACCTATGCCACGGTCTACCCATTGCATGAGTGGCAGAACACCAGCAATGGCAAGTCACGCGGGTTTTCAATCGTCACAGGCAATCAGGCGCAGACTGACGAGTACGCATGGAAATCGGTGTCACTGCTGCCGATGGCGGACTATGATGCCGGACTGTTGACGTTCAGGCTGATGCTTGGCGGCGGTACGTTGCTGCTGTTGGTGCTGTTCTTTGCTGTTACCTGGCGACTGTCTTACGTCGCGCAGGCAAGGGAACGCATCCAGAGCGAACTGAATGTTGCGACCGATATTCAGGCCAGCCTGCTGCCGCGGCTGTTCCCTGCTTTCCCTGAGCGCCCCGAATTCGATATCTATGCGTTGATGGAACCTGCCAAGGAAGTCGGCGGCGATTTCTATGATTTCTTTTTCATCGATGATACGCATTTGTGTTTCCTGGTGGCAGACGTGTCTGACAAGGGCGTGCCGGCGGCGCTTTACATGATGGTCGCAAAAACGCTGCTTAAATCCGAAGGACAACGGCTGGGCGAGCCGGAGCAGATGTTAGCGTCAGTCAACAACACGCTGGCGACGGACAACGACCGCTGCATGTTCGTGACCGTGCTGTGCGCTATCCTTAATACCAGAACCGGCGAGGTGCGCATCGCCAATGCTGGTCACAACCCGCCATTGCTGATTGATTCGCAAGGCGTTCGCTATTTGCAACCGAAGGCGGGCATTGTCCTGGGACCGATGGCTGATGTCAGTTATGAAGCCGAGAAGCTGGTGTTGCAGCCGGGCGACACGCTGTTCCTGTACACCGACGGCGTGACCGAAGCCAAGAATCGCGAGGATGACCTGTATGGCGAGGAGCGGCTGCTGCAGGCATTGCGGCAGCGTCCGGACGACGATGTGGCCAGGATGATCCATTACGTCAGCGCCGAAGTGACCAAGTTTGCGGCTGGCGCACCGCAGTCGGACGATGTGACCATGCTGGCGATTACCTATCAGGGAACGCCGGCTGAATAAAGGCTGGAATAATAAATAATGAAAAGCACGATAAGGTTGGTTTGGCTTTGCATGGCGATGGTCATGGCGCTTGCCGGATGCGGCAAGGGAGAACGCGTGATCACCGTTCTGGATGATGCGCACGACAAGCGGATTGGCGTGATGACTGGTGCCATAGGCGAAGAGATAGCGAAAACCCGATTCCCGAAGGCCGAAGTCAAAAGTTTTGACGACATCATGGATGGTGTTGCTGCAATCAAGTCAGGGCAGATCGACGCCATCATTACCGCTTTGCCGACAGCGATCAACATCGCAAAAAGAAATCCTGAATTGCAGATGCTGTCCGAACGGATAGGGAACGAGGATACTGCGG
This sequence comes from Burkholderiaceae bacterium, assembly GCA_018262475.1. Classification (GTDB taxonomy): domain Bacteria; phylum Pseudomonadota; class Gammaproteobacteria; order Burkholderiales; family Burkholderiaceae_D; genus QZKY01. The sequence continues at coordinate 9,667 of JAGSYW010000032.1, read as the reverse complement.
TTGCAATCAGAAAAGGTGACGACCAGTTGCTGTCCGATGTGAACCGGGTTATTGCAGAATTGGAACGCGATGGCACGCTGGCATCGATGCAACAGCGCTGGCTCAAGACGGATTTGTCTCCATACGAGGAAGTGAACATCGCCGTTCCGAACGGAGGGAAACCCATCAAGGTCGGCGTGAGTGCAACGCGTGAGCCGCTGAGCTTTGTGGACAGGGATGGTCGGGTCACAGGCCTGGATGGCGAATTGGCGCGCCGGATCGGTGCCAGCCTGCAACGGCCGGTGGAATTCCACGACATGAAGTTCATGGCGCTAATTCCTGCGCTACAGTCGGGCAAGGTCGATTTGATCATCAGTGGCATGAATGCCACGACGGAGCGCAAGAAAAGCGTGAATTTTTCGCAAGCTTATTTTGCGAATGCGCAGGTGATGATCGTCAGGAAACCTTCCGGCGAACAGGTGAAGGCAGGCGGGGCAGCATCGAAGGATTCTGCGTCTGGCAATGAACTGGAAGTGCTCCAGCAGACAGCAGGCAAGAAGATTGCCGTGATGACGGGGTCGACTGGCGAGATGACGGCGAACGCGAAATTCCCCAAAGCTGACATTAGGCGTTTTGATAATTTGGCCGATACCGTGGTTGCCACCAAAACTGGTCAGGCAGATGCGGCGCTTATTTCTTACTCGTCAAAACCGGTGATCTTGCGTGCGCATCCTGAGTTGCGCGTGTTGCCGGAACGTTTGCTGGAAGAACAAATCGCAATGGCGGTTAAAAAGGGCAATGATACGCTGCTCAATGACATCAACCGCATCATTGATGAGCTGAAAGCGGATGGCACGCTGGCTGCAATGGAAAAACGATGGATGAAGGATGATTCTTCGGCTTATGAAGTGCGGGAGATTCCGGCCGTAAAGGAAGGGAAGGCGCTGCGGGTTGGTGTGATGGCCACGCTTGAGCCGTTCATTTTTGTGGATGGCAAAGGGCGGCTTGCCGGCCATGACGAGGAATTGGCGCGAATTATTGGCATGAAGCTGAAGCGGCCGGTGGAATTCTTCGACATGAACTTCACAGCGCTGATACCTGCGCTGCAATCCGGCAAAATCGATGTGATTATCAGTGAGATGACGGCTACCGACGAGCGGCGCAAGTCGGTCGATTTTACCCACCCGTACTTTGTCGATACGCAGTTGCTGCTGGTGAAGAAAGGTGGTGCTTCTGCGGCCACCTCGACGGCAGCAAAAGACACTGGTAGTGCAGCTGGCGCTATTGCAAACCTGGAGCAAATCGATGGCAAGCGCATCGGCGTTTTGTCCGGATCGGCCGGTGATCTGGCTGCTCGCAAGCATTTCCCTCAGGCCAGTTTCCAAGTGATGAATTCAGGGGTAGATGCAGCGCTGGCGCTGAAATCGCACAAGGTTGATGCCTTTGTGTACGACAAGAGCGTGTTGCTCAATCTGGTTGAGAAAAATCCGGAGCTGGTGATTCTGGAACAGCCGGTTGCGAAATTGGAGGTGGCGGCAGCGATTGGCAAGGAAAACACGGCTTTGCTCGACGAAGTAAACAGAGCGCTGGAGGCCTTGAAGAAGGATGGCTCGCTGCAGCGCTTGAGGCAGAAATGGGTCGATTCAAAAGACTCTGCATCTCGGCAGTTGCCGCCCACGAAGAGAGAACCGGCGGGCAAGCGTGGCGTGCTTCGTATTGGAACCTACGCGATCTACGAACCTTTTTCGTATCAGGCCAATGGCCGCATCATAGGTCTAGACATAGAACTGGCGAACTTGATTGGCGAGAAACTGGGCAAGCGGGTCGATGTGACTGACATGCATTTCGAGGCGCTGATTCCTGCGTTGCAAGCAGGAAAAATTGATCTTGCGCTTTCGAACTTCAACGTCACCGACGAGCGCAAGAAACTGGTGAATTTCTCCCTGCCTTATATTGAGAACGATATTTCGGTGCTGGTCAGAAAGGGTGAACCGGTTGGCGGGGGGGGTAACAAACCTGCGGAAACAGTCGGTTCGGCAAACACCAGTTCCGTCAAGCTGACATCGTCGGCTGACTTGAAGGGCAAACGCTTGGGGGTGTTGCTTGGTTCGGTACACGACACCTATGCGATGAAGCACTATCCGGATGCCACCATCCTGCAATACAAGTCGCCTTCCGATATGGTGCTGGCGGTCAAGTCCGGCAAGGTTGATGCATCGTTCTACACTCGGGAAACCTTGCTGGAAGTGCTGCGCAACGACGATGAACTGGGGTTGGTCGGTGATTCGCTGTATGCGGTGCCGATTGGCATGGGATTCAATAAGGGCAACGACCAACTGCGCGAACAGTTCAATGATTTCCTCAAGCAGATCAAGCAGAACGGCGTTTATGACGACATGGTCAACCGCTGGATCAAACAGGGCAATACTGCCATGCCGGCCATTGCCTCGTCGAAGACGAATGGAGTGCTGGTGGTCGGCACGGTGAGTGACAAGGGCTTGCCGTTCACCGTGATCAAAGATGGCAAGCTGATAGGGTTTGATATCGAACTGTCGCAGCGGTTTGCGGCGCATATTGGCAAGGAAATCAAATTTTCCGACATGGAGTTCGGCAGTCTGATTGCTGCCGTTTCAACCAACAAGATCGACATGATTGCCAGCACGCTGATGCTGACAGAGGAACGACAGAAACAGATCGCGTTCTCGGATGTGTACTACGAAATGGGGTCGAACATTTTTGCGCTGAAAAAGAATATCGTCAGCAAGGATGCGGCCGCGGTCGCAAAGCCGGAAGATGATTCATTCTTCAGCGGCGTGACAAAGAGCTTCCATAGCAACATCATTCAGGAAAACCGCTATCTGCTGATTATCGATGGGTTGAAGGTGACGGTGCTGATCGCCATCCTGTCTTCGATTTTTGGCACGGCGCTTGGCGCGCTGGTGTGCTTCATGCGGATGTCGAGCAAGGCGGTGCTGAATATTCCGGCCGGCTGGTACATTTCATTGCTGCGAGGCACCCCGGTTCTGGTGCTGCTGATGCTGATTTTCTATGTGGTGTTCGCTTCGGTGGACATCAATCCGGTGCTGGTTGCCGTGATCGCTTTCGGGATGAATTTTGCCGCCTATGCGGCTGAAATTTTCAGGACTGGCATTGAAGGCGTCGACAAGGGCCAGACCGAGGCAGGCATTGCAATGGGGTTCACGAAAGTGAATACCTTCCGCCATATCGTGCTGCCGCAGGCTGTACGGCAAATCCTGCCGGTATACAAGGGCGAGTTCATTTCGCTGGTCAAGATGACCTCGATCGTCGGTTACATCGCAGTGCAGGATTTGACCAAGGCCAGCGATATCATCCGCAGCCGTACCTTCGATGCATTTTTCCCGCTGGTGATGGTGGCAATTTTGTATTTCCTGATTTCGTGGATGTTGACGCAGTCGCTTGAATACATGGAACGGCGCACGGATCCGAAACGCAAACGCAAACAGGCGGGGAAAGCATGATCAAGGTCGAACATCTGTCAAAGAAATATGGCGATCTGACGGTGCTGAAAGACGTCACGGTCGAGATTCACAAGGGGGAAGTCATTTCGATCATCGGCCCGTCCGGTACCGGCAAGAGCACGTTGCTGCGTTGCCTGAATCTGCTGGAACAGCCGAGCGGGGGCAGCATCCAGATCGGTGGCGTGAACATCATGGACAAGAATGTGGATCTGCCGAAGATTCGCCAGAAGGCGAACATGGTGTTCCAGTCGTTCAACCTGTTTTCGCATCTGTCCGTGATGGAGAACCTGACCATCGGTCCGATGCGTCTTCTTGGTGTGAGCCGTGCGGATGCCGAGCGGAAAGCGCTGGAAATGTTGCGGCTGGTGGGCGTGGCCGAGAAGGCAGGGAATTTCCCGGACGAGCTTTCCGGCGGACAGAAGCAGCGGGTGGCGATTGCGCGTTGCTTGGCGATGGAGCCGGAAATCATCCTGTTCGACGAGCCGACGTCCGCTCTTGATCCGACGATGGTCAGTGAGGTGCTGTCGGTCATTCGCCGGCTGGCGCGAGACGGCATGACGATGGCCATCGTGACGCACGAAATGGGATTGGCGAAGGATGTTTCCGATCGGGTGTTATACATGGATGAGGGCGTTGTCTATGAAATGGGGCCGCCGGAACAGATTTTCGACAATCCGCAGCGCGAAAAGACCAGAACTTTTGTCAATCGGATCCGCAGCGTTTCGTTCAGCATCGCTTCGCTCGATTACGATCTGTATGCAATGAATGCAGAAATCGAGGCGTTCTGTGAAAAACAGTATCTGCCAAGGGCAATGCGGCAGAACCTGCTGTTGCTGATAGAGGAGTTGCTGCAGATTTACACGCCGTATCTGGGCAGGACAGCGCTTGAAGTGAAAGTCGCCTATTCGGAAAAGAGCGAAACGGTTGAAATTATCTGCGAAAGCGCAGGTGAAATGGCTAACCCGCTGGAAGGCGAACAGATGCCGGATGAACTGGGGCTGACCATCATCAAGAGCATGACTGATAGCTTAAGTTATCAACAGGCCGATGGCAAAGGCAAGTTGATCGCGGTGATGAAAAAACTTGATAAATAACGGCGAGGAGATGGGCATGGATTTTCAGGCCAGAAAAGAAGCGAACGCAACGGTCATCACGCTGGCCGGCAGACTAGATGCAGTCACGGCGCCGGAATATGAGCGAAGGGTGCAGGAACTGGTCAATGGCGGTGACAGCCGTTTTGTGGTCGATTTCGACGGGCTGTCATACATCAGCAGCGCGGGCTTGCGCGGACTGCTGGTGATGGCGAAGTTGCTGAAAACAAAAGGCGGTCAGGTTCGTTTTGCGAACGTAAAAGGCGCGGTCAAGGAAGTATTCGCCATTTCCGGCTTCAATGCTCTTTTCGGCATGGATGAGTCGGTGGCTGCTGCATTGGAAACGCTATCCTGAACCAGTATGAAACTCGACGTGACACGCTATCCTGCTATGGTCGAGCGCTTGGCCGACGCGAATGCGTTTGTCGAGGCTTGTGCCGGCCGTTTCGGCTTGGACGAGGGCAAGCAGTTTGGCGCGTTGCTGGCGTTGGAGGAAGCATTCGTCAATATTTGCAGATATGCGTATCCAGACAGTAGCGGCGAGGTGGAAGTTGCCTGCGGGCGGGAGGGTGGAAGCTTCGTGCTGGAAATTGCTGATTGGGGCAGTCCGTTTGATGTGCTGTCGCTGCCAGAACCGGATATCACACTCGATATAATCGAGCGTCCGATAGGCGGGTTGGGAATCCATTTCATTCGTGTGATGACAGACTGCGTCAGCTACCGGCGTGAAGATGGCCGGAATGTCTTGCGGATGGAATTTGCAGCCGCAGCCTGATAATGCAGTGGGGTGGGTTAGCTGCTGCGTCAATCCAGCAGTTCGTTCAGCAGTTGTGCCAGACGCAGGCCTGCACGCCGGATTTGCTCGCGGATGACCGGCACAGCCTGCTCCTGATACGCATGGTCGAGCAGGTAAGGCCCGGCGTCGTCGCTGCAACTAAAGCCAGGCAACGGGCTGTATACATGTCTGAAGGATATTTCGCGCGATTCAAGCATCCATTGCCTGATGGCCGTTGGCGGCAGTTTGTCAGTGGTGTTCAGGCTTGCGATAACCGGCCCTTGTTTGAGGGCGGCATCGACCAGTTCGATATCCCATAGCGAATGCAGCGTGGATTCGCGTGGCGGCATGGTGGTTGTCAATGTGGCAGGAACATTGCCTGCCGCATCGCGATTGCTGCCAGAATGAAGCGGCGCATGCAAATCGCCAACCAGATGCACAATCCATTTCAGTGCCTCGTTGCGTTCGCGCTTGCCTGCTTGCCGATCTTTCAGTAGAGCCGCATAGCGCAACAGGTTACGATCGACGCAACGGCCTATCCAGCAGGTTCCGAGCTTGCTTGCGCATACCGGATTGCCGCGGGTGTGCCACCCACGGTATCGGTTTTCCTGATCGATGCGGCGGATCTCGTCCGGCCACGAAGCAACATCGGCCAGCGTGGTACGGCCGGATGGTTTGTCGCGCGCATCCAGATCGCCCTGCAGCAAATGTTTCACCTGCGCACGTGCGGCTGGCGTCAGGTTGGCTTCAGCGATGGTGGCAATGGCCGCATGGCCGTTTCTGTTCCAGGCTGCGGCTGGCTGCATCGCCAGCAATAGGCAGAACAGACCGAACAGAAACCATTTGTAATTGAATGCGTGCATAGGAAAATCATAGCAGGCGCGACATGTATTTTGCACACCCTGGCACGGGGGCTTCCAATCACGGCAATTCTTCTGCTATAATTCTTCTTCTTTAGGCGCGTAGCTCAGCTGGTTAGAGCACCACCTTGACATGGTGGGGGTCGTTGGTTCGAGTCCAATCGCGCCTACCAGATTTATCTGGTAGTCAAAAAATGTTAATGTAAGAGCGAGAAAGGTAGCCCGGTTATGACACCGCGAACGTCCAGCAGTATATGTGAGTGACGCCGGTCGGGTACTTTTTTGTTTGTTGTTGAAGAGGCGCGGCTGGTCCGCGTTTTTTTTCGTCCATACTTTTTGCAGTCTGATTTAGGCGCCGGGCAAATGGCGCAACAACGGGGGTCATAATGGTTTCAGTCCAGCTTCCTGATGGTTCCAAGCGCCAGTTCGATGCGCCGGTTACGGTCGCGCAAGTCGCCGCTAGTATTGGTGCGGGGCTGGCAAAAGCGGCGCTAGCCGGCAAGGTTGACGGCAAGCTGGTCGATACCTCGCATCTGATCGAGCATGATGTTGAACTGTCGATTGTGACTGATCGCGATGCTGATGGCCTTGAATTGATTCGGCACTCGACTGCGCACTTGATGGCGTATGCGGTCAAGGAGCTGTTTCCCGATGCGCAAGTAACCATCGGTCCGGCGATCGAAAACGGTTTCTATTACGATTTTTCGTACAAACGCCCGTTCACGCCGGAAGACATGGCTGCGATCGAGAAAAAGATGGTCGAGCTGGCGAAGAAAGACGAGCAGTTGATGCGCAAGGTGGTGTCGCGCGACGATGCAGTTGCTTACTTCAAGTCGATTGGCGAGAAATACAAGGCGGAACTGATTGAGGCTATTCCAGCCGGTCAGGATGTTTCGCTGTACACCAGCGGCGCGTTCACCGATCTGTGCCGCGGCCCGCACGTGCCGAGCAACGGCAAGCTGCGAGTGTTCAAGCTGATGCGTCTGGCAGGCGCATACTGGCGCGGCGATTCGAACAATGAGATGCTGCAGCGCGTGTATGGCACGGCTTGGGCAAAGAAGGAAGATCAGGATGCATATCTGACGATGCTGGAGGAGGCGGAAAAACGCGATCACCGCCGTATCGGCCGAGCGCTCGATCTGTTCCACTTTCAGGATGAGGCGCCGGGGCTGATTTTCTGGCACCCGAAGGGCTGGACCATTTGGCAGCAGGTCGAGCAGTACATGCGTCAGGTTTATCAGGATAACGGTTACCTCGAAGTGAAGGCGCCGCAGATCATTGATCGTAGTCTATGGGAAAAATCCGGCCACTGGGAGAACTACAAGGAAAATATGTTCACCACCGAGTCGGAAAACCGTGTGTATGCGGTCAAGCCGATGAACTGCCCTGGGCATGTGCAGATTTTCCGCGCCAACCTGCATTCGTACCGTGATTTGCCGCTGCGCTACGGCGAGTTCGGTGCATGCCACCGCAATGAACCGTCCGGTTCTCTGCACGGCATGATGCGCGTGCGTGGCTTCACGCAAGACGATGGTCATATCTTCTGCACCGAAGATCAGATTCTGGATGAGTGTGTGGCGTTCACGGCGCTGTTGCAAAAAGTCTACGCGGATTTCGGCTTCAAGGACATCATCTACAAGGTGGCGACGCGGCCGGAAAACCGTGTTGGATCGGATGAGGTGTGGGACAAGGCGGAAAATGCGCTGATTGAATCGCTCAAGCGTTCGGGCTGCGAATACGAAATTTCTCCCGGCGAAGGAGCTTTCTACGGGCCGAAGATCGAATATACCTTGAAGGATGCGATTGGCCGGACTTGGCAGTGCGGCACGATTCAGGCAGATTTTTCGATGCCGGTGCGCCTCGGTGCCGAATATGTGGCGGAAGACAACAGCCGCAAGATCCCGGTGATGCTGCATCGCGCGATTCTCGGTTCGCTTGAGCGTTTCATCGGTATGCTGATCGAAAACCATGCCGGTTCGCTGCCGTTGTGGCTGGCACCGGAGCAGGTTGTTGTCATGAATATCTCCGATGCGCAGGCGGAATACGCACAAAGTGTTGCGCAAAACCTGAAAAAACAAGGGTTTAGGGCAAGGGCCGATTTGCGCAACGAGAAAATTACCTATAAAATACGCGACCACTCCATGCAGCGCCTGCCGTATTTGATTGTGGTGGGCGACAAGGAGAGGGAAGCGAATACCGTCGCCGTGCGTGCGCGGGGCAACCAGGATCTGGGCGTGATGTCGCTTGATGATCTGGTAAAACGCCTCAAGGATGAAGTGGCGGCCAAGGCCTGATGAGGCCTGGTGCCGATTGCACGGTTAATCTTTGTAAAGGAAACGACATAGCTACTGATAAGTCGCATCGCATTAATGGCGAGATAACGGTCGCAGAAGTGCGTCTGATTGGGGTCGATAACGAGCCGATTGGCATCGTCAATCTGACCGAAGCCTTCCGTATGGCAGAAGAGGCCAATGTGGATCTGGTCGAGATTGCGCCGAACGCAAGTCCGCCGGTTTGCCGACTGATGGATTACGGCAAATTCAAGTACCAGGAGCAGAAGAAGGCGCACGAGGCGAAGCTGAAGCAGAAGGTCATCCAGGTCAAGGAAATCAAGTTCCGGCCTGGTACCGATGATGGCGATTACAATATCAAGCTGCGCAATATCGTTAAGTTCCTCGAAGAGGGGGATAAGTGCAAGATCACGCTGCGTTTTCGCGGTCGCGAGATGGCGCACCAGGATATTGGCATGCGCATGTTGGAGCGGTTGAAGGAAGACCTTGAGGCGTTGGGGCAGGTTGAGCAGTTTCCGAAGCTGGAGGGGCGTCAGATGGTAATGGTAATGGCGCCGAAGAAGAAAAAATAGGATTTGCGTCGATGGCTCGGAAACGGGCGGTTGGCACAAAAGCGGCAGAAAAATTCTGCTGCCAAACAAGTGAGTGCAGGCATCCAAGAGCAGCGAGTGGCTGCCACCTGCAATCATATAAAAAGGAGAAGCCCGCAAGGGCTTGTATAGTTATGCCAAAAATGAAAACCAAGAGCGCAGCGAAAAAGCGTTTTCGTGTGCGTCCGGGTGGCACCGTCAAGTGCGGTCAAGCCTTCAAACGTCACATCCTGACGAAGAAATCCACCAAGATGAAACGCCAGCTGCGTGGCGCCACGAACGTGCATGAGAGCGACGTGGCATCTGTAATGCGGATGATGCCGTCCGCTTAACCTCACCATCAAGGAGAAAACATGCCTAGAGTAAAACGTGGGGTTACCGCACGGGCCCGTCATAAAAAAGTTCTGGTTCAAGCCAAAGGCTATCGCGGTCGCCGCGGCAATGTGTATCGCGTTGCCAAACAGGCGGTGATGCGCGCTGGACAGTATGCATACCGTGATCGCCGCAACAAGAAACGCGTATTCCGCGCACTGTGGATCACCCGTATCAATGCCGCAACGCGCGAGTTGGGCATGACGTAC
>JAGSYW010000112.1 GCA_018262475.1 Burkholderiaceae bacterium | reverse complement strand
TTTCAACATACACCTTCGCGTTGCTTTTGCCGAACGACATGAACCCGCCACCCAGACCGCCCCCGCCGCCTTGCTCCGACATCCGGCGCATGAAAAACACCCAGAAACCACCAAACAACAACACAGGGATTATCCAGCCCAGAAGATCCCTCAGCAGCGAACTTTCCGCCACTCCGCTAAATTTCACATGGTGTTTCGCCAGCAACTCTGCGATCCGGCCGTCTACCCGCGTAACGATAAAACGCTTCCTGCCCTCCGCTCCCGGCTTGATAAATTCGCCGCGGATAACGTCATGCTGGATAAAAACTTCATTGATGTTTTTTGCTTCGAGCTGCTGCAGAAAATCGCTGTACGATAATTGCTCGACTTGTTGCGAATCCCGGTATGACGCAAAAAATATCGCCGTAACGGCGATCGCCAGCACCCAGGTCCACATGATCCATTTCTGCTTGCGACCGTTTTCTTCCATGCTTCCCCCAAGAAATCACCGAACTTCAAACGGATGCTGCGATGAGCTGCTAACTCACATCGCGCAACACAGAGCTAGCGAACATTGTACGCAAAGCACAGCAGAACAGCGAGTCAAAACTGGGAGCATTCAACGCAATTTCGCAAACGCTTCCAGCAGCACTTCCGGCTCGCCGGCCGCCAGTTTCTTTGGATCGGACAGCATCTGCCTGAATGCACGTGCGCCAGGCAAACCATTGACCAGCCCGAGCATGTGGCGCGTGATGCTGTTCAGCCTCAGCCCGCCACCTGCCGCCGCGCCATAGCGCGCCAGCTGGTCGCGGATGTACGGCAGCATCGCCTGCACCACTTCCAGCCGCGTTTTCGGCGCGGCCTGATCGCCGTAATAGCGCGAATCAAAGGTCGCCATCAGATAGGGATTGTGATAAGCCTCGCGCCCGATCATCACGCCGTCGAGCTGCTGCAAATGCGCATCGATCTGCTCCAGCGTGGTGATTCCGCCATTGAGCAGAATTTCGAGTTGCGGAAAATCGCGCTTGAGCCGGTAGGCCACTTCATAGCGCAGCGGCGGAATCTCGCGGTTCTCCTTCGGGCTTAGCCCCTTCAGGATCGCATTCCTGGCGTGGACGATGAACGTGCTGCAACCGGCTTGCGCCACTTGGCCGATGAAATCGCGTACGAAATCGTAGCTTTCATTCTGGTCGATGCCGATCCGGTGCTTGACGGTGACATCAATCGACACCGCATCGCGCATCGCCTTGACGCAATCGGCCACCAGGTTCGATTCATTCATCAGGCAGGCGCCAAACGCGCCTTTCTGCACCCGTTCCGACGGACAGCCGCAGTTCAGGTTGATTTCATCGTAGCCCCATTGCTGGCCAAGCTTGGCGCACAATGCCAATTCTGCCGGTTCGCTGCCGCCCAGTTGCAACGCGACCGGATGCTCGGCGTCATTGAAATTCAGATGGCGCTCGACATCGCCATGCAGCAATGCGCCGGTGGTCACCATTTCGGTATACAGCCAGGTATGGCGCGTGATCTGCCGGTGAAACATCCGGCAATGCCTATCTGTCCAGTCCAGCATCGGCGCAATACTGACTATGCGTTTGGGAAGGGTCATGGGTATTTACTACTTGTTACTACTGGTTGAAATGATGCACACCAACCGACTGCAGTCCGCAGCGTTGAGATTCACGGACGCGACAGTAACGCACACTCGCGGTAATGCTTTGCCGCCTGCTCCGGCTGTTTTAATGATTCATGCAGCAGCGCCAGACGGAAATGCGCTTCACGCGCCAGATCGGTGTCGGTTTCTCCCAAGAGCGCCTGCTCCAGATGGCGCTGCGCCTTGCCCCAAAGCTTTTGCTTCAGGCACAGTGAACCCAGCGTCAGCGCCAGCTCATGATCGGCTGGCCGCCGGTTCAGCCACTCTTCGGACTGCTCTATCTGCTCCAGCAGCGCCGGAGAACCTTCATCTGCAGCCGAATCGCGGAAGACGCGCAGCAGGCGCTCATCCCACTCTTCACTCAGCGCCCGCACGACCAGTTGGCGCGCATTATCATGCAGGCCGACCTTGTTGAATGCATTCGCGGCGCGCACGGCAACATACGGACGCTTGCGATCATCCGACGGGATTTTCTGCCACACGCGGCGAATCGATTCGGCATCATGCGGATGTGCGGACAGCAAATCTTCGTAGGCGAGTTCGCGCAGGCGCGCAGACAGCGCCGGATGAATCGCCTTGTGATTGTCGAGCGTTCTGACCAGGCGCAGCACTTCGTCCCAGTTCCTGGCCTGCTGGTTTGCCTTCAACGCCCAGCGTTGCGCATGAATATGCCGCGTGCCGGTCGCATTGAGCTCGTCGATCACTTTTAGCGCCGCCTTGGTCTGGTGATCGTCCACCAGAAGTTCTATCGCCGATATCAGCCGCGCAGTGCGGAAAGCATTGTCACTCCCAATTTTCGCCAGCCAGGCATCGCGCCGATCGTGCTGGCGCATTGCATGCGCGGCCCGCGCGCCAATCAGCGCGGCACAGCCGGCATTCTCGTGCACCACCTCCGCGCGCGCGGCCGCCTTTTCCGCCTGCACAAAGCGACCTTCATACAGCGCCTTCAAAGCATCGCGCAAGGCCTGATTGCCATCCCGTTCACTCTTTTGCTGCCGATAACTGGCAACCCGATCCGGCATCTTGCGCGCATTGCGCACCGTGCGGATCAGCGCGTACAGCAGCAAAAACGCCACAAGCGCCAGCAGGATGAACAGGTTCAGTGACAAATCGATACGGTATGGAGGATAGAACAGCACCACGTTGCCGACATTGAAGCGCGCGGTCACCGCGAGACCGGTTGCCGCCACGAACAAGGCGATAAGCCAGAGAAAAATACGCATCGCCGTCAGCCCTTGCTCTTGTAGCTGTTGATCGCGTTCAGGCTTTCCAGCGCCGGCATTTGAATCACCAGATCGCTGCTCTGCACCTGCTTCAGCAATGCCTGCACCGCTTGCGTCTGCTTGGCCAGCGTGTCGAAATACTTGCCAATCGCATCCTGCGCCGCGACGATGTCGCTGCGGAAGGTCGCCTCGTTGCGCGATAGCAGCGCCATGCGTGCGTTCAGCAGCCGCAGCTTCATGTTTTCGCGGACGAAATATGCCTGGTTTGGCGACAGCATCAGCGCATCCGGTTCATCGACGCTGCGCACGCGTATCAGTTGCCTGAATTCACCCCACATTTCACTCGATAGGCTTTGCCACTTGTTCTGCATGCTTTGCCACCACTCTGCCGCCCCCCCGCTTCGCTCCGGTTTCTCGGCAGCGGCACGGTCATCCGCCTTGGGACGCTCTGCCGCCCGCACTTTCGGCTGAACGGCAGCCACCACCGGTTTTTCATCTGCATACAGCGGCAATTTGTCGATCTGGATGATGACACTGTCCAGACGCAAGGCGATGCCGGTCACATCCACGTTAGGCAGCGCCCGCAACTTGTCGATATCCCTTGCAATGGCACGCCGAATCGGCACGAATTGCGGCCGATCGAGCCGCGCCAGGCTACGGTCCGCATTTTGCAGCGCGATCAATGCGCCTTGTACATTACCGGACAATTGCAACTGCTGCGCCGCAGTGGACAGCACCTGCTCGACTTCGGCCAGCGCCCATTCGTCGCGGTTTTTCAACATGTCCTGATACATTTGCGCCAATGCCAGTTGCTGGCTCTGCGTTTCAGCCTGCTTCGCCTCCAGCACTACGACCTTGGCCTGCAAATCCTTGAGGCCTTCCTGCGCCGAACTGGCCAGCTGCTTGGTTTCGCTATTGGTGCTGTCGCCAACCTGCAACCGGCGCGCAAGCTCTTCGCGCAATGACCCGATTTCGGAATAGGAACTCCACCACTGCAGCAGCAGCAACAGCCCCAGCGCTACGCAGGCTGCAGCCGTCATCTTATGCCATAGTTTCTGTTTCTTGTCTTGCTGCGCCACTGCCCCGGTGGACGATGGCTGCCCACTTGAAACCTGCGCCTGTTCGGAAGAATTTGGAAGTTCGCTCATAGAGAGGATTGTATCGCAGCCAGCAAATGTTCGTCGCTTGAACCGGCGCAAATGACATTCGCAAAACCAAGTGCCTGCGCATTCTCGGCAATGCGCATGTGGGAAACAATCAGGCGTTGCTGTTGCAAATTTGCGACAGCAACTTTGCCAGCCAAATCGGATGTAATTTGTACCAGGTTGCGCACAGCTTCGGAACTGGTCAGCACCCAGGCACTGTCCGATGCCAGCAATTCGAGCAGCCGCAAGCGCAATGCCTGATCCAGCACCGGCGCGGTGCGACGGTAGGCAGCCACCTGGCTCACGGCAACGCCAGCAGCACGCAACGCATCTGCCAGCAGCTCGCGCCCGGTTTCACCGCGGATGATCAATGCCTTTTTGCCGCACAATGCCGGCAAATCCAGCGCCGCCAGCAGCGATTCCGAATCGGCCCGCTCCGGCGTATGCGGGCGATAAATGGTGGCATTCGTCTCGGTGATGCCATGCCTGGCCAGCGCCAGCCTGCTGCCATCGCCCATGATCGCAATCGGCACGCCGGCGGGCCAGCCGTCCAGATGCGCCAGCGCGGCCTCGATCGCATTCGGCCCGACAAACGCCACCAGAGCAAACGGTTTCAAATCCGCCAGCATGGCCCGCAATGGCGCCTGATCAGGCAACTCGCTGATGACCATCAATGGAAACACTACCGCGTCCAAACCTAGTGCCGACACCTTGCGTGCCAGCAATTCAGCCTGCGCCTGCGGACGGGTAATGATGATTCGTTTAGGCATCGCCACCGGATTTTTCAGCGCACAAGGAAATCATCCCGCCCCCGCCCTGCGCCAGCAACGATTCCGCCACGATTTTCCCCAGCGCTTCAGGTTCGGCGGCAGCTCCCTCCGCTTCGGCCCGTATGATGCTGCTGCCATCCGGCATTGCCAGCGTCGCGCGCAAGCGCAGGCGCTCGCCGTCGATATCGGCATGTGCCGCCAGCGGAACCTGGCAACTGCCGCCTAGCAGCGCCGAAACAGTTCGCTCTGCCGTCACTGCCTGCGCGGTGGCACGATGGTTCAGCGGCGCGAAGAGCGCACGTAAATCATCGCGGTCATGCCGAATTTCGACCGCCAGCGCGCCCTGTCCGGGAGCCGGCAGCGCCAGATCGGTTTCGATGAAAGCACGAATGCGCTGTTCAAGCCCCAGACGTTTCAGCCCGGCAGCTGCGAGGATGATGGCATCGAATTCGCCACGATCCAGCTTCGCCAGACGGGTATCGACATTGCCGCGCAGCGGCATCACGCTCAGATGCGGATAACGAACGGCAATCGCAGCCTGCCGTCGCAGGCTTCCGGTGCCAATCACTGCGCCATCCGGCATCGCCTCCAGACTGGCATAGCTATTCGAGATGAATGCATCGCGCGGGTCTTCGCGCTCCAGAATCGCCGCCAGCGCGAAACCATCCGGCAGAGCAAACGGCACATCCTTGAGCGAATGCACCGCCAGGTCGGCGCGCCCGTCAGCCAGCGCCATCTCCAGTTCCTTGACGAAAAGCCCCTTGCCGCCGACCTCCGACAGCGCGCGATCGAGTATCTGATCACCGCGCGTTGTCATCCCAAGAGGCGGCTCTGGCGCGATGCAATAATCAGTTTTCGCCTGGTGTTTTTTTCCAAAAAGAATCTCTTTCGCTTTACTGTCGGGTTCACTACACTCATGCATCACGGCGGAATGCTCCGCCCCCAATGGTTTCTGGCAGTTTAGCACGCAGCCATCGTCGTTTATTTGCCATATCCTTAATCCATCAATATCCATTTACTGTAAACGCAAACCATGGCAACAAAACCTTCCGGCACCAAGCCGCTGGCAAAAAAATCCTCGAACGATATTGACGCGCCCCTGCGCGAAGATATCCGGCTGCTAGGCCGGATGCTGGGCGACGTTTTGCGTGAAAAGGAAGGCGAAGAAGTTTTCAACATCGTCGAAACCATTCGCCGCACTGCGATTCACTTCCGCCGCAATCCGAACGCACAGGCCGACTCCAAACTCGACAAGATGCTGCGCAGCCTGACCAAGGAACAGACGATTGCGGTCGTGCGGGCATTTTCTTATTTCTCGCACCTGGCTAATATTGCGGTGGACAAGCACCAGAACCTCAACTACCGTGAGCGCCTGATCAATGAAGAGCCGCCGGAACCGGGCAGCGTTGCGCTGGCACTAACCAGATTGCAGAAAGCTGGCGTTTCGGGTGATGCTGTCCGCAAGTTTTTCAGCGATGCGCTGATCTCGCCGGTCTTGACCGCGCATCCGACCGAAGTGCAGCGCAAGAGCACGCTGGATGCGGAACGGGAGATTGCGCGTCTGCTGATCGAACGTGATCTGCCGCAAACGCCAAAGGAGCGCAACGAGAACACGCAGCGACTGTATGCGCGCATCGCCACGCTGTGGCAAACGCGGATGTTGCGCTATTCACGCCTGACCGTCGCCGACGAAATCAACAATGCACTGTCGTATTACCACACCACGTTCCTGCATGAACTTCCGGCGCTGTACGAAACGATTGAGCATGAAGTCGCAGAACATTTCCCGCCCAAGGACAAGAGCCGTGCTTTCCCGTCGTCCACCTATGTGCAGATGGGAAGCTGGATTGGCGGCGACCGCGACGGCAACCCTAACGTGAATGCCGACACGATGCGCCAGGCGCTGACGCGCCAGTCCTCCGTTATTCTCGATTTTTACCTGGAAGAAATTCACGCGCTCGGAGCCGAGCTGTCGATGTCAACGCTATTGTCCGGTGTCAGCCCGGAACTGCTGGCGCTGGCCGATGCGTCGGCAGACACTTCCCCGCACCGGGTTGACGAGCATTATCGCCGCGCGCTGATCGGCATCTACGCCCGCCTGGCGGCCACCGCACGTTCGCTGGGAGCGAACAACATCATGCGGCACGAAGTCACACCGGGGAAGCCGTATGCATCGCCAGCAGAATTCGCGGCCGATCTGGATGTGATCATCGATTCGCTCAAAACCCACTCGGGCGCAGCGCTGGTTCAGCCGCGCCTGGGCACGATCCGCCGCGCAACCGACATCTTCGGTTTCCATCTGGCAACATTGGACATGCGCCAAAGTTCGGACATTCACGAACGCACGCTGGCCGAACTGTTTTTGCTGGCGAAAGTCGAACATAACTATGCCGATCTCGACGAAGATGCCAAAGTCAAGCTGCTGCTGGCCGAGCTGAACCAACCGCGCCTGCTGTACTCTCCGTTCATCACCTATACGCAGGAAACCGCATCCGAACTCGAGATCATGCGCACGGCGAAGGAAATCCGCAACCGCTACGGTGCGCGTTCCATCCGCCATTACATCATTTCGCACACCCGTCAGGTTTCTGATCTGCTCGAAGTGCTGCTGCTGCAAAAGGAATCCGGGCTGCTGCATGAAAAATGGGATGATGACGCCGCCACGTGCAGCGGGCCGACGCAGGCCGAACAGGAATTGATGGTGATCCCGCTTTTCGAAACCATCCCCGACCTGCAGCGCGCGCCGGAAATCATGCGCAAGGTGATGGCGATTCCGCTGGTGCGCCAGCTGATTGCGCGCCAGGGCGACCTGCAGGAAGTGATGCTCGGCTATTCGGACTCGAACAAGGACGGAGGCTTCCTGACCTCGAACTGGGAACTGTACAAGGCGGAAAAATCGCTGGTCAAGGTATTCAACGATGTCGGCGTCAAGCTGCGCCTTTTCCACGGCCGCGGCGGCACTGTTGGCCGCGGCGGCGGCCCGAGCTACGATGCGATCCTGGCGCAGCCGCCGGGAACGGTAAACGGCCAGATCCGCCTGACCGAACAGGGCGAAATCATCGCCTCCAAATACGCGCACGCAGAAATCGGCTCGCGCAATCTGGAACTGCTGGTGGCCGGCACGCTTGAAGCCAGCCTGACACCGCACGCGTCCGAAGGCAAGTCCGCCAAGAAACTGGACGAATATGAACGTTTGCTGGCAAAGCTGTCTGAATTCGCCTACAAAGCTTATCGCAACCTGGTTTATGAAACCGTCGGCTTCACCGATTATTTCTTCATGGCCACGCCGATTGCCGAAATTGCCGAACTCAACATCGGTTCGCGTCCGGCATCGCGCAAATCGACGCGCCGCATTGAAGACCTGCGCGCCATTCCGTGGGGCTTTTCGTGGGGACAATGCCGACTGCTGCTGCCGGGCTGGTATGGAGTAGGCAGCGCGATTACGGCCTGGCTCGAAGGCAGCGACGACAAGGCCAGAAAACGCAAGATCGGCACGCTGCAAGCGATGGCGCGTGAATGGCCGTTCTTCGCCACGCTGCTGTCCAACATGGACATGGTGCTGTCGAAAACCGATCTGGCGATTGCCGCACGCTATTCCGAACTCGTGCCGGACAAGAAACTGCGCAACTCGATTTTCGAACGCATCTCGGCTGAACTTGCGCTGACCACCAGTTACATCGATGAAATCACCGGCAACAAGGAACGGCTCGTCGGGAATCCTCTGCTAGCCAGTTCGCTCAAACAACGTCTGCCTTACATCGACCCGCTGAACTACCTGCAGGTCGAACTGATCAAGCGTCACCGCAAGGCAGGCGTTCAAACGCCGGAAACCATCGATGCGCGCGCGCACCGCGGCATCCACCTGTCGATCAACGGCATCGCCGCCGGCCTGCGCAATACCGGCTGAGCACCACTAGCAGCGCGGGAATTCTGCCAAATGGCGGGGGTATGCAGTGAAAAGCTGCTCCCCCGCAACAATTTCCGTGGCTACCAGAAATTACTCCCCCCTGTATTTTTTTGCGTCTCAACCTCCCCGCAAGTAGCTAGTGCTCGACCTGTTGCGCCGAAATGACGCATGACAAACACCGTTGCGATAGCGCTTGCTTGAACATATGGCAATGCGATAGTGTGCAAATGCCAACATTGGTCAACATCAAAGAACCCTTGAACAGCCGTTCAGAGGTTCCAACGCATTCGGGGGAGCGCGATGAACCTGCCCGTCAGCCGCAAGAATCTGTTTTTTGTCGTGCTTGCCGTCGTCGCCATCGTTGCGGCGCTGGCCGCTTATTTCTCCCTGAAGGAATCCACCGATACCGAATTGTCCGGCGAATTCGTGCTGGTCGAGGCATCGCACCGCGAATTCGACGGCAGCCCTGCGCTGGCGCTGACTTTCAGCCAGCCGCTTGATGCGCGCACCAATTACGACCGTCACATCCAGGTATTTGAAATGCCGGCCGACAGCAAAAAGTTAGCGGCCAAACCAGCACTAGGCAGCGACGAGCGGCAGGAAGGCGACGGCGATAGCGAAGACAGACCGCTGCAAAATCCGAACGCGAAAGTCAGCACCGCAGCCATCGACGTGAACACACTAGGCGGCAAGTTGGTGGCCGGCGCCTGGGTCGTGGGCGAAAACCCTCGCATGCTGTTTTTCCCCAACGTGAAGCCGGATACGCGCTATGTGATCAAGGTCAACCACGAACTGGCGCTGCGAAACGGCACCAAACTGAAAGCCGATGCCAGCTATTCGATCCTGACCGCTTCGGTCGCGCCAGCATTCTATTTCGCCAGCAACGGCATGGTGCTGCCGGCGAAGCAGAACGGCGGCCTGCCGGTGGTCACGGTCAACGTGCCGGAAGTCGACGTGCAATTCCTGCGCATCAAGCCAGATCAGTTGCCAAAATTCCTCGACAGCGTGATTTCCGCCGCACCGCGCAAGGCTGAATTGAAGCGCGGCGAAGCCGAGGACGACGATCGCCCCTATCAGGACAATTCGCGCAAGTTCCGCGGCGCGGTCAACATCTATGAACTCGACACGTTGCGCACGATGAGCGACAGCGTCTATCTCGGCCGCTTCCTGACAGAAAAGCGCGCGAACAAACGCGCCGTCACCTTCCTGCCGGTGGAACATATCAAGGAATTGCAGGAACCGGGCATTTACGTCGCGGTGATGAGCCAGCCTGGCCGTTTCCGCTACGACTATCAGGCCACCTACTTTTACGTCAGCGATCTCGGCCTGCACCTGCGCCAGTTCGAAAAGGCGGCCGATGCCTATGTCAGCTCGCTAATTACCGGCAAAGCGGTACCCGGCGTCGAGATTGCGTGGCTGGATGCGCAAGGCAAAACCATCGCGCACGGCGAAACCGACGACGATGGTCGCGCCAGCTTCGCCGAACGGCCGAACAAGGCCAAGGTCGTGCTGGCGCGCAAGGGGCAGCAACTGTCGATGATTGCGTTGAAGGAACCGGCGCTCGATCTGTCCGAATACCATACCAACGGCGGCACCTACAAGCCGGTGCGGCTGTTTGCCTATTCAGGCCGCGACCTGTACCGCCCGGGCGAAAGCTTCACGCTGTCGGTGCTGGCGCGCGATGCCGACGGCCAGCCCGTGCCGTCGCAGCCGGTGCAGGCAATCCTGAAGCGCCCAGATGGCAAGGTGCATTTCACCTCCACCTGGCAACCCGACGACAGCGGTTACTACCACCGCCGCATCGACGTGCCGGCGGATGCGCCAACCGGTTTCTGGAAGCTTGAATTGCGCTCCGATCCTGCCGATACCGTGGCCGCCACCGTGTTCAGCTTCGGCGTGGAAGAATTCCTGCCGGAACGGATGAAGCTCGATTTGACGGCAGCGAATGCGCCGCTGTCTTCCGGGAAGCCGTTCAGGATTCAGGCGCAAGGCGATTACCTGTACGGCGCGCCTGCTGCCGGCAACCGGCTGCTGGGCGTGATCCAGCACGAGCGCAGCCGCAATCCGCTGCCGTCGAAACTGCCCGGATTCGAGTTCGGCGACAGCACCGAAGACACAATCAAGGGGCGGCAGGAACTGGCGGAAAAAACGCTGGATGAAAAGGGCGGTGCTGAAATCGATGTCGATCTGGCCAACGTCAGCAAGCGGCGCTCGCCATTCACCGTGCGCGCCACTGTCAGCCTGCTGGAGAGCGGCGGCCGTCCGGTCGTGCGCAGCATCGAGCGCACCTGGTGGCCGGCGCCGGTAATGGTCGGCGTGCGTCCGCTGGCAACGGGCGATTATGTGCGCGAAAACAGCAATGTCGATTTCGAGGTCTTGCGCGCTAGCCAGTCCGGCGAACTGAAGGCCGGCCAGGCATTGCCGGTGCGCCTGTTCCGCGAGGAACGGCAATACTACTGGCGCTTCGAAGATCAGCGCGGCTGGCACTCCGGCTTTACCGAAACCGACGAACTGGTGCAAACGGCCACGGTCAATGTGCCGGCGAACGGCCGCGGCAAGCTGACGCTGCCGGTCAAATACGGCCGCTACCGGCTGGAGATTTCTGACCCGGAAACCGGCAAGATGCTGCGCTACCGCTTCTATGCCGGCTGGAGCGCGCGCGCCGACGAAACCCAGGGCAACCGCCCGGATCGGGTTGCGCTGAAGCTTGACAAGCCAGCCTATGCGGAAGGCAATACCGCGCAACTGACGATCACGCCGCCGCACGCCGGTGAGGCGCTGGTCACGGTCGAAGGCGACCGCACGCTGTGGGCCAAGCGCATCGCAGTGCGCGGCAGCAGCCACGTGATGTCAATCCCGATCGACAAGGCATGGAAGCGGCACGACCTGTACGTGTCGGTGCTGGTGCTGCGCCCCGGCAACAGCGGCGAGAAAGTGACGCCGACGCGCGCGCTCGGCATCGTCCACCTGCCGCTGGAACGCGGTGAACGCAAGCTGATGGTCGCGCTCGATGCGCCGAAGAAGATGCTGCCGGAAACGGCGCTGAAAGTGCGGGTCAAGGTGCCGGAAGCAAAAGGCGAGCAGTCGATGGTCACGCTGTCGGCGGTGGATGCCGGCATCCTGAACATTACCCGCTTTGCTACGCCCGATCCGCATGGCTTTTTCTTCGGCAAGCTGCGCTATGGCGCAGACCAGTATGACGTCTATGGCCGGCTGATCGAAAAAATGCCGGGCGTGCGCGGCAAGCTGAAATTCGGCGGCGACAACACGCCGAAAACCACGCGCAGCCTGCCCAAGAAAGTGAAGCTGGTCGATCTGTTCAGCGGGCCGGTGAAGCTGAACGCGAACGGCGAGGCCGAGATCAGCCTGCCGGTGCCGGACTTCAACGGCACGCTGCGGCTGATGGCGGTCGTATCCGGCGGCGGCCGCTACGGCTCGCAGGAGGCGGAAGTGACGGTGGCCGCGCCGATCATCGCCGAA
>JAGSYW010000111.1 GCA_018262475.1 Burkholderiaceae bacterium | reverse complement strand
CTTGTATGACGGAGTCACCGCGCCGAATTCGGTCGACGGGCGGCCAGCGAGGAAATCGCCGACCAGTTGCCCCGGTGCGTCGTAGGTGCCGCCGCCGAGTTCGAACGCACGCGCTTCAAGCTGGCGCTGGAATTCGATGCCGGCTAGCGGATGGCCGGGGTAGTCGGACGGTTCGATACCGACCACGATCGCCGCGTTCGCGTTGCGTTCGGCGCGCGAATACTGGCTCATGCCGTTGGTGACCACGCGCCCGGGTTCAGATGCGGCCGCGACCACGGTGCCGCCGGGACACATGCAGAAGCTGTAGACCGAACGACCGTTTTTGCAGTGATGCACCAGATGGTAGTCGGCTGCGCCCAGCGCCTGGTGGCCGGCGTTCGGGCCGAGGCGGCAGGCGTCGATCATCGATTGCGGGTGCTCGATGCGGAAACCGACCGAGAATGGTTTGGCTTCGATGTACACGCCGCGCTGGTAAAGCATTTCGAACGTGTCGCGCGCGCTGTGGCCAATCGCCAGCACTACCTGATTCGTGACAATCTGCTCGCCGCTGGCCAGTGTAACGCTTTTCACCGCGCCATCCTCGATCTCGATATCGTCCACTCGGTTTTCAAAGCGGAATTCGCCGCCTAGCGATTCGATTTCCTCGCGCATCTGCTCAACCATTTTCACCAGCCGGAAGGTGCCGATGTGCGGCTTGCTGACATACAGGATTTCCTCCGGCGCGCCGGCTTTCACGAATTCCGTTAGCACCTTGCGGCCATAGAATTTCGGGTCCTTGATTTGCGTGTGCAGCTTGCCGTCGGAAAAGGTGCCGGCGCCGCCTTCGCCGAACTGTACGTTAGATTCGGGATTGAGCTTGCGCTGGCGCCAGAAGCCGAAGGTGTCGGCCGTGCGCTCGCGCACTTTCTTGCCGCGTTCGACGATGATCGGACGAAAGCCACTTTGCGCCAGAATCAATGCGGCAAACATGCCGCATGGGCCGAAGCCAACCACAACCGGACGTTGTGTTTCCTTGCCGGATGCCATGGCGACAAAACGGTAGCGCATATCCGGCGCAGCTTTGACGTGTTTGTCATCCGCAAACTTTTGCAGCAGCAAGGCATCGGTGGTGGTGGTCACGTCCAGCGTATAAACGAACAGGATCGCGCCTTTCTTGCGTGCATCGATACCACGGCGGTAGATGGTGTAACAAAGGACTTCGCTCTGGGCGAGCGCCAGCTTTCGGGCGATGGCGTTGGTCAGATCATCTTCGGTATGGTCGAGCGGCAGGCGGATTTCAGTCAGTCGCAGCATGGTAAACAGGGCATGGACGGCATCGGGATGATGCAGCAGGCCGCCATTCTAACCTTGCCGGCATGCGGCGCGCACCGTTCAAGCCGGAAAAGGTGCGATAACTTCGGTGAAACATGGGGTATGCTGGAGAAATGCTTACTTGCGCTAGATATTCCGTCGCACTTCAGGAATACTGGTGGGAGTATTTCTGAAGTGCGATGGTGGTTCCTGCGGAGTATTATTAACGTGGTTCAGCGTTGCCAGTGCACGCGCAGCAGATATTCGGCATCATTGAAATGCGACTCCAATTCACCCTTGTATGCATGATGCAGCGCTTCGCCGATGCCGTGTGCAAGGTGAATGTCGGTGGTGGTGATCTCGATGGCGCCATCAGCATGTTCGATGTTCATGATGCGCTTGAGCGGATGTTCCTGCTTTTCACGCGTTTCGAGATTGTGGATCAGCGCCAGCAGTTCAGCTTCGTGGCTGCGTGCAAATTCGCCTGAAATGGTCACGTAACCGGCCGGGAGCTTTTGCTGCACGCGCTTGCATGCCGGACACTGCACCAGATATGCATTTGGCGGCGATGCCAGCCATTGCCAATGTCCCTTGTGATATACGGCCTTGCAGGTGCCACAGACGGCAGGTTCGGCCAGCTTGCCCAAATCCTGCAAAGGATCATGCACGATTTCATCCATCAACTGGAAATGCTGTCCCGGCTGGAAGCTTGGGGTCGGTGGTTGTTTGGGTTTCATGCGGCGCCTCCTGAAAATGAATTGACATGGCACAAGATAATAAAAGTGACATTATCCGAAGGCCGAAGAGCCGCGTTGAGGTATGTCAATCACTGTAAAAACGTGGAAATTTCTCGTGCAAATGGTTCGATATGGCTCGCAAGTTGCTATGATCCGTGTTTCGGATAATTTTTTCCGGCCAGAACATTTAGTTATGCTTAAATTTTTCTTGCGGCGAGCTTCAAAAACGGCAGCATCTGATTCGAAGGCCGAACCGCCATCCGCTTCATCCGATGGCGTGGCCAAGCAGCAGGCGATGCTGCAGGCGTGCAGTTTCGGCAATGACGAAGCTGGCGCGGTGGCCTTCATTGCAGATTGCCATTTTGCCGACGCGCGCCTGGAGGCGGCACAGCATGTGGTCAGCAAGCCGATGCTTGAGCAGGTTTTGCAGGCGATGCGCAAGATCGACCGACGCGTGGCAAAGCTGATGCAGTCTCGGCTGGATGATCTCCGGCGCAAGGAAATGGCCGAAATGCATGCGCGGGAATGCATAGGCGAGGCACAGCGCCTGCTAGATGCTTCGCCGCTGATGGCGAATCTTGTGTCCGAACTGGACAAGCGCTGGCAACTGGTGGGGGCGTTGCCGGAAACCATGCAAACATCTTTTGAACGCTTGCGCGAGCAGCTTGCCGGGCGTCTAGCGGCGCAAACGGCTTTGCAGCGTGCCGTGATAGGCATGCTGGAGAGAATGCGTCAGTTGGAGATGATCCCGAACGAGGAGATACTGGCTGAGCTGGATGCGGAGATGGCGCAGCATCGCGCCTCGCCTGAGGCGTCGGCGCTGCCGCTGCATCTGCTGACAGAATTCGAAGCACAACGCATGCGCCTGCATGAGTTACTGCTTGCACAGGAACGGCATAAAACCATAGTCCAGGCCAGAATGACTGCGTTGGCCGCGTGGGAAGCGGCGGAACCAGCATCGCTCGATCGTCAAGCGATCAAGCGCGAATGGCAGCGCTTGCCGCAAATCGAACAACCGATACTGGCGGAACAGCTGCAGCAGCGATTCGATACGATGCTGCAAATGCTGGCGCTGCCAAACCCTGTGTCGTCAAAGCCGCAGTCAGAGCAGATCTTGCTGAATACGGATTTCCCGCAGACGCTGGCCGCGCTGGAGCAGGCGATCGCCGAAGGGTTGCTCCATGTCGCCATCGAACAGGATGCGAAACTGCGGGCGATGGATTTTTCTGTCAGCAAGCCTGGTGAAGCGCAGATGACGCGGTTGACTGTGGCACGTGCCGAACTCAAGCGGATGCAGGATTGGGCGCGTTGGGGCGGCAATGTGTCGCGCGAAGAATTGATTGCGGCTGCTGGCGAATTGCTCGGCCAATCACTGCCGCCGAACGAATTGGCTAACAGGATCAGCGAGCTCCGTCAGCAATGGAAAGCGCTGGATGTTGCTTCTGGCGCGGCATCGAAGGCGTTGTGGGAGCGGTTCGATGCTGCCTGCAATGCCGCCTATGCGCCGGTGGCGGAACATGTGCAAAAGCGTTCGCAGGAACGGAAACATAATCGTGAAATGGCGGAAAGCCTGCTGACAGGTTTGCGCGCGCTGGTCGGCAGCACGGATTGGAAGAAGCTTGCGCACGATTGTCTCATTGCACGGCAATCATGGCAGCAGATTGGACCGATCGATCGCCGTGATCGAAAGCGTCTGGAAGCCGAATTCACCGAAGTATTGCAGCAGTTGCTCGGGCCGCTGGATGAGCAGCGTCAGCGGGAAATCGAGCGGCGAGAAAGCCTGATTGACGAGGCCGAGCGCATTAATCCGGATGTGCGCGGCGCAACCGACCGCGTGCGGCAACTGCAGGCGCGCTGGCAGGAATCCGCCAGGGCGCTGCCGCTGGAGCGGCAAGATGAACGCCAGTTATGGCAACGCTTCTGCGCCGCGTGCGATGCAGTGTTCGTTCGCCGCAGGCAACTGGTGGATGCGGCCGATGCAGAAAAACGCCGGCTGGAGCAGGAAAGGCAGGAACGGCAAGCTGCAAGGCAGGCGCAATTGCGCGTGTTGCAGGAAAAACTCGGACTGTGCCAGGCAGCCGAAGCGGCGGTGGTGGCAAAACGC
Source organism: Burkholderiaceae bacterium (assembly GCA_018262475.1). GTDB lineage: Bacteria > Pseudomonadota > Gammaproteobacteria > Burkholderiales > Burkholderiaceae_D > QZKY01. Next base: position 7,605 of record JAGSYW010000111.1, on the reverse strand, counting down.
GAGCTTGATGCTGGCTGGTCTGCGCATTGGCAAATGCTGCCGCCACTGGCGTCATCATGGGAAAAGCGGATGCGCGCGCGCTTTGACGCTGCGCATGCTGCGCTGGCAGCTGGAGATCGTGCCTATGCCAGCCGGCTGGAAAGTGCCGCCAGTCAGCTGGCGCAGGAACTGTTGCTGCTGGAAATTGCTGCCGGTATCGATAGCCCGCCCGAACTGGCGCGCGAGCGCCTGCAAATGCAGGTGAGTGCGCTGCAATCGGCGTTGTCCGGACAGGATGATGAAGCGCTGACAATGAAGGTGAAGCGACTGTGCGGCCTGGCTGCGTTGACGGATGGCATTGCAGCAGAACGACTGCAACGCCTGCTCGAACGGGCGTGGCAGGCTGACGACTGACGATTCGCTATGCGGCTGGCCCGCTCCTGCCTGTGCGAGAAGTTTGAGGGTATAAGTGCAAATACTATTACCAAGCCAATGTTTCTGAGGGGGGCATACACCTTTGAGTATATTTTTTCCACCATGGCCGCTGTTCGAGCGGAACCGGCGGGCAAAGAATTTTCTGCTGGTTTTTCGCTGCAGTTCTGGACACTCGTTAAAGTTTTTGTAAGTATTGGTAAAAACCGGCTGGAAAAACTGGCTCGGTCGACTAAGCTGCGATTTTCTGGAATCATTTGATGGAGCGATGACATGAATTGTTCTCAATGCAGTGCTGCCAATCCGGATGGTGCGAAATTCTGCAACAAGTGCGGCCAGCCGCTGGTTGCTCCTGCAGCTGAAGTGGAGTCTGCGCCGGTGCAGCAAACAGTTTGCCCTGCATGCAGCGCCCCCAAAACCAGTGAAGCGAAGTTTTGTGGCGATTGTGGTTATCGTTTCGATGTGGCCGATGCAGCCACATCGACAGAAGCAGCGGCACAAACCAAGGCTGATTCGGCATCCGAACCAGCAGTTGAACCAGTGGCGGCGGCTGCCGAGCGGATCGAGCCGTCCGGCGACTTGCCGATGGCAGCAAGCGAACCGGCACCGGCAGCACCTGCCGTAGCCAACGGACAAAAGAGCGGCAGCAATCTGGCCGTGGTCGTAGTGGTTGCATTGCTTGCGGTTGCCGGCGCATGCGGCGCTGGCTGGTACATGTGGTTCAAACCGGCCGCGGCACCGGCACCTGAGAAAGCAGCGGTCGCATCAGCGCCGGCTGCATCGGCTGCAAGCGCCAGTGCGTCAGCACCGGAAGGAGCAGCGCCGAATGCAGGGGCTTCGACGCCGGCTGAAGAGCTTGACCCCTACGGCAATCCGATCAAACCTGGCCAGGCCGCGTCAGCGGCACAAGCAGGACAAGCCGAGCAGCCATTGAAACAGGATGAACCAGCTGCCAAGCAGAATGGCCGCGAACGCAAGAAAAAAACCGAACAACGCAGGGAACTGACGCCTCACTATCCGACGCCGCAAGCGATGCCGGGCGAGCCGCGGCGTGCCAGCAGCATTGATGAGCAGTTCCGGCAGCGCGCTGCCGCAGAGTGCGGCACTGGTCCGGGCGCACTGTTTTGTCGCGAGAAAGTGCGTTACCGTTTGTGCCAGAATCGCTGGTCGGAATCTCCGATGCCGGGGCAGACCATTTGCCAGCGTGCAAATTGACTGGGTGACAAACCTCAAAAAAAAGCGCCGTTCATGCCGGCGCTTTTTTTATCGATTTGATTAATGTAGTTGATCCGAGGCTGGCAGCGAGCGTTCCGTCGGAAAGTCGACTGCAAACAATTGTGCGCAATCGACAGCATCGAAACCGTAGGCCTGGCCACAAAAGTCGCAGTGGATGGTCAGTTTTCCCTGCTCAGTCAGCGCGTGGTCAATTTCTGCCTTGCCCAGCATTTGCAACATGCCGGCCACCTTGTCGCGCGAGCAGGTGCAGCGGAATTGCGGTTGCTGCGGATCGAACACGCGAATGTCTTCTTCCCAGAACAACCGCCGCATCAGCGTGTCAATGTCCGTTTCCAGCATTTCCTCGTTTTTCAGTGTCGAGGCCAGCACGACCACATGATTCCACGTTTCCAGCTCGTGTCCATCGTCGCGGCCCAGCCCCTCGACCCCGCCTTCGCCCGGCAGTTTTTGCAGCAGCAAACCGCGCGACACTTGGTCGTTTGCCGCCAGCCAGATTTTCGTGTCGAGCTGTTCCGAGCGCAGCATGTAGTTTTCGATCACGGTGGCGATATTGTCACCATCGAGTGGTACGACACCCTGATAAGGCTGCTGCCCAGGCAGTTTTTCGTGCGGGTCGAGCGTGATCACGAAACGACCGTTGCCATGCTCATGCACCAGTTGCCGCAGCGTGGCGTTGTCGCCGTTGAATTTCAGATTGGCTGACAGCAGCGCTGCCGCCGACAGCATTTCGCCCAGCAGCGCCTTGACCGCTTTCGGGTAATCGTGTCGTGCCTGTACTTGCTGCCAAGTTTCGGAAATTTCGACCAGTTCGCCGCGCACGGAGGCATTTTCGAACAGGAATTTCTGCAATTTGTCGCTCATATTCAACCTATCTGTTCGAGTTCGGCAGCAAACAGTTTGCTGTTCTTGATGTAAAAGCGGGCGGCGCCCTGCATCCGGTGCACATCTTCTTCGCTCATCGTCCTGGCAACGCGGGCAGGGGAGCCGATGATCAGCGCATTCGATGCCATTTCCTTGCCTTCGGTCACCAGTGCGCAGGCGCCGACCAGCGCGTTCTCTCCGATCACTGCGCCGTTGAGCACGGTGGCGCGAATGCCGACCATTGCGCCATCGCCAATCTTGCAGCCGTGCAGCATCGCTTGATGGCCGACGGTGACATTCTTGCCCATCAGGAGCGGGCAGCCGGGGTCGGCGTGCAGCACAGAGCCGTCTTGAATATTGCTGTTTTCGCCAATCACGATCCGTTCGTGGTCGGCTCGGATGGTGACGCCAAACCAGACGGAAGCGCCGGCCTCAATCCTGACGTTGCCGATGACGTCGGCCGAGGGCGCGATCCACGCATTGGGGTGAATGTCAGGTGTGTGATTTCCAAGTCGATAAATGGCCATATTCGGGTAAGGTAAATCAAAGCAAACCGGGATTTTACCGTTGGAGACGGAAAATTGCGTGAAGAAATGCCGAAGAATTGATTTTGAGAGGAGATTTATGTTTGGCCAGAAGGGTAAAATGAAAGATCATTCGTTTCTGGCAAATTCCCATGAATACCCGTGCAGCGCCGCAGGCAGCATCCTATGTTCCGAAAAAAAATTCCCGTTCCGAATTCATCTCCGTGCGTGGTTTGCGCTATCACGTCCGGCATTGGGGCAGTGCCGATGCGCCCATGCTGTTCATGCTGCATGGCTGGATGGATATGTCGGCTTCGTTCCAGTTTCTGGTCGATAACCTGCAGCGCGAATGGCATGTCATCGTTCCGGACTGGCGCGGTTTCGGCCTGACAGAATCAGCTCCTGGGCACAGCTACTGGTTTCCGAATTATATTGCTGACTTTGATGCCATCGTACGGCATTATTCACCAGACAAGCCGATTCTTTTGCTGGGGCATAGCATGGGTGGCAACATATCTACCATCTATGCTGGCGTGAGGCCGGAAAAAATTATCAAGCTGGTGAATCTTGAAGGCTATGGCCTGCCTTCGACGCGGTCGACCGATGCGCCATTGCGCTATCGGATGTGGCTGGATCAATTGCTAAATCCGCCGCTGCCGAAAACTTTTGCTTCACAGGCAGAGGTGATCAACTTGCTGCAGAAGGTCAATCCACGGTTGCAGTACGAGCGTGCTGTGTTTCTGTCGGCAAACTGGGCGGCGCAGAATGCGGAAGGGCTGTGGGAGATTCAGGCCGATCCAATGCACCGTAACAGCAACCCGTTGCTGTACCGAGCCGAAGAGGCACAGGCATGCTGGAGCGAAATCACCGCACCGACGCTTTGGGTGGAGGCCGAATATACTGACATCTGGCAACGGCTTGGGTCTTCCTGGAATGCGATCAAGTCCAGCGACGAGACGGCCGAGGAAAGGCGTGCAAGGCTGAAACGCCAGGAAATCTTCAGCGCCGAGTTTGAGCTTCGCCTGAATTCGATTCCTAATCTGACGAGAAAACGTATTGCCGGCACAGGCCATATGCTGCACCACGATAAGCCTGAGCAGGTGGCACAGATTGCCGAGGAATTTCTGCTGAAATAAGAGGTCGCCGCAAAAATTGCTTTCATGCACAATTACGGCGGACAGCGTAAAATACTCGCGTGTTAACTTCCCGATGCAAATGGCATTACCCATGCCGGTAACATCAGCATTACCCATGCTCAACGTTGACTTGCACAGTCATTCGACCATTTCGGATGGCGTCCTTTCTCCTACCGCGCTGGTGGCGCGGGCGAAGGCCAATGGCGTTCACGTGATGGCGTTGACCGATCACGATGAAGTGCAGGGCGTGGCCGAGGCGCGCGAGGCAGCCGATGTTTATGGCGTCAAATTCATTTCCGGTGTTGAAATTTCCACCACATGGGCCGGCTCGACCGTGCATATTGTCGGTCTTGGGATTGATGAAAACAATCAGGAATTGATCGCAGGCCTGGAAGAAACGCGCAGTGGGCGCGTCGAACGTGCGCATGAAATGTCGCGGTTGCTGGAAAATGTCGGTATTTCTGGTGCTTATGAAGGTGCGATGAAAATGGTCAGCAATCCGTTTCTGGTCACGCGCAAGCATTTTGCGAGGCATCTGGTCGGCGCTGGAATTTGCCAGGACATCAAGGACGCATTCCGCCGCTATCTGGTCGAAGGCAAGCCAGGCTACATGCCGCACCGTTGGGCCAGCCTAGAGGATGCGGTGAAGTGGATCCGCAACGCAGGCGGCATTGCGGGTATTGCCCATCCTGGGCGTTACCGTTTCAGCGATCTGGTGTTTGGCGCATTCTTCGAGGAATTCAAATACCTTGGCGGCACGATGATCGAGGTCGTGACAGGCAGCCATACGGTTGATCAATACCAGAAGTACGCTCGAATCGCGCGGGATTTCGGTTTCCAGGCATCCATGGGGTCGGATTTCCATTCGCCGGAAGAATCGCGGGTTGATATCGGCACTTTGCCGCCTTTGCCAGAAGGGCTCATTCCTGTGTGGAACAACTGGCTCTGACGCCGTTCAGACACTGTCTTGCGATACAATTCTTCCGCGCATTTCCTCTGAATATTCAGGCAACGCTTTTCGCGCGGTGCCATTGCTTGATTTTTTCGCCATCATCCCAATCTGACGGGCGTTCCCCCTTTGAGAGGCATACATGAAACGCATCTTTCTTTTTCTCCTGACCAATCTGGCCGTGATGCTGGTGATGTCAATTGTGCTGTCACTACTTGGCGTGAACCGCATGCTTTATGGTTCAGGACTGAATCTCGGAAGCCTGATGGTGTTTTCGCTGGTGGTCGGTTTCACGGGTTCCATCATTTCATTGCTAATGAGCAAGCCGATGGCAAAGTGGTCGACCGGTGCACGAGTGATCGAACAGCCGGTGAATTCGACCGAACAGTGGCTGCTGAATACCGTGCATCAGTTGGCGCAACGTGCCGGCATCGGCATGCCGGAAGTGGCAGTGTATGACGGCGAGGCGAATGCGTTCGCAACCGGCGCGTTCAAGAATTCCGCGCTGGTTGCGGTTTCGACTGGTCTGCTTGAAGGGATGACGAAAGAAGAAGTTGAGGCTGTGCTTGGTCACGAAGTCGCCCATATCGCGAATGGCGACATGGTGACGATGACGCTGATTCAGGGTGTGGTCAACACCTTCGTCGTGTTTCTGTCGCGCCTGGTGGGTTTCGTCGTGGACAGGGTACTGCTACGCAGCAACAATGAACGCTCGTCTGGTGTAGGGTACATGGTGACGGTTTTTGTATGCGAAATCGTGTTCGGCATTGCTGCGTCAATGATCGTGGCCTGGTTTTCCCGTCAGCGCGAATTCCGTGCCGATGCCGGCTCGGCGCAATTGCTCGGTAGTCGTACGCCGATGATTCATGCGCTGGCACGCCTGGGCGGGTTGGAGCCAGGTGAACTGCCCAAATCCTTGGCAGCAGCAGGCATTAGCGATACCCCAGGCTTTACTGCGCTGTTTTCGAGCCATCCGCCGATTGAGGAACGTATTGCCGCGCTGCAGGGAGTAAAATAAGAAGTTTTCCATGATGACGGCGGTCAAACGGCTGCCGTCCCTTCGCAGCCCCATGAGCCAGTTTTACCAAATACACCCCGACAACCCTCAGCCGCGCTCGATCAAGATGGCGGCAGATATCATCAAGTCTGGCGGCATTGTCGCCATTCCGACCGATTCCTGTTACGCACTGGTATGCCGTCTGGACGATAAGTCCGCCGTTGATCGGCTGCGGCAAATTCGCGGCATTGATGAGCGCCATCACCTGACGCTGCTGTGCCGCGATCTGAGCGAAGTGGCATCGTATGCGAAAGTTGATAACCGGCAATACCGGCTGCTGAAAGCGGCCACCCCTGGGTCATTCACCTTCATTCTGCCGGCGACGAAGGAAGTGCCTCGCCGCCTCAGCCATCCGTCGCGCAAGACTATTGGTCTGCGCGTACCGGACAACCGTATCGTGCTCGAATTGCTGGAAGAGCTTGGTCAGCCGCTGCTCGGCTCGACCCTGATTCTGCCCGGCGATGAAGATCCGCTGACTGATCCGGATGAAATATGCCATCGCTTGAAAAATCAGGTCGATCTGGTCATTGATGGCGGTGCATGCAGCCTGGTGCCGACGACCGTGATCGACATGAGTTCGGAAGAGCCTGCGCTGGTGCGTCAGGGGCGCGGCGATGCCAGCATTTTCGGCCTTGCCTGATTTTCAATTTTTGCGCCCAAAAAAATACTCCAGGCAGTATTTTTAAACTACCAATGAATATATGGCTGATCGGCATTTTTTTGCAACATACCCCCAAAAATTAAGAACTGAAATCACGATGATGGTCGTGCATCGTGAGCGTATTTTCGATCTAGATCGAGGCGTACGTCTGTCATCCCCCCTCTGCTAAAATCGTTCACATGGAACAGATGCTCTACACTTTCGCCGTCTATGCGTTACCGATCCTGCTGGCGATTACGCTGCATGAGGCGGCGCACGCTTATGCAGCCAAATATTTTGGCGACCTGACCGCTTACCAGCAGGGGCGCATGAGCCTGAATCCGATTCGGCACATCGATCCGTTCGGCACTATCCTGATCCCGGCTTTGCTGTTTTTTGTCGGTAGTCCGTTCATTTTTGGTTATGCCAAGCCAGTGCCGGTAGATTTTGGCCGCCTGCGCAAGCCCAAGCGCGACATGGCGTGGGTGGCACTGGCGGGGCCGGCTGCCAATCTGCTGATGGCATTCCTGTGGCTGGTGCTGTCGGTAATTCTGCACCGGGTGCATATCGAGGGTGAATATCTGCTGCGTGTTGCCGCAGCTGGCGTAACGACCAATCTGGTGCTGTTCGCCTTTAACCTGTTTCCGCTGCCACCGCTCGACGGTGGACGCATCGTCGTCAGCCTGCTGCCATACCGGCTGGCCTATTCATTCTCGCAAATTGAGCGCTACGGTTTCTTTATTGTGCTCGTGCTGGCATACTTCAGAGTTATCCACTTCTGGATGGTGCCA
>JAGSYW010000110.1 GCA_018262475.1 Burkholderiaceae bacterium | reverse complement strand
AGTCCACTGGAGCCTTCGGTCAGGTACGGGGTGTCGATCTGCGCAATGTTGCCCAGACAGAGGATTTTCGTTCCCGGGCCGGCGCGGGTGACCAGCGTCTTCACCTGTTTCGGCGTCAGATTTTGCGCTTCGTCGATGATCACGAATTTGTTGACAAAGGTGCGGCCGCGCATGAAGTTCAGCGACTTGATGCGGATGCGCGAGCGGATCAGATCCTGGGTCGCTGCGCGTCCCCAATCGCCGCCTTCTGCATCGGTCTTGTGCAGCACTTCGAGGTTGTCGTCCAGCGCGCCCATCCAAGGCGACATCTTTTCTTCCTCGGTACCGGGCAAGAAGCCGATGTCGTCGCCAACCGGCACGGTGACGCGGGTGATGATGATTTCGTTGTAGCGTTTGGTGTCCAGCACTTGCGCCAAGCCAGCGGCCAGCGCCAGCAAGGTTTTGCCGGTGCCTGCCTGGCCAAGCAGCGACACGAAATCGCAATCCGGGTTCATCAGCAGGTTGAGAGCGAAATTCTGTTCGCGGTTGCGTGCGGTGATGCCCCAGACGCTGTTCTTTGCGTGCGTGTAGTCACGCAGTGTTTCCAGCACCGCGGTTTTGCCGTTGATTTGCCTGACCTGAGCGTAGAACGGCGCATCGCCATCCTTCGGTTCGAGATAGACGAACTGGTTGATCAGCATCGACGGCACCAGCGGTCCGGACAGGCGGTAGTAGGTGCGGTTCACGCCGTTTTTCATTTCCTGCCAGGATTCCATGCCCTTGCCGTGCTTGTCCCAGAAATTGTCCGGCAGTTGCATTACACCGGAATACAGCAGGTCGGTGTCTTCCAGCACCTGGTCGTTGAAGTAATCTTCCGCCGGCAGGCCGAGTGCGCGTGCCTTGATGCGCATATTGATGTCTTTTGACACCAGCACGATCAGCCGGCCTGGCTGTTCGTTGGTAAGTGCGCGAACGATGCCCAGAATCTGGTTGTCAGCCTTCCCGGCTGGCAGGCCTTCTGGCAACGTGCCGAATTGCAGCTTGGTTTGGAAGAACAGGTTGCCTTTCGCTTCCTTGTTGCCCAGCTTGCACAGCGGAATGCCGCTATCGATGGTATTTTCGTCGATGTCGGCTGCCAGCGCATCCAGCGTGCGCGAAGCCTGACGCGCATTGCGTGCGACGTCGGACATGCCGCGCTTGTGGTTGTCGAGTTCTTCCAGCGTGACCATTGGCAGGAAGATATCGTGTTCCTCGAAGCGGAACAGCGAGGTCGGGTCGTGCATCAGCACGTTGGTGTCAAGCACGAACAGCTTGGTCGTGCCGGCATGGTCAGCGGCGCGGCTGGCACTGGACTTGAGTTTCGTTTTCGGTTGCTTGACTGCTGCCGGAGCCGAGTTGTCCGCCAGTAGCGGTTTCGATTTTGCTTTCAGCGAAGGCGCGGGCTGTGCCTGCGCTGTCGGAGTCGCCACTACAGCGGGAGCTGCCACGGCAGGTGTTGCCGGTTTGGCTGCAGGCTTGCCTTTGGGCGTGCTGGTCTTGCTGGCGGCTTTGGCGGTCTTGCCGCTTTTCGTTTTGGGGTAATCCTTGGTGGCGAGCAGGGTCGCCGGTTTGGTTGGCATTTTCGGCAGGGGCATCGCAATCTCGACTGTTGGGTTTCAGGAAATGTTCAATTCTGCTTCAGCGCGGTGACATATTTCAGCACCTGTTCGACATGGCCGGGCACTTTCACGTCGCGCCATTCATTGAGCAGCGTGCCGTTGGCATCGATGACGAATGTGCTGCGTTCGATGCCACGCACTTTTTTGCCGTACATCGTTTTTTCGCGCAGTACGTTGAACATTGTGCAGAGGTCTTCATTCGCATCGGAAATCAGCTCGAACGGCATCGCCAGTTTGGATTTGAAGCCTTCATGCGATTTGATGCTGTCGCGGCTGACACCGAATATCTCGGTATTCGCCGCCTGGAATTCTGCATACAGGTCGCGGAATGTCATGCTTTCGGCGGAGCATCCAGGGGTGTTGTCTTTCGGGTAGAAGAACAGGACGACGTTTTTGCCTTTAAAAGAGGAAAGAGTGAAAGTGCCATTGCCTGTCATTGGTGCGGAGAATTCGGGCACGGTCAGGCCGATTGCTGAAGGGGTGTCAGACATGCATTACTCCTGAATGATTGCAGACGCTAGCTTGCCATGATACCTCCGCCGTCGGCAAGCGGATTGTTGCGCTGGAATCTGGTTTGGGGGGGTAAATATACTGGGTAGTGTATTTTTCAGCGACAGCAGAAGTTGTGGATGAACTGAACATTTTTTGGTTATACCCCTGAATAATCAGATGTTTCTGCATCAAATATCAGCGCCAGCGCAACCTTGCGCCCTTCGGTGGATAGCAGATGATAGGTGCGGCACGCTGCGCGGTTATCCATGCACTCGATGCCAATGCGGCGCTCGAACAGCGTAGCAGTCAGTTCCGGCCGGACGAAGCGCTGGCGACGACCTGTGCCTAGTAGCACGACATCGGGCGCTGCCTCGGCCAGCGGCATCAGATCAGAGGCAGTCAGCGCATCAAATGAGGTGACAGGCCAAGCGGCGAGCCCGACATGCGGCATCACAATCAGGCTTTTCTCATGCACCATGCCGTTAATCGTCACGCTGTTGTCGTCGCACGCGGTGAGGTGCTGGAATGAGTTCTGGTCGGCAGGTTGGAGCTTCATCGTCAGAAAAGCATGCTGATATATTGTGACCGCATTGTAGCCTTTCCATTGTGTGCCAGAAGGTTATTGGTCGATTGTGATTGCGTTTGTGTTCGTTATTGCCGATATGCCTTGATAAATCGGTTTAGTTTCGTCAGAATGAATCTTTTGGCGGCGCGCTTATGCATGCCGCCTTGGCAACGGAACCGGGGAGATTGTGCCATGCGACCGATACAGAAATCCAAAAAACTCGACGATGTTTGCTACGACATTCGCGGGCCCGTGCTGGAGAAAGCACGGCAGATGGAAGAGGAAGGCCAGAAGATCATCAAGCTGAACATCGGCAACCTGGCGCCGTTCGGTTTCGATCCGCCGGATGAGATTGTGCGTGACATGATGCGCAACATGCAAAATGCGGCTGGCTACACCGATTCGAAGGGTATGTTCGCACCGCGCAAGGCCATCATGCAGTACACGCAGGAAAAGAAAATTGCGGGCGTGACGGTAGATGATATTTACATTGGCAACGGCGCGTCCGAACTGATCGTGATGAGCATGCAGGCGCTACTGAACGAGGGGGACGAGGTGCTGGTGCCGGCGCCAGACTATCCGCTGTGGACCGCGGCCGTTTCGCTGTCCGGCGGCACGCCGGTACATTACATTTGCGACGAACAGGCGGACTGGAATCCGGACATCGACGACATCAAGAAAAAAGTTACGCCGAAAACGAAGGCGATTGTCGTCATTAATCCGAACAACCCGACCGGCGCGCTGTATTCGGACGAGGTGCTGAAGCAAATCGTCGAGATCGCGCGCCAGAACCAGCTGATTGTGTTCGCCGACGAGATTTACGACAAGGTGCTGTACGACGGCGCGACGCATACGTCGATGGCGTCGCTGGCGGACGACGTGCTGTTCATCACGATGAACGGTCTTTCGAAAAGCTACCGCTCGTGCGGTTACCGCGTCGGCTGGATGATCGTTTCCGGCGAGAAGCGGCATGCGAAGGATTACATCGAAGGGCTGAACATGCTGTCGTCGATGCGTCTGTGTTCGAACGTTCCGGGGCAGTATGCGATCCAGACTGCGCTCGGTGGCTACCAGAGCATCAACGATCTGGTTATGCCGGGAGGCCGTCTGTACGAACAGCGCGAAGCGGCGCACAAGCTGCTTACCAGCATTCCAGGTGTCAGCTGCGTGAAGCCGAAGGCGGCGCTGTACATGTTCCCGAGGCTTGACCCGAAGATGTATCCGATTGCCGACGACAAGCAGTTCGCGTACGAATTGCTCGAAGCGGAAAAGGTGCTGATCGTTCAGGGTACAGGGTTCAACTGGCCCAACACCGACCACTTCCGCGTGGTGTTCCTGCCGAACGTGCATGATTTGACCGATGCGATTGGCCGGCTGGCGCGCTTCCTCGAAAGCTATCGCAGGCGTTATGGGACGTCTGGCGCATCTCTCAGCGCATCCGCGCCGGAATTGCGCCTGGCCTGATGTTGTGCACGCATGAATTGAAAGAGTTGAAAAAGGAGTTTATGAAACCGATCAAAGTTGGCCTGCTGGGCATTGGCGTTGTCGGTGGCGGCACTTACGAGGTGCTGCGCCGCAATCAGGAAGAAATCACCCGCCGCGCTGGTCGCGGCATTCAAATCGCGATGGTTGCCGACCGCAACATTGAGCGTGCGAAGGAAATCACCCGTGGCGAATGCGAGGTGGTAGGTGATGCTGATCTGCTGGTGAACAATCCTGATATCGATATCGTCATCGAACTGATCGGCGGTTATGGCGTGGCAAAGGATCTGGTACTGAAAGCGATTGCCAATGGCAAGCATGTCGTGACTGCGAATAAGGCATTGCTGGCGGTACATGGCAATGAAATCTTCAAAGCGGCACAGGAAAAAGGCGTGATCGTCGCGTTCGAAGCTGCAGTCGCTGGCGGCATACCGATCATCAAGGCGCTACGCGAAGGGCTGACTGCAAACCGAATCCAGTGGATCGCGGGCATTATCAACGGCACCACCAACTTCATCCTTTCCGAAATGCGCGACAAGGGGCTGGATTTCGATGTCGTGCTGAAAGAGGCGCAGCGTCTTGGTTATGCCGAAGCCGATCCGACCTTTGATATCGAGGGTGTGGATGCCGCGCACAAGGCGACCATCATGTCGGCGATTGCGTTCGGCATTCCAGTTCAGTTCGATAAGGCTTACGTTGAAGGCATCACCAAACTCGAAGCGGCAGATATTCGCTACGCCGAACAGCTAGGCTACCGCATTAAGCTTTTGGGCATCACCAAGCGGATGCCAAACGGGATCGAATTGCGCGTGCATCCGACGCTGATCCCGGAAAAGCGGTTGATCGCGAATGTCGAAGGCGCGATGAATGCGGTTGTGGTGCAGGGCGATGCTGTTGGTTCGACCCTGTATTACGGCAAGGGCGCAGGCGCAGAGCCGACTGCGTCGGCGGTGATTGCCGATCTGGTCGATATCACCCGCTTGGCGAATGCCGATCCGGAGCACCGCGTGCCTTATCTGGCGTTCCAGCCGGACGCGATGGAGAACACGCCGGTGCTTCCAATGACCGAAGTAACCACAAGCTACTATCTGCGGATGCATGTGATGGATCAGCCTGGTGTCTTGGCCGACGTGGCACGTATTCTGGCTGATGCGACGATTTCCATTGATGCGATGATTCAGCGCGAGCCGGAAGAAGGCGAAAGCCGAACCGATATCATCATGCTGACGCATCAGACACAGGAAAAGAACATGCTGGCGGCGATCGAAAAGATCAATGCATTGCCGACAGTGCTGGGCGAGGTGACCAAGATACGGCTAGAAGAACTCACCTGATTCAATTTGTTTCGAAAGTCTGACCGAACGCAAATCCCTCGTTATCGAAGCGGCATTTGCGTTCGGTATAATTTCCGGCATGCCGTCCGGATGAAGCTGTATCCACGCAGCATTGATGTCCTTTACCAGGAGAAACCATCATGTACAAGAAAGTTCTGGTTCCCACAGACGGTTCGGAGGTTTCTACCGCCGCAGCCATCAAGGGGGTGAAGTTTGCCGCCAGCATCGGGTCCGAGGTTGTTGCGATCTATGTCGCGCCGGAATACCAGTATCCGATTTATGTTGAAATTATTCCGCCGTCGTATCCGTCCGAAGAAGAATATCAGAGCACGATGAAGAAGGCGGGCGAAGTTCACCTCAAGCCGATTCAGGATGCGGCGCAGGCGGCTGGAATTAAATCTACCGGCATCACCACTTTTTCGGACGTGCCGGCGGAACAGATCGTTGATGCGGCGCAGAAGCAGGGGTGCGATCTTATTTTTATGGGTTCGCACGGTCGCACTGGCCTTGGACGCTTCTTGCTCGGCAGCGTGACCACGCGCGTGCTGGCGCTGAGCATGGTGCCGGTGCTGGTGGACAGGCTGGACAAGGAGCAGGCGCCGGCAGGAGGGAAATCAGAATCTGCCAGTTTTTAACAGATTCAGCAGACGAAAAAAATCCCGCAGGGTCAAACCTGCGGGATTTTTTTGTACCTGTTCGCGGGAATTAAGCGTGTTCGCCCAGTACCGAAACGGTGATGTCGACTACCACGTCGGCATGCAATGCAACAGCCAGCGGGAAATCGCCAACGGTCTTGAACGGACCTTGCGGCAGGCGAACCTGCGACTTTTCAACTGCGAACCCCTGCTTGTTAAGCGCATCCGCAATGTCGATGTTCGTGACCGAGCCGAACAGACGGCCGTCAACGCCGGATTTTTGCAGAATCTGAACCGTCATGCCGGCCAGTTTTTCGCCCAGAGCCTGGGCTGCGGCCAGTTTCTCTGCTGCTGCTTTTTCCAGTTCGGCACGGCGTGCCTCGAATTCGGCTTTCGCAGCTTCGGTTGCGCGGCGAGCCATTTTTTGCGGGATCAGGAAGTTGCGTGCATAGCCATCCTTGACGCGAACGATGTCGCCCAGGTTGCCGAGTTTGCCAACTTTTTCCAACAGAATGATTTCC
>JAGSYW010000031.1 GCA_018262475.1 Burkholderiaceae bacterium | reverse complement strand
AGGCTCTTATCCTGAAAACCCCCTCAAGCTAAACGCTTCGAGGGGGTTTTTGCTTTCCACACACTGAAACAAATCCCAATCCCACATCAAACTCGCCAAAGCCGCGTTGGGTGACCGGGATATGTCAGCAGGTAGAGCAGCGTGCAGAACCCCAAGGGCAAAGCGCCAATTTGTTTGCCGACGAAACGGTCGTTGGCAAGCGGCGATTCTCCGCGCTGGCGAGCGATTTAGACTTGCCTGCAAGCAAATGTTTCAACTTGGTGCTCTGCTTCTAGCGCCGTTAATCACTGTGCGTCTGAAACCGACAGGCCGCCAAATTTGGCCTTCCAGTTGTAGTAGGTGGCGTCGCTGATGCCGTGCTTGCGGCGCAACTCCATGACCTTCATACCAGCCTCGGCCTCTTTCAAAATGTCGATGATTTGTTCTTCTGTGAAACGCTTTTCATGCCTGCCTCCTAAGGGCAGACTCTACATCATTACCGTACTAACATCGGGGTGCGGGTCAATTAGCATGAGGCGCCTTTGACATTGCATCCTTGCCGACAAACTCTTCGATGGATTCCAGCAACTGTTGTTCATGGAATGGCTTGCCGTAGTATTCGTTAGCACCCAGTTCCATCGCATAATTTCTGTGCTTGCTGGCTGTTCGTGACGTAATCATAATGATTGGGGTCTTCGAAATACGACTGTCACTGCGGACATTCCGAATCAGGTCGAAACCATCCATCCTCGGCATCTCAATATCCACCAGCATTACGTCTGGCTGGACTTCCTGCAATTTTTCCAGAGCATCAATCCCGTCCTTTGCCAGCACGACTTGATAGCCCTCGCGCTGGAGGAAGCGCTGTGTTACACGACGCACAGTTAGCGAGTCATCCACTACCATGACGATATTCTTCTTGTGTGAGTTCGATGCTGGTTGTTCAGTGCTTACGAACGCAATATCGCTTGGTGATGTTGCATTGGTAGGTTGTGTTGTAAGCTCAGCTTGCTGTTCTGGCTGCGCACCAGTGCTTTCTTTTCCAGCATATAAGGGAACAGTTGTGTCGATAATTGGTGCGGAAAAACCTCGATCAGAAAGAATGCGATGTGCAAGCGGAACTGGATTCAGTATCAGCACTATATCGCCTGAGCCTAGTACTGTTGCTCCTGCGATACCAATCATCCGCGCAAGCTGAGGCCCGATATTTTTAACGACAACCTCTCGATTGCCTATAACCTCATCGACTTGAAGCGCTATACGATCGTTTCCGCTTCTCAGCATGACGACTGGTGTGAGTGGCTGTTCTGCAGGTACCGATTTGGTGTCGCCGAGCAAGGCCGATAGGAAATAGACAGGAATGCGCTCTCCCATCCATGCAATGCCGCCTGCACGTTTTGCCTCAGTTACAGCAGCAGTTTGCAATTGCTGCACCTGTTCAACTAGAACCGAGGGGATGGCATAGGTTTTATCTCCGGCGGAAAGCAAAA
Source organism: Burkholderiaceae bacterium (assembly GCA_018262475.1). Taxonomy (GTDB): domain Bacteria; phylum Pseudomonadota; class Gammaproteobacteria; order Burkholderiales; family Burkholderiaceae_D; genus QZKY01. The sequence continues at coordinate 19,951 of JAGSYW010000031.1, read as the reverse complement.
CAACGGATGAAACAGCCAGCGTTAGTGGCAAATTAATTGTAAAAGTCGTTCCTTTGCCGGTTTCACTATGCACAATAATGCGTCCGCCTAGCGACGTTGTTTCCGAGCGGACGACGTCCATGCCGACACCTCGACCCGCAACTGTGGTGACTTCATTTGCAGTTGAAAAACCGCTCTGAAAAATCAGATCTTCCATTTCCGATTGCGTAAGAACACGTTCGGAAGAAATCAATCCCAAGGCTTGCGCACGTTCACTAATCCGATTCCAGTCGAGCCCCTTGCCGTCGTCGGAAAGACGAAGCACGACTTCGTTTCCCTCCTGTCGGATTTCCAGCATCAGTTCGCCTGTTTCTCTTTTCCCAAGGGGCTTGCGTTCTGTGCGTGGCTCAATGCCATGAACGATCGCATTACGTATCAGGTGCTCAAGTGGGCCCACCATTCTTTCAAGAACGCTTCGATCGATTTCGACAGTGGTTCCTAGGATGTCGAGATTGACGGGTTTGTCTACTTCCTTTGCTGTTTGACGTGTAACCTGGTACAGGCGCTCGGCAATGCTGGCAAATGGAACCATGCGCACCTGCATCAGATCCTGCTGCAAGGAGCGGGTCAATTGCGCTTGCGTTTCCAGATCGGACGTTGCACCAGATACAGTGCGTAACAGGCTGTCCTGAATCGAGGCAACGTCGTCAACACTTTCTGTCATCATCCGCGTCAGTTCCTGCAGACGGGAGAAACGGTCAAATTCTAGGGGGTCGAATTCCCTGTCGGTTGCCTGGGCCATGCGTGAAGCAATCTGCGACTCGGCCTGGATTTCCACTTCGCGCAACTGTGTACGCAGACGGGAAAGGTTGTCTGTCAGATCGGCCAGAGATTGACGCAACGAGCCTACCTCGTTCTCGATCTTTGAGCGTGCAATCGATACCTCACCTGCCTGATTGACCAGGCGATCCAGAACGTCAGCGCGAACACGCACGCGCGCAACTGGTCCAGCAGTCGCGGGTTGCGCAATAGGCGCGTTTGCTTGCAGACTGTGCATTTGTTCCGACTGCGGCGTCGAAGCTAGCGGGGCAGAAAGAACTTGTCCGTCCGGTGTTGCGTCTGCTGGTTGCTGCTGTGCGGGTTTGAATGGCTTCGGCTTTTCCTTCTCAGGGTGCAACAGAGAGTCGAACAATTGCAGGCTGTGGTCATGACGAGCTTGCAGTTCTTCAAGCATTGCCGATGTTATATTGCCTGTGTGCAGGATCTTCTCTATGTGACTTTCCATCATGTGCAAATGCTGACCGAATTCCATGGCGCCCGCCATGCGCGCACTGCCTTTTGCAGTGTGCAAATGGCGCAGGATTTCAGGCGCAAAGTTGGCTTCAGACGGATTGTTTAGCCAGTTGCGCAGGGATTCGCCTATCTGAGGCAAAAGATCGCGGCCTTCGTCAATAAAGACGGGCAATAGATCTGGATCCAGTGCGTCATGGAGTCGCACCACACCTTCGTCATCGTCTTCACCGTCATCAGTCTCTTCAACATCCGCAACAGACTCGCTCGCGGCGCGTTCTGCAAAGAGTTCTTCTGCGGGCAGTGACGTTGCGGACGCGGGTGCGGTTTCCTGCACATCGGCCTCCACCATAGTTGGCGCGGTTGCTGCCGGGGTTGCCGCTTCCAGTTGCAGGCCACGCAACGACTGAATAAGTCCCGGTTGTGCCATAGGCATTTCACCGATGGCAATTTGCTGCTGCATCTGCTTCATTTGCTCGACGCAGGAATGCAAAGTGTCTAACGCGGACGCCGACAGCGCCATCGGCTGGTATTCGAGTGTTTCCAGACAGACTTCAAGTACGTGCGCTACATCATGCAAGGTTGTGAATCCGACGGTGGCAGAAATACCGGCCAGTGTATGCACGGCCTGGACTGCACGCTGGGAAACTGCGCGGCTCGGTTCATGCCGCCATTCAGAAAAATCCTGCGCCAAAAACCGCAAGATATCGTCTGCTTCCGTTACAAAAATGTTGTATAACGGTACGCTGATCTCTAGACTTCCGATGCGCTTGATATTGTCGCTCTCAACAGTTGTCGGTACCGTCGTGCCAGGAAATTCGATAATGTTCGAACGAAGCTGTTGGGGGGGCGTTGTGGGTAGCGTATCATTAATGACAGGAGTGACCGTTCCAGCATTATCTGCTTTATCGTTGGCAGCAATGCCGACATCTGTATCGTAGATATCGGGTTCACTGACGATTTCCTCTGGTTCGGTTTGTGCGGAAGTCGCTTCGCCTTGTTTGTCGCTGGTTGCTGGCGCTACAGCGGCATCAACAAATCGGAACGGCTCGCCCTGTTTCACTCGTTCTGCCGCATCGCACAGCGGTACTGGAGTGCGAGCGGATTTACCTGAAGTCTTCAGGTCGTCAACCCATTCGCCCAGTTCTTGTGCGGCCTTGTCCAGCAAGGAAAACAGGTCTGGTGTGCCACTGCGTGCTTCAGCCAGCCAGAGATTCATTACCTGCTCGATACTGTAGGCTGCTTCGGCAAAGGCTGTCAGCCCGACCATGCGTCCGCTGCCCTTGAGGGTGTGGAATGAACGGCGCAGCGTGGACAATTGTTCGTGGTCGTCCTTGTGATTGCGTGCTTCAGGAACGGTTTGCTTAACGAAATCGAGAACTTCCTCTGCCTCGGACATGAAAATGTCGAGCAACTCCGCGTCGATTTCTTCGTCGCTGACAGGCTGTGCTTCTGCCGTTGCCTGCGCTGGGGGAGGCTGTGTGGTGGCAGCAGGTTGTGCCGGCGCATTTTCCTCGATATCCAGTACCGGATCGAAGGCTGCGTCGGCAGTGCGCACTACGGATTGACGTGGGGCAGCCTTTTCCAGCAGATTAGCGTGCAATATGCCCTGTTCCTGGTCGAATACAAAACGGTTGCGCGCAGTTTCTGGATGCTGCGGCAGCATTTCGACGAAAAATCCGAGCGCTGTGATGTTTTGCGTGACTGCTTCAGGAATGGATGCGAATGCTGCGTTATCTTCCCGGCTGGCGTTTGCGTCACGAAAATGCTGGATTAATGATTGCGTGTGCAATACCGCCTGCATCGCATCTTCCTGACCGAGGATCGAAAGGACGCCGGAAATTTGGTGCAGGAGTGGATCTATTTCGGCTAGTGCCTCATGCTTCGTGTGGTCAATATGGTATTCATCGAGTATTCGCTCGATATGGCGCAGGCCGGATTCCATTTCGGTTGCCAGCACACTGACGGTTTGCTGTTGCTGCGATTGCTGCGCAAGGCTGTCCATCCACTGAGCAGTCGCTGGTCGTTCCTTGCCGTCAGCTACCATTCTGATGCGGCCAATTAGTGTGTCGACACGCTGCGGGAAATCTTCCGGCAAGCGGTTCAATTGCATCAGAGTGTTTTCGGAAAAAAGCAGACCGGTGGCAATTTCGAGCGCCAGATTGTCGCTGATTGGCATCCCGTTTTCAGCGGGAGCAGACGCGGAGGCAATGGCAGAAAAAAGTTTTTCCAGCGCTGGGGTGTTGAGTCGTACAGTTGCTTCAGTCAATTGCCGGAGCACAGTTGCAAAGGATTTTGCAGCGTTTGCGTCTCCTTTTGTGACTCGGTTCCATTCGTTTTTTGCTTGCGAGAGGGATGCCTTTGCCATCCCCAGTGCAACACTGTCAGTCTGACCATAGCGTTTCCGGTCTAAATCTGCAGGAATGGCATCGGCGAGTTGAAAAGCTTCGCGAACCTTGGATGCCACAACTCCTTTCTGCTCACCGCAGGACAGGCAATACAATGCATCGACCAGCAATCTTTCCGATACGCTGGATGAGCCTTCGGCCAGCAATTTGATCTGGCGGTTCATGCGTCCGCAAACCTGCTTGTCGAAAATGCTTGGGGGTTGCGTCATTGCCGACAACATATCGGCAAAGCCATACATGGCGAACCAGAATCCCCGGCCGCTCAAGCTGTCTTGTGCGGCAAATATTTCGGCAACGATGTCACGCAGTGCGGCAGCTGCTTCGATATCGGCTGGCGCGCCCTGATACACAAGCAACGGCAACAGCGTTTTTTCAAAGCGACGCCTTAACGATGCAAAATCGGGTGAAGACGGTGGGGCGTACGACTCGGCCAATGCCCCAATGTTTGCTGGCGCAATTTCAATTTCCGGAAAAAAAAGGTCTGCCGGATGGATTCGTCCACTACCGCGCAGTTCCTGTAAGTCCCGATAGTACGGGAACAGGCGCAATGGTTGTTGCTCGTCGCCGGAGAGCAGCTCCTGCAGGTATTCGATGAGGGCAACATATGCCTGTTCGATAACCGTCGCATTGGAGCGATTCAGCGGTATGTCCTTTGAAGACATCCGCCGCAAAATGTCTTCGATGGCATCGGTCAGGATGGTTACACCGTTGACATCGATGATTTGCAACGCACCATGGGCTTGGTGCAGGAATGCCAGCGCGTGGTTCAACTGGGTTGTGCCGGCGTCATCACCTTTGGCCAGCGCGTCGAACAGTGCTGCGCGCGACTGTCCGAGCGCTTCCCGGATTTCTTCCATTACCCATGAAAGCGGGCCGCTGTCGAAATTTCCCCGGCCGCTTCCTGGCAACGTATGAGAGGACTGAGTCATAGAATCACCGGTTGGAAATCAGAAGCTGGCCTGAGTGTGCATCAATGTCGTTAGGCTGTCGCATCGTTCAAAAAATTCCCTTCAGGCAGAAATACGGAAACGCGCCACGGAATTCTTCAATTCTTCGGCCAGCTTTGACAGCTGTTGAATTGAGGTTGCCGTCTGCTGCGTACCTTGCTGCGTTTGTTCGGTAATGCCAAGAATGTGCTGGATGTTGCGAGCCAGACCATTGGCAGAAGCTGCATGCTGTTCGGATGCCGATGAAATTCCCTGAATCAGATCAGCCAGCTGGTTTGAAACTCGGCTGATGTCTGCCAGCGCTGCACCTGCGGCGTCTGACAGTTTCGCTCCCTCCACCACACCCTGGGTCGAGTTTTCCATCGCAGCGACGGCATCGTGCGTGTCGGTCTGAATGGTGCGCACCAGCGCGCCGATCTGCTTGGTTGCTTCGGCGGAACGCTCTGCCAGGCGTCGAACCTCTTCCGCAACGACCGAGAAGCCCCTGCCTGCCTCACCTGCTGATGCAGCCTGGATAGCGGCGTTTAGAGCCAGAATGTTGGTTTGCTCGGTAATGTCTGAAATCAGCTCGGTAATTTCGCCAATTTCCTGCGAAGACTCACCAAGACGCTTGATTCGTTTTGCAGTTTCCTGAATTTGGTCACGAATTTCATTCATGCCTTTGATGGTGTTTTCTACTGCAGCCGCGCCTTGAGATGCCACCATCAGTGATTGACGTGCAACTTCGGCCGATTCATTGGCGGACTTGGAAACATTGTTAATGTCATCCGCCATGCGCAGAACCTCCTGCGTTGCTTCCTCGATTTCCTGTGCCTGCCGTTGGGATGCATCGATGAGGCCGACTGAAATCTGCTGTGCATCGCTTGATGCGGCATTCACCTGTTCCGCTGTTGCCGTGACGCGGCCGACCAGACCTCGCAATTCTTCTACCGTATAGTTAATCGAGTCTGCGATCGCGCCGGTGATGTCTTCCGAAACGGTTGCCTGCGTGGTCAAGTCACCGTCCGCTACCTCCTGCAGTTCGTTCATCAAACGCAGAATTGCCGCCTGGTTGCGTTCATTAAGTTCACGCGCCTCTTCCTCAAGTCGGATAGCTTCCAGACGCTGTTCTTCCGCTTCGATTCGGCGCCGTTCTGCTTCCGCCGCGTCGGCGATACCGCCTTGCACCTGAACCACCATGAACGAGGCCACAATCAGCAGCGAAGTAGCGACGAACAACAGCATCATCCAGAATGGCCAGCGCAACTGGTGGGAGTCTTCGAAGTACAGGTTTTTCAGTTCATACAGGTTTTCGCGCAACGGTTCGTTATAGGTCTGGATCTGACGCACACCCTGCTGGGCGATGGCAATATTTTGCTGGTTGCTGACGATCACGTCGAGCGCCTGCTGGTATTGCAGCAGCAGGCTTTGCAGCTTGTTGGCTGCGTCGCGTTGTGGTTTTTCGCCACTTTGGAACAGATTGTCTGCGTTGTTGCGTACGCTGGCGATATCGCGCGAAAGCGATGTCACCATTTCCATGTTGAGGCCTTCAGCCGTGACAAGATCGGTTTTGCCACGTTCCAGCCGGCGCGCAAGCGAACGCAGCAGGCCTGCTGCGGCACTGTCGCTACCTGCCGTCAGTAGTTCAATCTGTTTCGGAATTTCGACTGATAGTTGGTTTGTTTTGGCCAGTGAGGAACTGAAGCTGTTCAACTCATCTTTGATTTCAAGCATTGAACTAGCGGCAGCATCCGGCGCAATCCAGATTTGCTGAATCTTTTCACGCGTTTCCAGCATGGCAGGGTCAGCTTGATAGATCGAGTAACCGTAGTCTTCCGCACCGCCGGTAAACTCACCGACCTGAACCACGCGCAGGGTTTCAAGCAGCTTGTTGAAGCGCTGGTAACTGGTTTCAAGTTGGTCGATCGCGCCGGGCTTGCCCTGTGCGGCTCCCAAGGTCGCTGCATTTAGCTTCTGGTATTGTTGCTGAAGTTCGCTTGCAGTCTGTGACTGGAAGGTCGTCATGTAAAAGCGCTGCCACTGCGCCAGGCCAAAGAAAATGCCGAACGCGATGGAGAAGAACAGCAGCGTCATCAGGAGGCGTTCCTGCTGGCGTCTTGGCAAGTGACCGATAAGTGGCAGGCGGACTTCCTTGAGTGCGCCTTTTCTGCGTTCTGTGATGACCGCCTCGCGCAGGCCAGTCGCGGCTGCCGTAATTTCATTTGGTTGCCCGCTGGTGCCGGTGGCTTGCATTGCCGTTGCACCTGCTTCCTGGGGTGACAAATTCTCTTTCTTTTTTGAAAAAAATGGAATTTCGAACGCCATGCGTCATCTCCTGATTGCCATGAATTGCTTTTCTTGCTTACAAACCTATATGCAGGAAACGTGGATCCTGCGTGAGTGAAGAAAGTCTGAGGCTGCTCCACTCCTGCGATTCATTGTCGCGGTAACGCTGGCCAACCCAGTTGCCGGTAATATCTGTTTCATCGCTTATGGGAGCCATGTGCGCCGCATCGCGAAAGCCGGTAATTTGCGTCACCAGCAGGCCACAGTTGACGCCGAGCGACGGGGACAGGGTGACAATTCGGCTGACGTTTTCAATCGGTGTTGGTGCCTGGCCGAGAAAGCGCGCAAAATCGACGACCCCGACCAGATTGCCGCGGATATTCAGCAGCCCAAGGAACCAGTCTTTCGTCATCGGCACTTCTGTAATGGTTGTTGCGGGGACAATTTCACCGACTTCCATCAGATCGAGCAGCCAGCGGGTTTGTCCGGCGACGAAGCCGAGCCGGTTTTCAAGTGCACCAGCCTGTTCGCGCACTTGCTGCATGCGATCTGCCAGATCCGTTTGGAACTGGCGAAGGCGCTTTCGCCGTTCGATTCGCTGCGATGTGATTTCGGGCTGGGCTGCTGTGCTGTCGTCGGATGGCGTGAGCGTCATGTCTGGCCTTTATCCGAGGGCAGCGATTTTTTCCAGCAAGGCATCCGGGTCGATTGGTTTGATCAGGTAGTCATGTGCACCTTGGCGCAAACCCCAGATGCGGTCGGTTTCCTGATCTTTGCTGGAGCAGATGAACACAGTGACATTCTGCAATGCCGGATCGCGCACGATGGTGCGGGTGATCTGGAAACCGTTTTTTCCTGGCATCACGACGTCCATCAGGATCAGATCCGGCTTGTCAGCGGTGATCTTGTCCAGCGCCTCCTCTCCGTTTTCGGCGGTAGATACGGTAAAGCCCTTCTTGACCAGCAGATCGGTTAGGAAATAGCGTTCGGTCGGGGAGTCATCGACAATAAGGATTTTTTTGACTGGCATGTTTATGGTGTCCTTCTTTTCGGTGAATTAATTCATTGTTATTGGTGAAATATGGTCGGCTACGGCTTTGAGCAGTTCATCTTTCGTGAAGGGTTTGGTCAGGTACTGGGCTGACCCGACCATCGCGCCGCGCGCACGGTCGAACAGGCCATCTTTTGAGGATAGCATGATGACTGGTGTGGCATGGAACCTTGCGCTTTTCTTGATTAGTGCACAGGTTTGGTAGCCATCAAGCCGCGGCATCAGGATGTCGCAAAAAATCAGCGAGGGATTATGATCGTTAATTTTGGCTAAGGCATCAAACCCGTTTTCGGCCAGGATGACTTCATAGCCAGCAGGACGCAAAAACAGCTCCGCGGTGCGGCGAATAGTACTGCTATCATCAATTACCATGATTTTCAAATGGGTCACCTCGTTGCCGCAGTCGGTCACAATCCAGAATAATTTGAGAATACTACATAATTTCCGACCTGCAATAAAGACAATACATTTTAATCTTAAAAACGGTATTTTCCCCTCATGAATTGTTGTTGATATGATGCGCTATTCCCTGGGCCAGTGGCTTGTTTGGCATCAAGAGTCCCTTGCCGGTGTTCTACTGTTGCATTCGCGCGCCAATTTAAGCCATTCCCCACTATATATGTGACACCATGACAACACGCAACGAACAGCTGTTTTCCCGTGCGCAAGCCTGTATTCCCGGCGGCGTGAATTCGCCGGTGCGCGCCTTCCGTTCTGTCGGCGGCACGCCGCGCTTCATCACCGATGCCGACGGGCCGTATTTTCGCGACGCCGATGGCAAACGCTATATCGACTACATCGGCTCCTGGGGACCGGCGATTGTCGGTCATGCGCACCCGGACGTGGTGGCGGCGGTGCAGGTTGCCGCCGCGCGCGGGCTGAGTTTTGGCGCGCCGACCGAAGGCGAAATTGAATTGGCTGAAACCCTGTGCCGGCTGGTGCCGTCGGTCGAGCAGTTGCGGCTGGTGTCGTCAGGCACCGAGGCGACGATGAGCGCATTGCGGCTGGCGCGCGGGGCGACCGGGCGCGATTTGATTGTGAAATTTGAAGGGTGCTATCACGGTCACGCGGATGCGCTGCTGGTGAAGGCGGGCAGCGGGCTCTTGACCTTCGGCAATCCGACTTCCGCTGGCGTGCCGGAAGATTTCGCCAAGCACACGCTGGTGCTTTCGTACAACGACGTGCAGCAGTTGGAAGATGCATTCCGCCAGCGCGGCAACGAGATTGCCTGCGTGATTGTCGAGGCAGTCGCCGGCAATATGAATCTGGTACGGGCGAAGCCTGAATTCCTGCAAGCAATGCGCCGGCTGTGTTCAGAATACGGTGCGGTGCTGATTTTCGACGAAGTGATGACAGGCTTTCGCGTTGGCTTGGGTGGCGCGCAGGCGCTGTATGGCATCGATCCGGACATGACCTGCATGGGTAAGGTGATCGGCGGCGGGATGCCGGTGGCGGCGTTCGGTGGCCGGCGAGAGTTGATGGCGCATCTGGCGCCGCTCGGGCCGGTGTATCAGGCCGGCACCCTGTCGGGCAATCCGGTCGCGGTCGCGGCCGGGCTGGCAACGCTGAAGCTGGTGCAAGCGCCGGGCTTTTACGATCGGCTGGGGGCGCAGACGCGCAAGCTAGCCGATGGCTTGACGGCTGCGGCGCAACAGGCTGGCGTGGCGTTTTGCGCGGAAGCGCTTGGCGGCATGTTCGGGCTGTATTTTGCGCCGTCGCCGCCTGCCAGTTACGCGGACGTGATGGCGTGCGATGTGGCGCGTTTCAACGCGTTTTTCCATGCGATGCTGGAGCAGGGGGTGTATTTCGCGCCATCGGCGTTCGAGGCGGGGTTCGTTTCGGCCGCGCACGACAACGCCGTCATTGAGGCCACGCTGGCAGCAGCGCGTAGCGCGTTTGCGCGCCTGTCGGCCAGCTAGCATCAAGGCGCCGCAGCAGCGGCGCATAAATAACTGACTTAAATGGCTTTTTGGTCAGTAAGACTGAAAAATATACTGGGCGTAGTATTTAAAAACGGCCAGGAAAAATGTGGCCCAGGGCGGTGTTTTTGCTGCATACCCCCGCGTTTTTCGTGGTTCAGCGGTGCGGCCTGGCGCGCGTACTTCTGCAGTTAGCGATGTGGGGGCGTTATTTCAGCCAGCCGCGCTTGCGGAAATACCAGAACGGGGCAATCGCGCTGGCCAGCATCATCGTAAGCGAGAACGGATAGCCGTACGCCCACTCCAGCTCAGGAAACCATGACTTGAAATTCATGCCGTAGATGCTGGCGATCAGGGTCGGTGGCAGGAACACCACGCTGGCGACCGAGAAAATCTTGATGATCTTGTTCTGGTTGATGTTGATGAAACCGACTGTGGCATCCAGCAGGAAGTTGATTTTATCGAACAGGAACGAGGTGTGGTTGTCCAGCGATTCGATGTCGCGCAGGATTTGCCGCGCTTCCTCGAATTGTTCGGAGTCGAGCAACCGCGAGCGCATCAGGAAGCTGACACCGCGGCGCGTGTCCATCATGTTGCGCCGGATGCGGCCGTTCAAGTCTTCCTCATGTGCGATCAGGCTCAGGGTGGAGGCCGCATCGGCATCGGAAAACTCTTCCTGCAGCACACGGCGGCTGACTTCTTCCAGCGTCAGGTAGATGCCTTCGAGCGCATCGGCCGAATACTCGGCATCGGTGGCGTACAGGTCGAGCAGAACGTCCTTGTAATCTGTGATGTAGCCGGGGCGCGAACGGGCACGCAGCCGTACCAGCCGGAACACTGGCAAATCTTCGTTGTGCACCGAAAACAGCTTCCCTCGCGCCAGGATGAACGCGACCGTGACCGCGGTTGATGGTCCTTCATCTTCATCCAGCAGAAAGTCGGTGCGCAGGTGCAGGTCGCCGTTTTCTGCTTCGTAGTAACGCGCCGAGGCTTCGATGTCCTTGACATCGTCCTCGTCCGGCAGCGTCACACCGTAGATGGTCTTGACCCAGCCGCGCTCTTCGTCATTCGGAGCGGTCAGATCCACCCAGACCGGATCGATATTCAGCAAATCGGCGCGCGATTCGATAGGTACCTGGTTCAAGCGTCCGTTTTGCAGTACGAATACGTTAATCATCGGTAGATGCTGTTGTTTGCTGTTTTTCGGGAAATAGCGCGGTTAGCCAAGTGCAAGACGAACCCCAAATCGCTGATAAAGGCGTGTGGCACCAAAATTGGCGCAAGTGTACTTTCAACGGTGATGGACGGCAAGCGACATCCGCGTCTGGCGCTGGTTGTCGTTTCGCCGTCAGGGCAATTCGGCCGCACCCATGCGGCGCAGGATAGTGTTGGTGCGGCGGGACAGATAGGCCGAATCCAGATTTTTGCCATAGACGCGCGGCCGCGGCAGCAGCACTGCCAGCTTGGCTGACTGCTGCGCGTTCAGCGCTGCGGCTGGAATCCGGTAGTAATGCCGCGCGGCCGCTTCGGCGCCGAACACGCCGGTGCCGAACTCGACCACGTTCAGGTAAATCTCGAAAATCCGCTCCTTATCCATCAGGAATTCGAGCATGTAGGTGATGACGAATTCCTGCCCTTTTCGGATGTAGCTGCGCGAACCGGACAGGAACAGGTTCTTCGCCAGTTGCTGGGTGATGGTCGAACCGCCGGCAACAACCTTGCCTTTCTTCGAGTTCTTTTCATACGCCTTCATCAGCGCATCCCAGTCCACGCCTTCATGCTCGGAAAAATTCGAGTCCTCGGACGCGATCACCGCCCGCTTCAGGTTGGTCGAAATGCGCTCATACGGCACCCACTGGTGCTTGAGTTTTGCGTTCGGGTTCTTTTTCTGCAGTTCGGCCAGTTGCGCCCGCATGAAGCTGGTCGAAGTCGGGTTGTGGTCGACCCACCACCAGATTTGCGCGAAGAAATAGCCTTGCACCAGCACGAACAGGACAAATGGCGCGGCAATGATCCACCAAAGGTATTTGCGCAGGAACAGCCTGATCCGCTTCACGATGAAGGTCCAGTTCAGGCTTGCAGCAGCGCGCGCAGCGCAGCCAGAACCGGTGCGGTATCCGGACGCACGCCGCGCCAGACGAAGAATGATTCGGCCGCCTGCTCGACCAGCATGCCGAGGCCGTCGCGTGTGGCCGCGCCATGCTGCGCGGCGAATTGCATGAAGCGCGTCGGCTGCTTGCCATACACCATGTCGATTGCCAGCACGCCGGGGTGGAACAGGCTGGCCGGCAACGCCGGCATGTCGTCCGACAGCCCAGCCGAAGTGCCATTGACGATCAGGTCGAACCGGTCTTCCAGTTCGCCAAAGGCGCAGGCGTCGATGGCGAGGCTACCGCCAGAAAACCGCTGCGCCAGTTCGAATGCCTTGCCGACCGTGCGGTTGGCGATCGTCAATGCGGCCGGCGACTGCTCCAGAAACGGCAGGATCACGCCGCGCGCGGCGCCGCCTGCGCCCAGCAGTAGAATGCGCTTGCCGGTCAGCGGCACGCCGGCGTTGGCCACGATGTCATTCACCAGCCCTACGCCATCGGTGTTGTCGCCGAGGATGACGTCGCCGTCGAAGCGCAGGGTGTTCACCGCCCCGGCCGCGTCCGCGCGTTTGGTTAGCGCGGTCGCCAGGTCGAACGCTTCCAGCTTGAACGGCACGGTGACATTCAATCCGCGGCCGCCGTGCGCGATGAATTCGCGCACTGTGGCGGCAAAGCCGTCCAGCGGCGCCAGCAGCCGTTCGTAGCTCAGGTTCTGCTTGGTCTGTGCGGCAAAGCGCGCATGGATTTCGGGCGACTTGCTGTGGGCGATCGGATTGCCGATGACGGCGTAACGGTCTGGGCTGGTCATATGTCGAACCTATCGGACGTCGGCATGGAGGGCTTGTTCACGCGTGAACGTGAACCGGGTCATCACAATCCACAGATCGTCGCCACCATCGGCGCGACGCATGTTTTTGGGGAAACGGCCGAATGGCGCCGCGCGGCGCACGATGCGGATCGCGGCCGCATCCAGCGCCGGAATGCCGGACGAGCGCTCAATTTTCGGCCCGCCTTCCTTTTCGTACAGCGAGCCGTCATGGAAAACCGGAATCGAAATCGTCAGTTCGCCATACAGCTTTTTGCCGTTGTCGTCGGGGAAATTCAGCGTGCCGATGTCCTCGATGCGCTTTTGCATCGTTTTGTAATACATCGCGTATTCGACCCGCTGCGTGCTGGGTGAGATGAACGTCTTTCTCGGCTTCTTGTTCTGGTCTTCGATCGTGCGGCCAATTTCCGCCGCCCGGCGCGCCAGCATGCGCGTGCTCTCGGTCGCATCGGCGCCGCCTGGTTGCTGCGCTGGCTCAGGTGTTTTGTGGCTGTTTTTCGGCGGCGCGCCATATAGCCCGCTTTGTCGAAGCTGCGCCATCAGTTTCTGTTGCTGCTCTTGCAGTTCCGCCATCCGTTTGCGCGAAAGTTTCAGGCTGTCGCCATCTTCGTGCCGGCTCATATCCGGCAGCGGCGATTTCGCGCGGCCCGCATCGGCATGGCCGCCGCCATCAAGATCGGCTTGCGCCAGCGCATCCGGGTTGGTTGGGCTTTTGCTGTGGCGCGCATTCACCAGCACAACTTCCAGCCCCGGATTGGCCGGCGGCAGGCGGAACATTTCCGGCGAGATGAAGCGCATCGACAGCAGGACGGCGTGCGTGATCACCGACAGCGCGATGGCAATCGACAGGTTTCGGTTTTGTTGCAGCACTAGCTTCACGCGTGAATCATCCGGATGGCACAATTTCCGGATTTTATTCCATTTCTGCGGCGGCGTAATGATTGGCTGGCAACAACCGTCTGCGCCGCAGGCGGGCTGCAGTGGGCGCACTAGGGCGGCAACGGGTGATTGACCCGGCGATGCGGCGAAAATGCAACAGGGATTTCTGGGGTATGTGTCCAAAACAGGCCGCCGGGCCAGAGTTTTTCTGGTTGTTTCCGGATACTGGTTGGAGTATGTTTTTTGGTCTAACTGACCCAAAATTCATTTGGGTCAGTTATTTGGTGCGAAGAGTGGCTTTCGCGCAGCAGGTTGCAGGCACTGCCTTGAATTTTTCACGCGCCATCAGCCCCGTTTTGCTCCGCGGGCGCTTCGCCATTGCCGTTTTCGGGTTCGGCTGCGGCCACTTCTTCCTCTTCCTCTTCGAGGCTGGCGGCCTCATCGGCGGCGCTGGAGGTTATCTCAAGCAGCCGCGCCTCGACCGTCAGTTCCGCCTCATCCCAGCGGATCAGGTCGAGCTTAACCTGCGCGCCCCGCGATAGCGTCTGCATGCCCGGCATTCGGATCACCAGCGGAATCTCGGCTAGCCGCACCACTTCATCCTTCAGCACCACCGCCTCGACCTGCCGTGCCTCATGCTGTGTCAGCCAGCGCAGGCACCAGTAGCGTTCCATCTGCGACTGGAAGTCGGCGTAGGCAGCATACGCGGCATCGAACGCGGACACGATCGCGAACAGGTTCGCATCCTTGTGCTTGAACGGCGCCACCAGCGGCGCGGCCACGCCTTTTTCGGCGCAGGCGATGATTTGCCATTGGTTGACCAGATCGGTGTAGCGGCGCAGCGGCGACGTGCTCCACGCATATTGATCGACCCCCAGCCCCTGATGCGGCGCGGCATGGGTGACCATCCGCACCTGCATCTTGCCGCCCCAGCCGGTGCGGTTCTGGCTGCGGTAAATGCCAGGCACACCATGCTCGTGTAGCAGCTTGCCCCAGCTGCTGTTGGCGAAAATCATCAGTTCAGCTACGATCTTGTCCAGCGGTGCGCCGCGCTGGCGGCGATCGATCGTGACCACGCCGTTTTCGACGTAGAAATTGAAATCGACGCGGTTGGTTTGCTCCGGTTTCAGGCCAAAGCCTTCGCGCTTGGCCATCCGCGCCTGTTCCAGCGCCTGTGCCCATTGCCACAGCAGCGCGATTTCTGCTTTGTGCGGATAGTCGCCGTCATTTGCCGCCAGGCTTTCCGGCGTGATTAGGTGATCCAGATCGTTGTGGCGCAGGTTGTTGGCCACCGGCACCTGTTCGATCTTCGTTTCGGTCGCCAGCACGGACCAGTCGGCCGGATCAAGCGTCGCATACAGCGACAGTGCCGGCCGCGCCTGCCCCGCGCCGAGCGTGTAGCGCTCGACCAGTTCGTCCGGCAGCATCGTGATCTTGTCGCCCGGCATGTAGACCGTGGACAGTCGCTGGCGCGCGATGTTGTCCAGCAGGTCGTCCGGACGGATGCCAAGACCCGGCGCGGCGATGTGGATGCCGACCTTTACCTTGCCCTCTGGCAGCATTGTGACCGACATCGCATCGTCGATCTCGGTCGTGGTCACGTCGTCGATTGAGAAGGCCTGTACTTCGGCGACAGGCAGCGAATCCGGCAGCGGCGGCAGTTCGACCGGCGCAAAGCCGGAGCCCTTGGGGAAATACTCGAACAGGAACTTCGATAAGTGCAGCTCGAATGGCGACGCAATGCCGCCAGTCGCTAGCATCAATTGCTGCGGCGAAGTGTGCAATTCATCGCAGGCAGCTTCCAGCGCCTTGTACTCGATGCTGTTTTTGTCAGGCTTGAACAGCAGTTGCAAGGCTAGCGGCCGCATCGCCTCTGGCAGTTTGCCTGCTTTCAGTTCCTCCACGTACTGTGCCTGAATGATCGCCTGCTGCTTCTTGCGCTCGATGCCGGCCAGCGCTGCTTTCAGCGAGGTTTCCGGCGCCGCCTTGTAGCGTCCCTTGCCTTTGCGGTAAAAATACATCGGCGCCGCGTGCAGCCGCATCAGCAGGCCGGCCGCCTCGTGCGGCAGCGGTTCGTGGCCGTAATATTCCTTGCCCAGTTCGGCAAAGCCGAATTCTTCTTCGCCCGCGACTTCCCACAGGAAATCGAGGTCGATGTCGGCCGCAGCGGCTTTCGCATCTTCCAGCAGGTGTTCGGGCGTCTGGTTCGCGTATTGCACCAGCACATCCCTGGCGCGCACCTTGGTGCGCTTGCCGCCGGGAAGTTCAACCTGATACGACTCGCCCGCGTGGGACAGCACGGTGCCGGTTTTGAAATCGCCGGACTCTTCAAAAAACAGATTCATTGCTCAGTCAACTTTTGTAAATTTATGATTCCGGGCAGGAATACCTCGGTCACCAGCATCAAGCCATTCTTGCGCTGAAACAGGCGGCGGCGCGCATGCAGCCGCGATTCTATCCGTTCTGCCGGCAGCGCGGCGCGCAGCCGTCGTACTAGCGGGTGCCGGCCATCAAGCCGCGCGAACTGCGAGCGGCCGCGTGCCACTTGCCGGTCGCCAAACAGGAGTTCGCCCAGAGAGCGTTCGCCCAGCGCTCCGAATGTCGGCCAGTCGGCCATCGACGCTAGCGGCACGACGGTATGCGCAAACACGACCGGCTTGCCACCACAATGCAGCAGCACTTCGCGTACACGGGCAAAACGGTGGTGCTGGCCGATGGCGGCGGCTTCGTCAGCCAGGCAGGGTTCGTTGCGTTGCTTGAGGCGCTGTACTCGGAACGGCGAACCGTGTGCTCGCAACTGAGCCGTCAGCGAGGATTCCAGCGTCAGCCAGCCGTGCAACGCCTTTGGGCAGGCGGGGTGGACGTGCGGACGCCATCGGCCGCGCGCAGTCGGCATTACCGAGTATCTCCGTCGCTGTTGTTGTTCGTGCTGATGCCGCCCGCATCTATGCCACCATAGGCCAGCACTTCGTCCAGATATTGTTCGAAACCGGTCAGGCCGTGGTCGCTGCCTTCGATGATGGTCTGTTTCGCGCCTGGGTAGTGCGCGACCATTTCACGCCAGTCGAGCAGTTCGTCGCCGGTGGCGGCGATCAGCCAGTAGCGCTCGGGGTGCGTAATCCGTTCGACCTTCAGCGCGCGCAAGTCATCGACATATTCCGGCTTGAATTCGAACGGTTCGTTCGTGTGGAAGGTCGTGGTCGCGCCAAGAAACTGCGCCATGTTGGTCGGAATGCCGGTCATCGGATTGAGCAACACCGCGCGCGCGCCCAGCTTTTCCGCCAGCCAGGTGGCGTAATAACCGCCAAGCGATGAGCCGACCAGCGTGATTTGCTCCGGCGCGAACGGCGATAGCAACGATAGCAGTAATTGAATTGAATCTTTTGGAGATGCTGGCAATTGCGGGCAAATATAGCGATCTCCGGCCTTTAGTTTCGCGGCGCGCTGCGCGCACAGCTGCGCCTTGAAGGATTGTGGTGATGAGCGGAATCCGTGCAAATAAACGATTATGTTGTTGTTTTGCATGTTTTTGTCAGTAAATCAATGATTTTTTCGTGAATGCCGCCAAAGCTGCCATTGCTCATCGCCAGAATCTGGTCGCCCGGCTGCGCGGCGCTGGCGACAGCTTGTGCCAGTGCGTCAAGGTCGTCGAATGCTTTGGCCTTGCTGCCAAGTGGTGCCAGTGTTTCGGCCAGATTCCAGCCCAGCGCATCGCGGCCAGCGGTGGCGCCGTAGGCAAATACCAGATCGGCCTCACTCAGGCTGCCGGGCAGGGCGGCCTTGGTGGCGCCGAGCTTCATCGTGTTGGAGCGCGGTTCCAGTACTGCGAGAATGCGGGCCGGTTGCGCCTGCGTGGCGACGCGCTGGCGCAAGCCGGCGATGGTGGTCGTGATCGCGGTCGGATGGTGGGCAAAATCGTCATATACGGTGATGCCGCTGACTGTGCCGCGCACTTCCATCCGGCGGCGGACGTTTTCGAACCGGCTCAGCGCGGCAATCGCTTCCGCCGGCGGTACGCCGACATGGCGCGCGGCGGCAATCGCTGCCAGCGCGTTGTGCCGGTTGTGTGCGCCATCAAGCCGCCAGGCAACCGTGCCTTGCTTGTCGCCATTGAACAGCACATCGAAGCTGCCGTCTGCATGTTCGGTTAGTGTCCAGTTCGCGTCGGCAGCAGAGCCGAATTTTTCGACCTCGCTCCAGCAGCCGCGCGCCAGCACGCGCGCGAGCGACGCTTCATTCGCGTTCGCAATCACGCGGCCGAGGCCGGGCACGGTGCGTACGAAGTGGTGAAATTGGGTTTCGATCGCGCCCACGTCCGGGAAAATGTCGGCGTGGTCGTATTCAAGATTGTTCAGAATCGCGGTTTTCGCGTGGTAGTGGACGAATTTGCTGCGCTTGTCGAAAAACGCGGTGTCGTATTCATCCGCTTCAATCACGAAAAAGGGCGACGAGGCATCCTTGCCGTGTAGTCGGGCGGAAATGCCGAAATTCAGCGGCACGCCGCCAATCAGGAATCCCGGCGAGTAGCCGCAGTCTTCCAGTATCCAAGCCAGCATCGACGATGTGGTGGTCTTGCCGTGCGTGCCGGCCACCGCCAGCACCCATTTGTCTTGCAGGATGTGCTCGCCAATCCATTGCGGGCCGGACATGTACGGCAGGCCGCGGTTCAGGATTTCCTCCATCAGCGGGTTGCCGCGCGATACCACGTTGCCGATCACATAAAGGTCCGGGTTGAGTTTTGTCTGCTCCGGCTCGTAGCCCTGAATCAGTTCGATTCCCTGCTCCGTCAGTTGCGTGCTCATCGGCGGATAGACGTTCGCGTCGCAGCCGGTGACCGTGTGTCCGGCTGCTTTTGCCAGCACGGCCAGCCCGCCCATGAAGGTGCCGCAGATGCCGAGAATATGGATGTGCATGGTGGAAGAGGTGGAATACAAATGTTCGATTTTACCCGAGCCGGCTGGTTCTACGGTTATCATTCGCGCATGACGAAAGAAACCTATACCGAAGCGGATGCGCTCCGCATGGAAATTGCTGTTGCCGCCGCGAAGCTGATAGCGGAGGAGGGTTTGAGTTATGCCACGGCAAAGCGCAAGGCCGCCAGGCAGGTGCTGGGCGAGGGGCGTGTCAGTCACGATGTGCTGCCAGGCAATGCTCTGATTGAAGAAGAGGTTCGCATTTATAACGAACTGTTCCTGTCCGACAGCCAGCCGGCCAGGCTGCGGCGCTTGCGGCAGTTGGCGCTTGAGGTGATGGAGGAGCTGGCGCAGTTCGATCCGTATTTGACCGGGGCGGTGTTGAATGGCACGGCGGGCGAGCATTCGGATATCTATTTGCAGCTGTTTGCCGACAATCCGAAAGAGGTCGAGATGTTCCTTCTGAACCGGAATGTGAATTTCGACGTGTCCGAAACGCCGCATTTCCGGCCACATCGCCCGCCTGTCGAAACGCTGAGTTTCCTGCGCGAGGGCGAGGGCGTTCATCTGGCGCTGTATTCTCACGACGATTTGCGTGGCGCGGTCAGGGCGCGGGATGAGCGCCGTCTTGAGCGTGCAAATCTGGAGATGGTGCGCTCGCTGGTGGCGGAGGACGAGCGCTGAGCATGGTTGCAATACGTTCTTTTTGCTTGCCAATCAATATCGTTTGACGGCAGAATCCGGTCATTGTCATTAACTGAACGGCATGTCATGGCAAAGCATATCCTGTTGCTGAACGGCCCCAACCTGAACCTGTTGGGAATGCGCGAGCCGGAAGTTTATGGCCGGGCGACATTGGCCGATGTCGAGAGTGCTGCTGTTGCGCAGGCGGATGGAGTGGGTGCCAGGTTGAGTTGCTTTCAGAGCAATCACGAAGGGATGCTGATCGATCGCATTCATGCCGCCAGACAAGAGGGGGTTGATGCGATAGTCATCAATCCTGGCGGTTTGACGCATACCAGCGTCGCGCTGCGCGATGCTTTGGCCGGGGTGGCGATTCCATTCGTCGAGGTGCACATATCGAATGTGCATCAGCGGGAGGCATTCCGGCACCATTCTTTTCTGTCGGCGATTGCAACCGGTGTAATATGCGGTCTTGGGATCGAGGGTTATCGTCTGGCAATCGACTTTGCGTTAAAAAAAATGTGATTTAATTTTGCGTAATTTCGCGCAAAATTGTTAAATCGCTTACAATTGCGCTCTTTTTTTAACTAGCGATGCTGACAGCAATCGCAGATTTCAGGATTTTCATATGGATCTACGCAAACTCAAGACCCTGATCGATTTGGTGGCCGAGTCCGATATCGCGGAACTGGAAGTGACC
>JAGSYW010000109.1 GCA_018262475.1 Burkholderiaceae bacterium | reverse complement strand
AACTCCACACACCGCATGTGAAAGGTAATTATATGTCTATTGCAAAAGAAGCCAAAGCGGCCATCGTGGCCGACAATGCGCGTGGCGCGAACGACACTGGCTCCCCGGAAGTTCAAGTTGCACTGCTGACCGCCCGCATCAACGATCTGAATGCACACTTCAAGACCCACGCCAAAGATCATCACTCGCGCCGCGGCCTAATCATGATGGTCAATCGCCGCCGCAGCCTGCTGACCTACCTGCGCAACAAGGATCTGAACCGCTATCGCGATCTGATTGCAAAACTCGGCCTGCGCAAGTAAGCCTTTGCACCAACCGAATCAGGCTGATATGCAAAATTGCCTGCGCCAGATATCTGACGCGGGCTTTTTTGCTATTTGCAGGCTTTGAAATTCGCAGTATCCAAGCAGCAAAGCGGCATACGCCGCTGTAACGAGGTGAACGACAGCGCCTGAAAATCTGTCGGCAAACAAGAAAGGAATACCATGTTCAACAAAGTCACCAAAACCTTCCAATACGGCCAGCATCAGGTCACGCTGGAAACCGGCGAGATTGCTCGCCAATCGTCCGGCGCTGTGCTGGTATCGATGGAAGATACTGTCATCCTGGCTACTGTCGTGGCGCAAAAGAGTCCGCGCCCCGGCCAGGATTTTTTTCCGCTGACCGTTGATTACGTTGAAAAGACCTACGCTGCCGGCAAGATTCCGGGCGGTTTCTTCAAACGTGAAGGCCGTCCGTCCGAAAAGGAAATCCTCACGTCCCGCCTGATCGACCGCCCGATCCGCCCGCTGTTTCCGGAAGGCTTCATGAATGAAGTCCAGGTCATCATCCACGTATTGTCGGTCAATCCGGAAATCGACCCGGACATCCCGTCGATGATCGGCGCTTCGGCCGCACTGTGCATCGCCGGCATTCCGTTCAGCGGCCCGCTCGGAGCAGCACGCGTTGGCTACGACAACGGCCAGTACATCCTGAATCCGACCACGGCGCAACTGAAGACCTCGAAGATGGATCTGGTCGTCGCCGGCACCGAACAGGCTGTACTGATGGTTGAATCCGAAGCGCAGGAACTGTCGGAAGACATCATGCTGGGCGCAGTGGTTTACGGCCACGATCAAATGCAAGCAGTAATCAATGCGATCCACGAGCTGGTCGAAGAAGGCGGCAAGCCAGAATGGGACTGGCAACCGCCGGCGAAGAACGAAGCGCTGATCGCTGCCACCACCGCCGTGGCCGAACCGCTGCTGCGCGACGCCTACCAGACCCGCGAAAAGCAGGCCCGCACCACCAAGCTGCGCGATGCCAGCGCTGCCGTCATGGCAGCTCTGACCGCACAGGCGGAAAGCAATGGCACTGCGGCACCGAACGCCGCCGAAGTCGGCGATATCATGTTCAACCTTGAATCGAAACTCGTGCGCTCGCAGATTCTCGATGGCGAACCGCGCATCGACGGCCGCGACACGCGCACCGTACGCCCGATCACAATCCGCAACAGCGTGCTGCCGCGCACGCACGGCTCGTCGCTGTTCACCCGCGGTGAAACGCAGGCGCTGGTGGTGGCCACGCTCGGCACCGCGCGCGACAGCCAGAAGATCGATGCGCTAATGGGCGAATTCACCGACAGCTTCATGCTGCACTACAACATGCCACCGTTCGCCACCGGCGAAACCGGCCGCGTTGGTTCGCCGAAGCGGCGCGAAGTCGGCCACGGCCGCCTAGCCAAGCGCGCGCTGGCAGCGGTACTGCCGTCCGCCGACGAATTCAGCTACTCAATGCGTCTGGTATCCGAAATCACCGAATCGAACGGTTCGTCGTCGATGGCATCGGTCTGCGGCGGTTCGCTCGCGCTGATGGATGCCGGCGTGCCGATCAAGGCGCACGTTGCCGGCATCGCGATGGGCCTGATCAAGGAAGGCGGCAAGTTCGCCGTGCTGACCGACATTCTGGGCGATGAAGATCACCTCGGCGACATGGACTTCAAGGTAGCCGGCACCGCCAATGGCGTGACTGCGCTGCAGATGGACATCAAGATCCAGGGCATCACCAAGGAAATCATGCAGGTTGCGCTGGCACAGGCAAAAGAAGGCCGCGTGCATATCCTCGGCAAGATGCAGGATGCGATGCCGAGCTTCAAGTCCGAACTGTCGAACTTCGCGCCGCGTCTGATCACCATCAAGATCAATCCGGAAAAGATCCGCGACGTGATCGGCAAGGGCGGCGCTGTCATCCGCGCGCTGACCGAAGAGACCGGCACGCAGATCGACATCACCGACGAAGGTGTCGTCACCATCGCATCGGTCGATGGCAAGGCTGGCGAGGAAGCGAAGCGCCGCATCGAGGAACTGACGGCGATGGTCGAAATCGGCAAGATTTACGACGGTACCGTGCTGAAGCTGTTGGATTTCGGCGCCATCGTGCAAATTTTGCCGGGCAAGGACGGCTTGCTGCACATCAGCCAGATTGCCAACGAACGCGTGAACGAGGTCAAGGACTACCTGCAGGAAGGCCAGACGGTTCGCGTCAAAGTGCTGGAAACCGACGATCGCGGCCGCGTGAAGCTGTCGATGAAAGCCGCAGCAACGGAACAGGCTGCCGAAACGGCACAATAATCAGCCAACCTGACCTTGGCGCATCGGTTTGATGCCCAAGGTCAATTCCTTGAGTTGAAGTTGCCGCTACAATCTCACCCGCGCCATGATGGACGGGTGAGATTTTTGCATAACAGCCTGGCGCTCTCTCACAAAAAGAAACAATCATGCGAGCAATCGAAATCATCCCGGATGGCGCCAACAGCGTTTTGCGGGCCTGCGAACGCGCCATTCCCACACCAGGTGCTGGCGAGGTTCTGATCCGTGTTCATGCGGCCGGCATCAACCGGCCAGATGTGCTGCAACGTATCGGCCGCTATCGTGTGCCAGATGGCGTGACCGACATCCCCGGCCTGGAAGTGGCCGGTGAAATCATCGGCGGCGACTTCGGCCACAGCGGATTCAAGCTGGGCGACATGGTGTGCGCGCTGCTGCAAGGCGGTGGTTATGCCGAATACTGCACCGCGCCTGTCGCGCAATGCCTGCCCATCCCGAAAGGCTTGAGCGCGGCTCAAGCCGCATCATTGCCGGAAACCTATTTCACTGTCTGGAGCAACGTGTTCGACCGCGGCCGCCTGTCTCCGGGCGAAACATTCCTCGTGCAGGGTGGCACCTCCGGCATCGGCGTGGCGGCGATCCAGATTGCCACGGCACGCGGCCACCGCGTGTTCGCCACCGCACGCACAGAAGAAAAGTGCCGTGCGTGCGAAGCGCTCGGCGCCGTGCGCGGCATCAGGTACACCGACGAGGATTTTGGCGAAATCGTGATGTCGCACACCAATGGCAAAGGCGTGGATGTGATTCTCGACATCATGGGCGGCAGTTACCTGCCGCGTGAAATCAACTGTCTGGCCGATGATGGAAGACTGGTGCTGATTGCGCTGCTCGATGGCCGCCGCGGCACGCTGGACATGGGCCAGGTGCTGCACCGCCGGCTGACTGTCACCGGTTCGACCCTGCGCCCACGGCCGGTAGAATTCAAGGCGGCGATTGCGCAAAACCTGTTGCGCGAAGTCTGGCCGATGCTGGAATCCGGCCAGGTCAAACCGGTCATTTACCAGACTTTCCCGCTTGAACAGGCCGGCGAGGCGCATGCACTGATGGAGTCGAGCATGCATGTCGGCAAAATCGTCCTTGAAGTTGCCTGAAAAAAATACTCCCCTGTGTATTTTTAAACCACTACGGATGTTCCGGCCAAACGGGGGTATTTCACCTCATACCCCCGCTTCCCTTCATTCCAGATGGTAGCTGGTCACGCGCTCGACCTCATCCTTCGAGCCGAGGAACACTGCCACCCGCTGGTGCAGTTTTTCCGGCTGCACGTCGAGAATTCGCTGGTGGCCGTTGGTGGCCGCCCCGCCCGCCTGCTCGACGATGAAGGCGATCGGATTCGCTTCGTACATCAAGCGCAACTTGCCGGGCTTGTCTGGCTCGCGCTTGTCGGCCGGATACATGAAGATGCCGCCGCGGCTCAACACGCGATGCACGTCGGTCACCATCGACGCAATCCAGCGCATGTTGAAATCCTTGTCGCGCGGCCCGGTCGTACCGGCCACCAGTTCGTTGATGTAACGCGAAACCGGCGGGTACCAATGGCGCGCATTGGAGGTGTTAATCGCGAATTCCCTGGTTTCATTCGGGATTTTGATGTCGCGCGCCGTCAGCTTCCACGCGCCCATTTCGCGGTCCAGCGTGAAGCATGAAACGCCGTGGCCACAAGTCAGCACCAGGATCGTTTGCGGGCCATACAGCGCATAGCCAGCCGCCACCTGCTTCGCACCCGGCTGCAGGAAATCCTGCTCGGTTGGCGTGCTCATCCCTTCCGGCGCCTTCAGCACCGAAAAGATCGTACCGATCGACGAGTTCACGTCGATGTTGCTGGAGCCGTCGAGCGGATCGAACAGCAGCAGGTATTCGCCCATCGGATAGCGGTTCGGAATCGGATGGATGGTTTCCATTTCCTCCGATGCCATCGCCGCGAGATGCCCGCCCCACTCATTTGCTTCCAGCAGGATTTCGTTCGAAATCACATCCAGCTTCTTTTGCACTTCACCCTGGACGTTTTCACTGCCCGCGCTGCCAAGCACGCCCGCGAGCGCGCCCTTGCCGACTGCGTGACCAATGCTCTTGCATGCGCGCGCCACCACCTCGAGCAGCAGCCGCAATTCGGATGGCACATTGCCGTGCTGGCGGTGTTCTTCCACCAAAAACTGGGTCAGGCCAATGCGTTTCATGTTTCTCCCATCTGTTGTTATCGGATTGTGTTGCTACCGGATTCGAATCAATCCGCCAGCGATTTCGACACCACTTCGCGCACATCGCGCGACAGCTTTTTCGCCTTCGCCACCTGCTGCAACGCCTTTTTCATCTGCTGCTGCAATGCAGGCGCAAACTTGCGCCAGCGGTCGAGCGTGCGCGCCAGCCGCGCAGCGACCTGCGGATTCAAGGCATTGAGCGCAATCACCTGCTCGGCCCAGAATGCATAACCGCTGCCATCGGCCGCATGAAGCTGCGCCGGATTGCTGTTGCAGAAACTAAAAATCAGGCTGCGCGCGCGATTCGGATTCGAGAGCGTGAAGGCCGGATGCTGCATCAGAGCGCGCACCGCCGCCACATCGGTCGATGGCGCAGCCGCCTGCAGCGCAAACCACTTGTCGATTACCAGCGCTTCCTGCGCAAATTCACGATAGAACTGCCGCAGCGCCATGCCTGCCGCCTTTTTCGCCGCTGGCGAATCGGCATTCACCAGCACTGCCAGCGCGGCCGCACGGTCGGTCATGTTGTCGCTCGCCTCAAATTGCGCCTGCGCCAGTTGCGCGGTGGTATCGTCCGGCCACGCCAGCAGATACGCCAGCGCCAGATTTTTCAGACTACGCTTGCCGGCAGAAACCGCATCGGGCTGATAGGCACTCTTGGTCAGGCAGGCTTCATACACTGACAGGAATTCGGCTTTCAGCGCTTGCGCCAGCGATACGCGCATGAACTGCCGCGCAGCATGAATCGCCGCCGGGTCGACTTCATCCAGCTGTTCGGCGATCACCGTTTCTGAGGGCAGCGTCAGCGCCAGTTCGCGGAAAGCCGGATCGAGCGACGCATCGGTCAGCGTCGCGCGCAGCGCCTCGATCACCATCGGTTCGAGCGTCAACGGCTCGCCATTCTTCACCGCCACCGTCAGCGCCAGCAAACGGCGCATCATCAGCCGCTGCCCAGCTTCCCAGCGGTTGAAATGATCGCTGTCGTGCGCCAGCAGGTGCGCCAGTTCGGCATCGGTGTAATCGTATTCGACCACCACCGGCGCGGAGAAATTGCGCAGCAGCGACACGACAGGTTTTTCGTCCACCTGCGTAAAGGTGAAGGTGTGCTTCGCCTTCGTCAGTTCCAGCATCGTCGTACCGCCTACAATCGCCTGTCCATCCAGATGCAGCGGCATGTCCTGTCCGTTACTGCCGAGCAGACCAACTGCAAACGGAATGTGGAACGGCTGCTTCTTCGGCTGGCCCGGCGTCGGCGCGCACGATTGCGCCAGTGTCAGCGTCAGCGTTTTCGCCTTCGCGCTGTAGCGCGTGCTGACATGCACACGTGGCGTGCCGGCCTGGCTGTACCAGCGTTCGAACTGCTTCAGGTCGCGGCCATTCGCCTCGGCCATCGCAGCGCGGAAATCATCGCAGGTAACCGCTTGCCCGTCATGCCGCGCGAAATACAGATCCATTCCCTTACGGAAACCGTCGATGCCCAGCAGCGTCTGGTACATGCGCACTACTTCCGCCCCCTTTTCGTACACGGTGACGGTGTAGAAGTTGTTGATTTCAACAAATGAATCCGGCCGCACCGGATGCGCCATCGGGCCAGCATCCTCGGGGAACTGCATCTGCCGCAGCGTGCGCACATCCTCGATGCGTTTGACCGCGCGGCCGGACGGCGTGCCCACCATGTCAGCCGAAAATTCCTGATCGCGGAATACCGTCAGCCCTTCCTTCAGCGACAACTGGAACCAGTCGCGGCAGGTGACGCGGTTGCCGGTCCAGTTGTGGAAGTATTCATGCCCGACCACTGCTTCGATGTTGGTGTAATCGACGTCGGTCGCGATCTTCGGGTTGGCCAGCACGAACTTGGTGTTGAAGATGTTCAGGCCCTTGTTTTCCATCGCG
>JAGSYW010000030.1 GCA_018262475.1 Burkholderiaceae bacterium | reverse complement strand
GATTTGCCGTGGTCGATATGGGCGATAATCGAAAAATTGCGGATGTTCTTCATTAGTGGCATGCGGGGAAAAGGGCCTCGGAAACAAAGCGGCATCCGTAAAACGGACGCCGCAAGGTGGATTTGTGCGCCATTCTACCGGATTTCAAGCGGATTTCAGTCATCAAGTGCTTGAATCTGCGGCAAAATTGCGGATTAACAAGTAAAAAGCCCGCCGAGCAAGCATAGCGGCGGGCTGCACGGCCAATTCGCCGTCATTGAGGGAAACGGCCTGAATCAGCGCAGACGGCCGGCCTCAATCACCATGCCGGCGTGGCCATGCTTAACCGTCTGGCTACCGATGGCGGCTTCCATCTTTTTCGCTGATTCCATGCCGGTGCAATGACACGGGATCAGGAAATCCGCATGCCAGCCGGACATCACATCGAACGTCTTGCCCAGTCGCTGCTCGTTCGCCTGCAGCAGGTGCATCCCGCCCAGCACGCCCTTGACCTTGTCGATCCCGGAAATCTTGCGGATGTAATCGATGGTGTTCGCCAGCCCGGAATGACAGCATCCAACCAGCACCACCAAACCATCATCCGTTTCGAACCACATCGTCTGGTCGTCCTCGATCTTATCCACCGGACCGCGCTGCTCATCAAGATGGAACGTGCCGCCGGTATCTTCAAACGCGTTCAGCCGCGGCACCGGGCCGGTGATGCCTACGCCCGGAGCCAGGTAATGATGCGTCTTGAGCGCATGCACACGCTCGGCCGGCAAAGCCCGAAACGCCTTGCGCGCCGCCTCGGGCATGCCATAGCTGTCTGCTTCCGGCTTGTACCACCAGCGCTCGTGGTCGATTTCATTCGCAAAATACAACTCGGCATGATCATTTTCAGCCAGAAAGCGATCCAGCGTACCGGTGTGATCGCGGTGACCATGGCTGATGACCAGCGTATCCGCCTGTTTCAGATCGATGCCCAGCCGCCCGGCATTCTTTTGCAGTGCGCCCATATGGCCGGTATCGAACAGGATATGGCGCGAACCGAATTCGATCCACGCGGCAAAACCGTGTTCCTTTTCCAGCCCTTCTGCTGCTTCGTTATCGACCAGCAGCGTAATCTTGACCAACTCTTGCGACACTTTCTTCTCCTCGTGATTGCGAAAACAGGATGCCAACTCTTTCAGGACAAGATCATTATTGATTCAAAAAACATGCCCGACCAACGTCTGCGGGGGAAATTCCTGCTGCATCAACCGCTTACGCGAAACCTGATCTTTTCTCCCATAGAAAAACTGCCACGCAACCACAAAAAATGGCAGCGCGGCAGCATCAATGGCAGACGTTTACTCTTCGGGATCAGGGCGCGGATCTTCAACCGCAAGCCGGTACATGAAATCGAACCCGCTGTCCGCTGGCATGGTTTCAAGAAACTGCTGCTCGACCGGCACATAAACCACGGGGATGTGCTGACCATCTTCACGCTGCTTCCACTTCCTTAGGATGTAATGAAATAGACGGCCATCGTACACCATAATCTGGCATTTCGTTGCCGCCGTCTGGACTATCGCTTGCCCGATTTTATCGGCACGCCGCCTTTCCGATGCTTGCTGCCGGCAGCGAATTTTCCCGCGGGCGTTTTGGCAGGTTGTTTTCCGCCCTTCGATGCAGCCGGCGCAAATCCCCCGGCTGCCGGCCGCCGCGCGCCAAAACCGCCTACCGGCGCGGATTTCCATGCCGGCACCAGACAGTTCGGTCCGTTCCCGATCAGATCCGAACGTCCCATGCGGCGCAGCGCTTCACGCAGGATGGTCCAGTTTTCCGGATCGTGATAGCGCAGCAACGCCTTGTGCAGCTTGCGCGTTTGCCCCTTGCGCGGTGTTTCGACATCCTCTGAATCAGGGCCGACACGATGCAGCGGGTTCTTGCGCGTGTGGTACATCGTGGTCGCAATCGCCATCGGCGTCGGCATGAAGGTCTGCACCTGGTCGAGCCTGAAATTGTTCTTCTTCAGCCACAGCGCCAGGTTCACCATATCCTCGTCTGTCGTGCCGGGATGGGCGGCGATGAAATACGGCACCAGATACTGTTCCTTGCCCGCCTCGCGCGAAAACTTCTCGAACATTTTGCGGAAAG
Organism: Burkholderiaceae bacterium; assembly: GCA_018262475.1. GTDB lineage: Bacteria > Pseudomonadota > Gammaproteobacteria > Burkholderiales > Burkholderiaceae_D > QZKY01. Next base: position 20,978 of record JAGSYW010000030.1, on the reverse strand, counting down.
TGTCATACGTGCCGATGCCAGGCTTCTGCATCTTCGACAGCACGTTTTCTTCGGTATGCTCGGGCGCGATTTTCAGCAAGCCGCCAACGTGGTGCGACACAAGTTCCTTTACGTATTCGGGCGAGCGCACCGCCAGGTCGTAGCGTACGCCGGAGCCAATCAGGATTTTCTTGATCCCCGGCAGCTCGCGCGCCTTGCGGTACAGCGACACCAGCTTGCTGTGGTCGGTATCCAGATTCGTGCAAATGCCCGGATAAACGCACGACAACCGACGGCAGGTTGCCTGCACCTCTGGCTCCTTGCAGTTCAGCCGGTACATGTTCGCCGTTGGCCCGCCCAGATCGGAAATCACGCCGGTAAACCCTTCGGTCCGGTCGCGCACCGCTTCAACTTCGCGCAGGATAGACGGTTCCGACCGACTCTGGATGATGCGCCCTTCGTGTTCGGTAATCGAACAAAAAGTGCAGCCGCCGAAGCAGCCGCGCATGATGGTGATTGAAAAGCGGATCATTTCCCAAGCCGGAATCTTCGCCTTGCCGTAAGCCGGATGCGGCGCGCGCGCGAACGGCAGGCCATAGACCCGATCCATCTCTTCCATCGACAGCGGCAGCGGCGGCGGGTTCAGCCACACGTCGCGGGTGCCCGCACCCGTACCGTGGGCCTGCACCAGCGAGCGCGCGTTGTGCGGATTCGATTCCAGATGGAACACGCGCGACGCATGCGCATACTGCACCGGATCGTCCTTCACCTGCTCGAACGACGGCAACCGCACTACCGTTTTCGCATTCTTGTCCCGCTGCGCCGCCTGCCGCTCATCGCGCGTCAGCACCCGCACCGGCACCTCGTCCGGTTCATCTGCTGCCTCGCTGGCGCAGGCATTGGCATAACCGGGAACGTCGGTATACGGATTGGGATGTGGCTCGACCTTGCCCGGCACATCCAGCCGCGCCGAACCGGTTTCCACCCAGTCATGCCCCGGTTTCCAGCCCGGCGGCACCATGAAGGCGGAACCGCGCACATCGCGGATGCTGGCGATCGGCTCGCCCGCCGCCAGCCGGTGCGTCAGCTCGGCCAGCGAACGCTCGCCATTGCCGAACAGCAGCATGTCTGCCTTTGAATCCGGCAGCACCGAGCGGCGCACGTTATCCGACCAGTAATCGTAATGCGCAATCCGCCGCAGGCTGGCCTCGATACCGCCAATCACCACATTCGCATCCGGGTACGCCTCGCGCGCCCGCTGCGCATACACCACCACCGCCCGATCCGGCCGCCGGTTGCCTTCGCCACCAGCGGTGTACGCATCATCCGAACGGATCTTGCGGTCGGCGGTGTAGCGGTTCACCATCGAATCCATGTTGCCGGCACTAATGCCGAAATACAGCCGCGGCTTGCCCAGCTTCCTGAAATCCTGCGCCGAATGCCAATCCGGCTGCGAAATAATGCCAACGCGAAAGCCCTGCGCTTCCAGAAAGCGGCCAACGATCGCCATCGCAAAGCTCGGATGGTCAACATACGCGTCGCCCGTCACCAGAATCACGTCGCACTGCTCCCAGCCGAGCTGCTCCATCTCCGCGCGCGACATCGGCAGGAAAGGCGCCGCATCCTGCGGGCGCGGACGTTTCTGCGTCCAGGAAAAAATATTTTTAGGGTGAGTCATGGCGCGGATTGTAACGCATGCGCGAAATCAGAACTTCGGCGACCGCACGCCGTTTGACTCGCCTATTTGAGCCCAAAACATACTCACCACAGTATATTTTTGATTCCGCAGAATAATTGGCCTAAAAATGCGTTTTTTCAACATACTCCCACAAAACTATCTCACAATGACGACAACGCACGCCGGCAAAGCGTTTTTCTCGCGCCCTCAGCCATAAAGCATGGGAAAATGTCGACATCTTTCAATATATTTGCACATCCAGAACAGAAAATGAGCCAATTACCGAACTGCCCCAAATGCAACTCCGCTTTCACCTACGAAGACGGCAGCATGCTGGTTTGCCCCGAGTGCGCGCATGAATGGTCGGCCAGCGAAGCCGCGCCAACCGAATCCGAAGCGCTGGTGGTGAAGGATGCCAACGGCAACCTGCTGCAAGACGGCGACACCATCACCGTGATCAAGGATCTGAAAATCAAGGGCTCGTCGCAGGTGGTGAAAGTCGGCACCAAAGTCAGAAACATCCGTCTGGTCGAAGGCGACCACGACATCGACTGCAAAATCGAGGGCATCGGGCCGATGAAGCTGAAGTCGGAGTTTGTGAAGAAGGCTTGAGGAGGAAAGGGAACTGAGCGGGAGCTGGTTCCTTTTTTTCTTTACTGCGGAAAATGTGGTCTGTCCCCGTCTGTTGCTGGAGCCTAGAAAATTGATTAAAAAGACTGCTGAACTTATTTTTAATGACGCGATATTAAAAGCGGTAATAGAACACTATCGAGATGTGGGCATCTGTTCAATGCTATTTGGCGGTGGTTTTTGGATATTGAACCATATTGACCCTAGCGGTTGGGGGTATATAAGCACTGTAAGTGGTGCGACACTAATAACAATCGGCGTAGGTGCATTATGCCTAAAAGCGAGACAAGCCATTCGTGGCATACGTGAACTTGAGCTTCACGCTTTTTTGCAATTTGTTATCGGGCTTCTATATAGCATTAGTTTGCTACCATTATTACTTGCCATCGTATTCATTCGCAAATGACAACCGCAAGCAACCACCGCTTCCAACCGAAACAATAGGGGACAGACCACATTTAAGCCACCACCAAGGCTTGCTGAAGCCTGTCCTCCAAGGTCAGAAACCACCACCACATCAAACCCCTCGGCACTTGGCCGCAAACCAGAGAAATCATTCAATTAAAACATCAGGTTGAGCAAATACTCTGGGCGAACTCAGTATTTTTTCCGCCAAAAGGCAAGCCATGCCAGCCAGCACCACGCCACCGGCGACATCTGCCAGCGTGTGTTGCTTGACGGTTAAAGTTGAAATTATGACCAGCACGCCAAAGGTCCAGGCGATTCCACGACACCTTGCATTTGCCATGATGTGGCAGGCCAGGCAGGTTACCACTACATGCAAGCTTGGAAAACCATTGCAGGGCAGATCGACTGTCCACATGTGGGTGAATCGCTGACGCAAAAAATCGTTTTCAATCACAGACAGGTCGGGACGCGGCAATGTTTCTGGAAAGAGAAAAAAACACACCATCGCGCCGATGAAACTCAGACCGGCAGCAAGCATGAATTTCTTAAAACATTCCCGCGCCGTGTAGGCAGAAAGAACAACGACAAATGGGAAAAAGGATACATAGATCACGTAAGACCACGGAATCAAAGGAATGCTGGCATCCAGTGACGAACCAAAGTCGTAGAGCGGGGTAATCAGGCGTTCGACGGCAAGAAAAATCGCCAGGCAAACCGCAAGACCGATGAAAGTCATGCTGGCCTGAAAGTAATCTGGAGCGGCTGTTGATTTATTGAGGGGTACTGACTTCGGGGCAGCGGGTGGCATCTTTGATGACATGTCGTCTGTTTCAGTGGAATCGGCTTGAATTTATAAAAGTGACAGGCTTGAATAGTTTTGCCTCGACCTGTTTATCATCTTTTCATTCTAGCACCTGAAGTACCACGTTTTCGCCACGAGCCCCAAGAACATCCGTGGTTATCTCCGCTGAATTGTTTTTCTGCAGCGAGAAATCGTGGTACATCCCCGATATCACAGAAAACTGATAGACCGCCGCGGCAAAGGCGAGTTCAAGGTCGAAATTCAGAAGTAAAAAGCCCGCTACCTTTCGGCAGCGGGCAAAGATCGCAGGATTACGTAGCCATGTTAGCGCACCAGTCGCTCAACGGCTTGACATGGCGCAATAGAAAGCCCACCGCGACAATAGGACAATAGGGGACAGACCACGTTTCCACCTCAAGCCGCCAGAATCTCCCGTGTGATGTCGGTTGAATTACTCCAGCCAAGATTTCTCTGCGGCGTGCGGTTAACCCGCAAAATGATTTCGGTCAAATTGCAGTGTTCCAAACCACCTTGGGTCATGATGTAGTGCTGATACAAAAACGCAAGGTCGTTCAGATTGCCAAGGGCGCTGCGGCTATCGGTGTTCGCGTAACCGGAATGAAAACTGTCGTCAATCACTTTGCCAATCAACGGCAATGGCGTTTGCAAAAACTTCAACAATTGCACGATTCCGGCCAGACATATCTCTGGAAACAGCGCTTTCTTCGAGTTCGACTTTTTTACGTCGAACAGGATGAATGACAGCAATGTGCGCTCGCTCATGAAGATATAAGCGTTGCGACGGCCAATCCTGAACTGGTTGACGTACCACGCCCCCAGCACCGCATCCCGCGAAGCGGCACTCTCCGACAGCAAATCGCCTGCAGCCAGACCAAGGTATGACTGAACTTTTTTGGTACATTTAAGAATCAGCATTCGGCTCCCATCATCTACGCTTCAGCCAGTCCAGTCGCTCATTCTAGCTTGCCAACAGCGAAAATGCTTACCATTTCATCCGGTAGCAGCCCAACAAACCATGCAACCACGCCGGCAGAACATGTGGCAGATGCAGGCTGTCTATGTACGAATCATCGAATCAGGTTACCTGCCACTCGTCTGTTGGTATACGGCCTCTGCTTATGTTGCTTTGCGGAATCTATACGAGAATTTCGTTCCAGCTCCGTTTATTGTTCATTAGTCACTCTAAAAATATGACGCTGCGCCTGCCAACCGAAATCGAAAGCTGCGTACTTCGACCGTGGCGAGAAGATGACAAAACAGAGTTGGTGGGGATTGCCAATGATCGGGAAGTCTGGCACAACCTAACCGATCAGTTCCCTCACCCATATACCGCAACCGATGCGGCATTCTGGTTGAAGCATGCCCTTGAGCCTTCGGCCAGCCTTCACCTCGCCATCGAAAGTCAGGGACGCAGGCTGGAGGTGCCGGCATCATTGCGGGTGAGGGCATCTATCGTAAAACGGGTCAGTTTGGATACTGGCTTGGCAGATCATTCTGGGGGAAAGGTATCGCCACTTCGGTAGCGCGGTCAATGGTTCAGTATGCATGTGCCAACCTCCCTTTCTCGCGACTGGAGGCTATGGTCTTCGCGTGGAATCTGAGTTCTATGCGTGTGCTGGAGAAAACAGGCTTCGTCCGAGATGGTGTTCTGCACCACAATGTTCTCAAAGATGGTACGTTCACCGACAGTGTTGTGTATGCCCACATCATGAACGTCTAAACCCACCATTCATGGGGCATTAGCTCCCCAGAAAACTAGTCTGTTGGTATACTCCCCCTGATTTTGTTGCCCCAAGGAATCAATGCATGGCAACAATGCAAAAACTTCCCAAGGAAACAAGGACGCGCAAATCAGTGCTGAGATCTGTATTGCCATAGCGCGTGAACTAACATAGCGAGCCAGCAAATAAGGGGAATAACCAAGTGAAGGCGGCTTTCTTCAGCCGGATTTGTAGTTGGTCAGATTCGCGCCAGTTGGTCGCAATCCGGCGAGGGTTCCTGCTGCTATTGCCGCTGGTCATAATTGGCGCGCTGTCTTCTACACTAAGCAGCATTCTGGAACCGTGGCTATCACCCAACAGCCAGCTAGTTACTGTTCAGCAATTTTTCCAGCAGGCCGGTACCATTATCTTCGGGATCGTTCCCTTCTGTCTGACGATGACCGTCAGCTACTCATACGCCATTCTGCGTAGCGGCAATCCCATGGACGAACCTGTGCTGCCATTCGTGCCGTCGATTATTGGGGTGCTCTCTTTTCTTGTCATGGTGGCACCTTTCGGAAACAACGCCTTGAACTGCGCGTTTTTTGGCACGCGTTTCCTTTTTCCGGCCTTGCTGGTCGCAATTGTTTCCGTCGAAATTTTCTATCTGTTTCAACGCCTTTTTCGGCATCGATGGGGATATCTTGTCAGTGACGCAGACCCGGTGCTTCCCTCCGTGCTTTCGTCCATGCTGCCCGGCTTGCTGACTGTCTCTGTTTTCATCGGCGCTAGAGCACTGCTGGGGGTGGATGGCACACCATTGCTTGCCGCCTTGGATGGCATCATGCTTCGCCTGTTTGGGTTGTTCGACAGCGAGTTACTCCGCGCACTGCTTTTTAACCTGCTTGATCATGCACTGTGGTTTTTAGGCATTCACGGCAATAACATGCTGATGTCGATCGAAGAGCATTACTTGATCGCCGCCACATCAGCCAATGCGGCGGCAGTTGCGGCAAATGCAGCACCAAGCATGGTGTTCACCAAGGGATTCATCGATGTGTACGTGTTTATGGGCGGCTCCGGTACTTCTTTGGCCTTGCTCATTGCCATTCTGTTCAACTGGAGGGGAAGTCAGCAGGCGAAGCTGGCTCGCATCGGGTTATTGCCCGCTCTGTTTAATGTTAGCGAACTAATTGTGTTCGGCTTGCCCGTAGTCCTGAACCCCGTTTTTCTCATCCCGTTTGTTCTTGTCCCAATGACGCTGGTTCTGACCAGCTATCTTGCCTGCATATCAGGCTGGGTACCCATGGTTTACGAGCCGATCCACTGGACAACTCCTCTCTTTATGGGGGGATACGTTGCTGCAAAATCCTGGCACGGCATCGCACTGCAAATCATTAATCTGTTGATCGGAGCCCTGCTCTATTCCCCTTTTGTGCGGCTCGCAAGATTTCAGTCCATTGAAAGGAGAAAGAACAACCTTGGCAACCTGCTCGAAACCATTGCCAAGCAGACGCTCAACCAGAGTTCAGGCATCCTTGAGCGACGCGATGACATAGGCATCCAGGCGCGCCAGCTTGCCAGTGCGCTGCGCGATGCCATCAAGCGCAACCTGTTGTCACTGGCCTATCAACCTCAAGTGGATGTAAACGGCGCGGTGGTCGGCGTGGAGGCGCTGGTTCGCTGGAACTATTATCCGTTCGGATGGGTGCCTCCCAACATCATGGTAAACCTTGCCGAGGAAGCTGCACTGATTAACGATCTCGGTGAGTGGGTTTTGCGCACAGCATGCGCTCAGGCAAGCCTGTGGCGTGACAGTGAAGAACTGCACGGCATCATCATGTCGGTAAACGTATCGCCAACCCAGCTTAACGACCCCGCATTCACAGCCAAAGCGCTGAGCATCTTGAGCAAATCCGGCCTTGCTCCGGGTGACATCGAGCTTGAGATCACGGAGGGACGAACAGTGGCGCATAACGAGCAGACAGCGACAACACTAAGACAGTTGGCAGATCAAGGTTTCAGGCTGTCCATCGACGATTTCGGCATGGGCTACAGTTCGCTGCTCTACATGCGCCGTTTTGACATTCACGCCATCAAACTCGATGGTTCACTGACGCGCGAAGTTCTAACGAATCCCGGCTGCCAGGAAATCATCGGAACCATCGCGACTTTATGCAAAAACAAAAGCATCCGGATCATCGCCGAGTTCGTGGAAACGGACTCGCAACGCGCAATGCTTGAAGAGCTTGGGTGTACCGAATTCCAAGGCTATCTTTACAGCCCGCCACTCAACGCCAGTGATTGCTCGAATTATATTGTGAACAAAAATCGTACTGCCAATGCTCTGGCAGCCAAGCCAACGCTGTAATACCTCATATACCTCATCATTATCCGCACAAGTATGCCATTGTGCATGCTCATCTGCTCCTGCACCGACAGGTTGGCAACCTCGTTCTGAATGCAAAGAACGATGAAAAGACGTCACCTTACCCCGCCAACCCCTGAATGACCACCCGGTTAATCGCATAACCGCCGACAATCAAAAAGACAAACAGAATCGCCGCCAGAAATAGCGGCTTGCTGCCTGCCTGACGGATGGCGCTGGCGTGCGTGCGCAGGCCGAGTGCCGCCATCGCGGTAGCCAGCAGCAAGTTATCGGCCTGGACAAGCACGCTGACGATGCTTTCCGGCAGGATGGACAGCGAATTGACCGCGCTGGCTGCAATGAACAGCAGCGCAAACCACGGGATGACGATGGATGCCTTCTTGCCGATCGCTTGGCCTGGATTGGCTTCGACTGGCCTAACCTCGCTGGTACCACGCCCCAAAACCGGCAGCAGCGCGGACAGTATCATCAAAAACGGCGCCAGCATCATCACCCGCACCATTTTTTCAATCACGGCCATGTCCGCTGCCGTTTCGCCGACACTCCTGCCAGCCACTACGACCTGCGCCACTTCATGGATGGTCGAACCTGCGTACAGTCCGAACCCGGCTTCCGACAGGCCGAGATACGGGTAAAGCAGCGGATAGATCACCATGCCCAGCGTGCCAAAGACAACCACGGTGGCCACCGCGACCGCGACCTTGTGCGGCGGCGCCTTGACCACGGGCTCGGTCGCCATGACGGCGGCGGCACCGCATATCGACGCGCCGGATCCAATCAGCATGCTCATTTGGCGATCCATTTTGAGAACGCGTGTGCCAACCCACATCGCCAGAGTGAAGGTCATGCCGACGACCAGCGCGTCAATGATGATCCCAGCCCAGCCAATGGCCGTGATTTGCTGAAAGGTGATGCGAAAGCCGTACAGGATGATGCCAATCCTGAGCAGCCGGTTCTTGGAAAAATCGACGCCTGCGCCAGTACGCGCCGCCATCGCGGGGAAAAAAGTATTGCCGACCACCATGCCCAGCACAATTGCCAGCGTCAGCGCGCTTAACCCCAATCGCTGCGCCCAGGAAAACCCGGCCACTAACATGCCAAAAACGCCGACCGCAGCAGACAATGCCAGACCGTACCACCACGCCCTGTCATGCACGCATGAAGTAAATGCGGTCAGCCTATCCGTCAGCATTCGTTTCATCGCTTCGATTCCTTTCAGAATTTTTCTGCTGCCAGATTAGCTCGCGGCCTTATATAATTCAAATTCATATTATTCATGCATTCATAATCTTTAGTCATGAGACTTAACCTGCACCTGCTACGCATCTTTTTCACCGTGGTGGAACAGCAGGGGTTTTCTCGCGCCGCGCAGATGTTGTCCATCAGCCAGCCGGCCACATCAAAGGCGGTGCGTGAGCTGGAACATCAACTGGGGCTGACATTGGTTGAACGCGGTGGCAGCAGCAAGGGAATCCGTTTGACTGAAAATGGCATGGCGCTGTTCGAACACGCGCGCGGCATTTTCGCGCTGGAGCGAACAGCCATTGATGATATGCAAGCTAGAATTGACCTCAGGCAAGGCCGACTGGCGGTCGGCGCAAGCTTTACCGTTGCCGGGCATTGGCTCCCTGCCTGCGTTGCCCGCTTCAGCCATCAATTCCCGGCGATCGATTTGCGCATTCAGGTCGGCAACACGCACAGCATCGGCCAGGCACTGATTGATTGCGAGGTTGACCTGGCGCTGGTAGAAGGCGAGCTCAGCGACCCTCGCCTCATGCTAACGCCGTGGCGAAACGACGAACTGGCGATTGTTGCGGCAGCAGATTCGGAGCTGGCCGGGAAGCCGGCGATTGATGCCGCAGATCTGAACAGAGAGATTTGGTTGCTGCGCGAACCGGGCTCAGGCACGCGCGAAGTCAATGATCGTTTGATGCAGCAACACCATATTCGCCCTAGACAAGTGCTGGAATTTGGCAGCAACGAAGGTATTGCCCGTGCGGTCGCGGAGGGAGCTGGGATTGCCATGCTGTCGGTCGCAGTCATCCGCGAATTGCTGCAAATCGGCGAACTGGCCGCCCTGCACTATCCGCCGGCCATGCCCCTGCAGCGCCCGTTATTTCTGATGCAGTTGCGTGAACGCACCATGTCACCACTGGCCAAGGCCTTCTGCGAAGCGATCCTGTGAAACAGGGGATTTCCTCTATCCGGCGGCGATGCCAAGCAAAAACAAAAATGCCGGATCTGCGCTCCCCCCATGCGCGCAAATCCGGCTCAACGAACAACCTGTGCCTTAACGGTATTCCGTGTTCGGCACTTCCTCCCCTTTAAGCAGACGCCATCCTTTGAATCACCCGCATTTTTCGCTGGTTGGGTGATTTCACGATCACACCGATAAATGCCGCACCAATGTTGGCCGCCGCGCAGATGTAAAAGATGGTCGTGTAGCCACCGGTAACATCCAGCAGATAACCGGCAAGCTGCGGTCCGAAAATGCCTGCCACACCCCAAGCAGTGAACAGAAGCGCATAGTTGAAACCGAGATTTTTGGTACCGTAAAAGTCACCAATTGCGGACGGGAATACGGTCAGCATCGCGCCATAGGAGTAGGTGATGATAATCGAAGCCAAAAACACGCCCCCAAAGGTATTCGCCTTCGACAGCATCAGCAAAGTGAGACCCTGAACGACGTACATCACCGCCATGGTGCGGCCACGGCCGAGTTTGTCGGAAATGAAGCCTGCCGTCGGCCGACCGAGCGCATTGCTGATCGAGAACGCCGCCACCATCAGCACCACGTTTTCGGACGAACCGGTTTGAACCTGCAGGATCTTGGCCATATGCCCCATCAGCATCAGGCCTGTCATGGCGCCAAACAGGTACATCACCCACAACAGATAGAATTCGTTCGTGCGCACCATGGCTTTCCAGGTGTACTCGCCGGGGGTATCAACATGCCTGGCCAGCATCTTCCGATATTTTTCGGCCGCGGATTCTATTTCCGGCGGATTGTTCATGCATTGCGCCATCAGCACCACGGTAACGCCAAAAAGGATGCCCAGCAGCTTGAACGTGGTGAAAATGCCGTAAACAGAAATCAGGTGGCGGGTCAGCGGCGCAACATACAGCGGCGCTAGTCCGAAGCCGGTCAGTACGATGCCGACGATCATGCCCTTCTTGTTTGGCTCAAACCACTTCAACGCAGCCGGCGCGACGCTGGCATACCCCAAGCCAATACCTGAGCCGGTGAGAACGCCAAAACCCAGAACGATGCCGTGAAGCGTCGGGAAGAAGCCGCAGATGATCAGCCCCAGACCGATGAAGATGCCGCTGAAGGTAGTCACAATCTTCGGCCCGAACCGATCCTGCAGATTGCCGCCAAGCAAAATCACCAAGGCAAAAACGCCAATCGCCGTGGTGTAGGGCATTGAAGCCTGAGATGCCGTCCAGCCCTGGGCATTGCTCAGGTTGGCAGAAAAAATGCTCCACGTGTACAGGCAGCCAAAAGTAAGATTGATGCAGAAACCTGCGAAAACGACAATCCAGCCTTTGCGTAACCAATTAGGCATAACACTCCTTAAACTTGATCCGATGTGCGAAATACAAAGCGCGGACTTGCAAAGCAAATCCGAACCTGTAACAGAGGGGGAAACAGCGGTGAAACTTTTGAAAGACTGAACTGTACACACCTTTGCAATTTCGTGCAAAGCATGTGACTTTTTAGTAAATAATCAAACGGGATAGGTGACTAAATCCGGCGGAATACCCTGTACGCAAAATCGGCCATCGCGCGTGCCCCGCGATAGCCGTACACCCTATACGTGAGCAAACAGATTGTGTTCTAGCACTCAGGCCACAGCCGGCGGCGCCTGTTCTTTCTGGTGGTAGGCCAGCCAGAAGAATACCAGACTGGCGGCGATCATCGGCAGCGACAGCATTTGTCCGGCCGAAATAGTCAGACCAGCAAAGGTCACTTCGTAATCCGGGATGCGGAAGTACTCGGTGAAGAAGCGGGCGCAGCCGTACAGCAGCAAAAACATGCCGCTGACCGCCCAGCGCGGGTGGTGCTTGCGCGAAAACAGCCACAGCAGGATGAAAAACAGCACGCCATCAACCAGCGCCTGATAAATTGGCGACGGATGGCGCGGCAGATTATCGACATTCGGCCAGATCATCGCCCACGGCAGCGACGGATCGGCTAGTCGGCCATACAGTTCGGCATTGATGAAATTGCCGATGCGGCCGAAAGCGTAGCCCAGCGGCACCATCGGCGCGATGAATTCGAGCGTATCGATCGGGTGCCGGTGATGCTTGCGCCCCCACAGCCACATCGCGACCACGACCCCGAGAAAACCGCCGTGAAACGACATGCCGCCATGCCAGATGGCGGGAATTTCCAGCGGATGTGCCAGAAAGAATTTCGGGTTGTAGAAAATCACTTCCCCCAGCCGCCCGCCAATCAGCACGCCGAGCACGCCGTAAAACAACAGGTCATCCAGATCCTTCATGGTCCATTTCTGCGCGATGATGTCCTGATGCTTCAGCCGCCACCGGCCCAGAAGCATGAATTGCGTGAACGCGGCGACATACATCACGCCGTACCAATGAATCGAGATCGGGCCTACAGCGACCGCTACCGGGTCTGGCATGGGATGAATCAACATGGGGAAACTCTGGCAGATAAGACGTGGCAGCGCACGAGGCGCAAGTGTGGAATGCGGCGATTATACGCCTGCGCCCCCAAAATGGCGCACGCCCGCCGGCATGGAGCAAAAGGCAAGGCAAGCGGAGTGGAACTGCGGCAACGGGAAAAACCAGGCGATGTTTACCCCGCCACCGTTCCGCCAGCGGTCTGCGCTGGCTCCTTTCAGCCGCCGATTCCAAGCCCAATCGAACCAGCAAAACAGAGAGCGTGGGGTATTTGCCAAAAACATGACAATAGGCCACTTTTTTGCTGGCTATTTATAAATACTGGAGGGAGTATATTTTTACCCTTACTGACCCAAAAGTCATTTTCGGTCAGTTATTTTTGGCTACCAAACAGGAATAGCAGCAGCCCGCCGCCCGGCATGGGCGACGGACGTCAAAGATGTCGGGAAAAACCGGCCATGCCGGCAGTGCTTCAGGCGCAATTCATGCGGAGAGCGCCTGGCCGAAATCGTCCAGCAGATCGGCGGTGTCTTCGATGCCCATCGAAACGCGGATCAGCGAATCGGCAATGCCCATCTTCGCTCTCGCTTCTGGCCCGGCTTCGGCGTAAATCGTGTGCGCCACCGGAATCGCCAACGTACGCGTATCGCCCAGGTTGCTGGCTGGAATCGCCAGTTTCAGCCGATTGAGGTAGTCGAAACAATCGATGCCATCCTGCAATTCGAAGCTAAACATCGAGCCATACGCGCGGAACAGTTCGGACGCCAGCCTGTGCTGCGGGTGCGATGCCAGACCGGGGTAATAGACCGATTTTACGCGGTTGTCGGCTTCGAGCATCTGCGCTACCGCCAGCGCGTTGGCACAGGTGCGATCCATCCGCAACGCCAGTGTTTCGGCGCCGGTCGAGATGCGGTGCGCGGTTTCAGGCGCGAGGCAAGCTCCGAAGTCGCGCAGGCCGCGCACGCGAATCTGCGCCGCGCCCCACTGCGCTTGCGGCTGCTTCTTGATGCCGTCGAAAATGTTCGGGTACTGGCTCCAGTCGAACATGCCGGTGTCAGTTATCGCCCCACCCATCGCATTGCCGTGGCCGTTGATCGATTTCGTCAGCGAATTGATCGACAAGCTGGCGCAGACCGCTTTCGGCCGGAACAGGTACGGCGAGGTCATCGTGTTATCGACCACGAACAGCAAGCCGCGCGCGGCGCACAGTTCGCCGATACGTTTAAGGTCGGCCACCTGCGTGCGCGGATTGCCGACGGTTTCGACATAGACCATGCGGGTGCTTGGCTTGAGCGCCGCCTCGACGTTGTTCACATCGGTCGCATCGACCTGATCGACGGTAATGCCGTGGTGCGCAATCGTTTGCCAGATGCTGCTGGTGTTGCCGAACAAAAAGGCCGATGAAACGACATGATCACCGGCACGCAGCAGCGTGAGCGGCACCGCGCCAATCGCCGCCATGCCGCTGGCAAAGCAGACGGTGGCGATGCCGTCTTCCATCTGCGTGATCTTGTCTTCCAGCGCCGAAATGCTCGGGTTGCCCTGGCGAGCGTAGCGGTAACCCGGCTGCTTGCCCTGGAACACCTCGGCCAACTGGCGCGAATCGGCATAGCCGAAAGTGACCGAATTGTGAATGGGGCGCAGGATCGACGCGTGCTCGATCGGTTTCTGATGGTCGGCGTGAACGTTGGCGGTGGTGAAACCGTACTTGCGTGATGTGTTCATGGTCTGCGTTTGCCGCGGTTATTCGGTTTGCGCCAGGTTCAGATTCAGTTGTGAAGAAGCCATGTCCTCGCTTTTCGGCGATGGATTGTGCCGCGTGCGCTCGATGCGATCGAGGTATTCCGGCGTGATGTCGCCGGTCACGTAATGGCCGTCGAAGCATGATGCATCCAGGCTCTTCAGAGCGGGATTCACGTCGAAAATCGAACGGCGCAAGTCGGCCAGATCCTGATACACCAGCGCATCGGCGGTGATTTCGCGGCAGACTTCTTCCTCGGTGCGACCGTAGGCGATCAGCTCGCTTCTGGTCGGCATGTCGATGCCATACACGTTCGGGAACAGCACCGGCGGTGCGGCCGAGGCGAAAATCACGCGCCGCGCACCGGCATCGCGCGCCATCTGCACGATTTCGCGGCTGGTCGTGCCGCGCACGATCGAGTCATCGACCACCAGCACCGACTTGCCCTTGAATTCGGACGGATTCACGTTCAGTTTCTGTCGCACCGAACGCGAACGAATTTCCTGCCCCGGCATGATGAAGGTGCGACCGATGTAGCGGTTGCGAACGAAGCCTTCGCGGTACTCCAGCCCCAGCTTGCTAGCCAGCTCGACCGTCGACGGGCGCGACGATTCCGGAATCGGCATCACCACGTCAATATCGCCGTGGCGGAACTCACGCTTGATCTTCTCCGCAAGGAATTCACCCATCTTCAAGCGGGTTGCATAGACCGAGGCGCCATCGATAATCGAGTCAGGGCGCGCAAAATAGACGAACTCGAACGCACACGGATTGAGCGACGGATTTTCCGCGCACTGGCGGTGGTACAGCTTGCCGTCGAGATCGATGAAAACCGCTTCGCCCGGCATCACGTCGCGCAACAGCTGGAAACCCATCCCCTCAAGCGCCGACGATTCGCTGGCGATCATGTATTCTATGCCCTTGGCGCTTTCCGCAAAACCGAGGCACAGCGGACGGATGCCAAATGGATCGCGGAATGCCAGCATGCCGAAACCGGCAATCTGCGCCACCACGCCATACGATCCGCGCACGCGCTGGTGCAATTTCGTCACCGCCTTGAACAACGCATCCGGGTCGAGAGAATAGCCGGAAGTCGCCAGCTCGATTTCATGCGCCAGCACATTGAGCAGCACTTCCGAATCGGAACGGGTGTTCACATGGCGGCGATCCTTGCGAAACATTTCACTGCGCAACTGATCCGAATTCGTCAGGTTGCCGTTGTGCGCCAACGTGATGCCGAACGGCGCATTGACGTAAAACGGCTGCGCCTCTTCCTCGCTCGAACTGCCTGCGGTCGGGTAACGCACCTGGCCGATGCCGGAGTTACCCAGAAGCGAACGCATGTTCCGTGTGCGGAACACATCGCGCACCAGACCATTGGCCTTGTGCATCATGAAGGTGTTGCCCTGGTTGGTCGCAATCCCGGCCGCATCCTGACCACGGTGCTGCAACAGCAGCAGCGTGTCATAAATCAGCTGGTTGACCGGAGCATATGAAACGACGCCAACTACACCACACATGGTGGACTCCTAAAAAATCGTTAACTAATCAAAACCTTACCTGCCGCACGAAACTGCCCGGCAGAAACGGCATCACTGTGCGTGCCGCCGTTTCCGCCAGCGGGCTGAACAGCGCATTCTTCCAGAACGGCTGCTGCGGAATCGCCGTCATGCCGCATACCAGCACCACCGCCAGCACGATCACCATGCCCCGCCCCAGACCGAACAGCCCACCCAGACCGCGGTCGGCCACTGTCAGCCCGCCCGCCTTGACCATCGCCGCCACTGCCGCGCCAAACAGCAGCATCAGCAGCCGCACGCCGATGAACAGCGCCACATACGCGACCACCAGCCGCAAGGCGCCAGACCAGGATGCCGGCAGCAATGGCGCCAGCGCCGCACCGTATGCGTTCGCCACAATGAACGCCACCACCCAGCCGACCAGCGACAGAATTTCCTTCACCAGACCGCGCATGGTGCTGATCACGATCGAACAGATCAGCACGAACAGTACGAGATAATCGAAGATCGTCAAGGCGCAGCTTCCAGCATGTCAATTCGGCAGTATCGTGCAATTCAGGCGCATTTTACTCAACTTCGCGCAGACCTGATCTGCCTCAGCCTTGGTCGCATACGGCCCGATGCGCACGCGGATCCGCTCACCACCGGCGGTCGCCACTTTCTGCGTATGGGACTTTATGCCCGCCTCCTTGAGCCGGGATTGCAATTCATCGACTTTCTGCTTTGTCGCCAGCGCGGCTACCTGAATCTGGATCTTGCCTTCTGCTTTCGGCGGATTCTTCGCCGCCTCCATCGACGGCTTCACGGCCGGTTTTGCTTCCGCTTCCTTCTGTTTCGGCTTGGCGGCTTCAGCTACAGGCTTGGCAGCATGTGCCGCAGGCGACGGTTTCAGTGCCGCCACAGGCGCAGCAACCGGAGCAGGTTTTGTCGCCGCGGGCACCGGCTTTGTTGCCGCTGGCGCAACAGCAGGCGCTGCGGCCACGGGCGCAGGATTGGCAGGGGATTCAGCGGGTTTGTCAGTTGTTTTTTCTGCAGGTTTATCGACCGTTTTTTCCGCTGCAGCATTCGCCGAGGCCACCGAAGCCGCGGACGGCGCGGTCACGACAGATTTCTTGTCGCGTGATGGGATGCGGATCACAACATCGTCCGACACCGGCCTGGGCTCGGAATCGAGCACCATCGGCAGCACGATGACCAGTCCGAGCGCCAGCGCAACCGCGCCTATCAACCGGCGGCGCGCCCGCTTCTTTTCCGGCAACGCCGGATCAGCGACATCATCCTTGTCACGCCGACTGCCCCGCTTCGAGCGAGGAATGTCCTCTGCATGGGAATAGAATTCGCTGTCACCGGGAGCCGGCTCGGATTTGTTCTTGCGAAACAGCGAAGAAAAAGAGAACCAAGCCATGCAAATAATGATTTCGTGATGACGGGATCACTTTGCAGCCGTCACGCCAGCGACGACCCAGAATGATCCGAATGCCGCTATTCTATCATTTTCGCCCGCCGAACCGAATGCGAATGCGAACGCCTCCGCTGGTGACGCGAAACAGCGAATGTCGACAATGCCCGCCGCCCGCAAGCGGTCGGCAATCTGCCCGGCAGTCGCGGCGCGCGGCAATGGCAAATCGGTCACGCACCAGTGCTGCACTCGCGTTTTCATCGCCGCAATCACGCCATCGATATCCTTGTCCTGCATCGCACCGAACACGGCCCAAGTGTCGCCCGTGCACACCATCGCCTCCAGGTTCGCCGCCAGCACCGCGGCCGCGTGCGGATTGTGCGCCACATCGAGCACGGCCACCGGCTTGCCCGGCAGGATCTGAAAACGCCCCGGCATAAACGCCTGCGCCAACCCTGTGCGCACTGCCCGCATGGTTATCGGCAGCCGCTCATGCACCGCTTCCAGCGCCGCCAATGCAACCGATGCATTGTGTATCTGGCACGCGCCGGGCATCCCCGGCGGCTCAAGCGCGTCAAGGCGCATGGCGCGCCCGATGTAATCCCAGCCCGAACCATGCGGCTCGGCGCGAAAATCGCGCCCGACCAGCCGCAGGTCGGCACCAATCGCCTGCGCATGTTGCAGCAGCGTCTGCGGCGGATTCGAATCACCGCACACTGCCGGCCGCCCGCCGCGATAAATGCAGGCTTTTTCATAGCCAATCGCTTCGCGCGTGCCGCCAAGAAAATCGACGTGGTCGATATCGACATTGGTCACGACCGCCACGTCGGCATCGAAAATGTTGACCGCATCGAGCCGTCCGCCAAGGCCGACTTCGAGGATTACCGCATCCAGCCGTGCCTCGGCCAGCAGGCCGAGGATCGCCAGCGTGGTGAATTCGAAAAAAGTCAGCTGCGTATCGCCGCGTGCCGCCTCAACCGCCTCGAACTGGCGTACCAGCGCATCCTCTGCAACCGGCGCGCCATCAATGCGGGCGCGTTCGCTGAAATGGTGGAAGTGCGGCGAGGTATACAGGCCGGTGCGATAGCCGGCCGCGCGCAGCATTGCCTCCAGCATCGCGCAGGTCGAACCCTTGCCATTGGTGCCGCCAACGGTGATCAGCGGACAATCGAAACGGATGCCCAGCCGCTGCTGCACCTGAGCAATCCGCCCCAGCCCCATCTCAATGTTCTGCGGATGCAGGCTTTCGATATAAGCCAGCCAGTCGGCAAAGGAACGTGATGCCTGTTGTGTCATGAATCAAAAAGGCCTGACCGCGGTCAGGCCAAACCATCAAAGGGGTGTCAAACGGAGCCCGATCAGACCAGCGCTTCCGCCGGCTGGCTTTGCAACAACGCCAGCACGCGGCCGATTTCCTCGCGCATCTGACGACGATCGACAATCATGTCGATTGCGCCCTTTTCCAGCAGGAATTCTGCCCGCTGGAAACCTTCTGGCAGCTTTTCGCGCACGGTGTTTTCAATTACACGCGGACCTGCAAAACCAATCAGCGCCTTCGGCTCGGCCATCACCACATCGCCGAGGAACGCAAACGAGGCAGAAACGCCGCCCATGGTCGGGTCGGTCAACACGGTGATGAACGGTAGCTTGCGTTCCGACAACTGCGTCAGGATCGCGCTGGTTTTCGCCATTTGCAGCAACGACAGCAAACCTTCCTGCATACGCGCGCCACCACTGGCGGTAAAGCAGATGTACGGCACCTTTTGCTCGATCGCCGCCTTCGCGCCACGCACGAAACGCTCGCCGACCACGGATCCCATCGAACCGCCCATGAATTCGAATTCAAAGCAGGACACGACCACCGGCAGCGTCATGATCGCACCGCCCATCACCACCATCGCGTCGGTTTCGCCGGTGGCTTCGAGCGCCGCCTTCAGGCGTTCCGGATACTTTTTGCTGTCCTTGAATTTCAGCGTGTCGACCGGCAAGGCTTCGTGACCAATTTCATAACGACCTTCCGCATCGAGCAGCGCATCCAGCCGTTCGCGCGCCCGGATACGCATGTGATGGCTGCATTTCGGACAGACATGCACGTTCGCTTCCAGATCGGAACGGTACAGTACCGTTTCGCACGACGGGCACTTGACCCACAGCCCTTCCGGCATCGATTTGCGGTTGGTGGAAACCGAACGCTGGATACGCGGCGGGAGCAATTTATCTAACCAGCTCATGACATCTCCTGTCTAGCGATTGCCTCCATCGGAGGCAATCTGTTCAATTCTCTATTCGTCCAGCGCCTGACGGATGCCGGACAGGAAATCCTGCACGGCCGCCGCGGCCTTGTCCGGCGCCGCCTTTTCCAGTTCCTGGATGATGCGGCTGCCGATCACGACCGCATCGGACATCGATGCGATTGCCTTCGCGGTCGCACCATCGCGGATGCCAAAACCGACACCGACCGGCACCTTCACGTGCCGGCGAATCCTCGGAATCATCGCGGCCACGCCGTCCAGGTCCAGATTGCCGGCGCCGGTCACCCCCGTCAGGGACACGTAATATACATAACCGGACGCAATTTTACCGATTTTTTCGATCCGTTCATCAGTTGACGTCGGCGCCAGCAGGAAAATGGTGTCCAGCCCGTTCGCTTTCATTGCGGCAGCAAAGGATTCGCTCTCTTCCGGCGGGTAATCGACCACCAGCACGCCATCGACCCCCGCCTCCTTCGCCTGCGCGATGAAAGCGTCGACCCCGATGTGTTCAATCGGATTCGCATACCCCATCAGCACAACGGGCGTTGTCTGGTTGGTCGAGCGAAACTCGTGCACCCATTGCAGCACATGGCGCAGGCTGACACCCTTTTGCAAGGCTCGTTCGGACGCGCGCTGGATCACCGGGCCGTCGGCCATCGGATCGGAAAACGGTACGCCGAGTTCGATGATGTCGGCACCGCCGGCAACCAGTGCATGCATCAGCGGCACCGTCAGTTCCGGCGACGGATCACCAGCGGTGAAGAACGGAATCAACCCCTTTTTGTTCTGTTTGGCCAGTTCGGTCAGTGTATTTTGAATACGGGACATGATGGCTCCTTTCCTTACCACTGGATACCGGCGCGTTGCGCGACAGTATGCATGTCCTTGTCGCCACGGCCCGACAGGTTGACCAGAATGTTGGTGTGCTTCGGCAGCGTAGTCGCAATCTTGGCCGCGTGCGCGATCGCATGGCTCGATTCCAGCGCCGGAATGATGCCTTCGATGCGGCAGCAGTCATGGAATGCCTTCAGTGCTTCGTCATCGGTGATGGTCGCGTATTGCGCACGGCCGGAATCCTTCAGCCACGCGTGTTCCGGCCCGACGCCAGGGTAATCCAGACCAGCCGAAACCGAGTGCGTTTCAATCACCTGGCCATTTTCATCCTGCAACAGGTAGGTGCGGTTGCCATGCAGCACGCCCGGCGACCCGGCCACGAGCGAAGCCGAATGGTGCCCGCTGGCAATGCCTTCGCCCGCCGCCTCGACCCCGACCAACTGTACGTCTTCCAAATCGATGTACGGATAGAAAATGCCCATTGCGTTCGAGCCGCCGCCAACGCAAGCGACCACGATGTCCGGCTGGCGCCCGGTCATCTCCGGCATCTGCACACGGCATTCCTCGCCAATCACCGACTGGAAATCGCGCACCATCATCGGATACGGATGCGGGCCAGCGACGGTGCCGATGATGTAGAACGTGTTTGAGACGTTGGTCACCCAATCGCGCATCGCTTCATTCAACGCATCCTTGAGCGTCTTCGAACCGGATTCGACCGGCACCACGGTCGCGCCCAGCAGTTTCATCCGGTAGACGTTCTGCGCCTGGCGTTTCACGTCCTCGCTGCCCATGTAAACCACGCATTCTAGGCCGAATCGGGCGCAGATGGTGGCGGTCGCCACGCCATGCTGGCCGGCGCCGGTTTCCGCAATCACACGCGGCTTGCCCATGCGTTTGGCCAGCAGCGCCTGGCCGATGACGTTGTTGATCTTGTGCGCGCCGGTGTGGTTCAGATCTTCGCGCTTGAAATAGATT
>JAGSYW010000108.1 GCA_018262475.1 Burkholderiaceae bacterium | reverse complement strand
CGCAACAAGGCATTGCTGCTGGCGTTCGTTTCCGGCCTGCTGAGCCTGGGAATGGAAATCGTTTGGACGCGGCTGGTATCGTTCACGCATCACACCGTGCCGCAATCGTTCGCCTATGTGCTGTTCTGCTACCTGCTCGGTATCGCGCTCGGCGCCCATGTTGGTAAGAAGGCGTGCATCCGCAGCCACGGCCGCGCCGAGGCATTGTGGCGCGTGGCCGGGCAATCGCTGATCTGGTCGGCCGCGTTTGATGTCGCCACCATCGCGCTGTATGCCGCGCTGCCGATGAAGCCGTATGTCGATGCTGCCTACCTGCTGGTGGTGATCACCCTTTCCGCCGGCATCAAGGGCATCATCTTCCCGATCGTGCATTACATCGGCTCGCTCAAAAGCGACGAAGAACTGGGTGCGTCGATTTCCAACATCTACGCCGCCAACGTCGCTGGTGCCACTATCGGCCCGCTGTTCGTCGGCTTCGTGCTGCTGAACATCGCCACGCTGCAGCAGGCGATGCTGATTTGCGCGCTGGCGGCAATAGTCGTCTGGGCGCTGGTGTCGCGCCAGACCACCGGCAAGAAGCACTTTACGCTGGCGCTGGTATCGGGCGCGGTGATGCTGGCGGCGATCGGGCTGGCCGACCGCCATTTGCTGATTCGGGCCCTGGTCGAACGTGAGGACGGTCGCGGTGCCAAGATCGAATTCATCAACGAAAGCCGGCATGGCACCATCCACGCGGTGCGCGACAAGGACGACGATCTGGTGGTGTATGGCGAAAACCTGTACGACGGCAAGATCAACACCAGCCTGACGCACGACGTCAACGGCATGTTCCGCGTCTATGCGCTAGCGGCAATGCACCACAAGCCGCAGCGCGTGCTGGTGATTGGTCTGAGCGGCGGTTCGTGGGTCGAAGTGCTGCGCCACTTCCCGCAGGTGCAAAGCATCGACGTGGTCGAAATCAATCCGAACTACCTCAAGCTGGTGAAAAGCCAGCCGGAAGTGGCGGCGCTGCTCGACGATCAGCGGGTCAAAATCCACATCACCGACGGCCGCAAATACATCCGCCAGCACCCGGAAAAATACGACCTGATCGTGATGAACACCACTTGGCACTGGCGCGCCTACAGTGTGCTCTTGCTGGGGCAGGATTTCATGACCGCGCTCAGAAATTCGCTCAATCCGGGCGGCGTGATGGCGTTCAACACCACCAGTTCGATGGATGTGTTCTACACCGCCTCCAAGGTATTCCCGTTCGCCGGCCTGTACTCGAACTTCGTCTTTGCCAGCGATCACGACCTGCGGCCGAAGCTGAAGGACAATGCGGCGCGCATCTATCAGGTAGCGATGGCGGTGTCCGGCAAATCGGCTAATGCCGAAGCAATCGCCGAGGCGGCGAACAATACCGCAGCAAGGCCGGTGCAACTGGCGACAGAAGTGAAGTTCGAGCGGCCGCCGGAAGTGGTGACCGAGAGGAACATGATCACCGAGTATAAGTACGGCATGCCCTTCATCCACTAATTCCAGACCGCTTGAACTCCGATAACAGCGTTGCGCGGCTTCGCCGTACATGCGTACTGTCTTTGGCCTGCGCGCCTTGCTCTCGAAGTTCAAGCGGTCTGGAATGCGACGTTGCGCATGATTGTGGCGTTGGAACGTGTCTTTGGTCGGACAAAATAACTGACTCAAATGACTTTTGGGTCAGTAAGGCCAGAAAATATACCCCGCCCAGTATTTTAAAACGACCAGAAAATATGTGGCCAAGCTGGGTGTTTTGACTATATACCCCGCTACTTTCTGTTAAACGACATGATCCGGCGCCAGGCGGCAGGTGTGGTTGCCGCCTTCAAGCTCGATCTGGAACGTGGCGTGGCCGATGCGAAAGCGCCGTTCGAGTTCTTCCGCCAGTTGCGTCAGGAAGGCGTTGCCGGGGTGGGCGCCTCGGACGACCAGATGCGCGGTCAGCGCGGTTTCGGTGGTGCTCATGCCCCAGATGTGCAGGTCATGCACTTCGGCCACGTCAGGCAGACTGGCGAGGAAGGCGCGCACCTCGGCCGCGTCGATGTTGTGCGGCACGCCATGCAGCGACAGCCGTAGCGACTGCTTGAGCAAATCCCAGGTGCCGACGAAAATTACGGCAGCGACAATCAGGCTGATGGCCGGATCGAGCCACAGCCAGCCGGTCCATTTCATGCCGAATCCGGCAGCGGCTACGCCAAGCGAAACGGCGGCATCGGCCACCATGTGCAGGAATGCGCCTTTGAGGTTGAGGTCGTGTTCGTGGCCTTTCATCAGCATCAGCGCAGTACCGAGATTGACCACGAAGCCAATCAGCGCTACCCAGATGATGATGCTTTCATTCACTGGCGACGGGTTTCTGAGCCGGTGCATCGCTTCCCAGGCGATGACGCCAACAGCTACCAGCAGCAGCATCGCATTGGCCAGCGCGGCCAGGATGGTCGAACCGCGCAGGCCATAAGTGAAGCGCGGGCTTGGCAGGCGGCGCGCCAGCAGCAGCGCGATCCAGGCGGCAACCAGGCCGATGACGTCGCTGAAATTGTGGCCGGCATCTGCCAGCAGCGAGAGCGAGTTCGAGTAGAAACCGAACCCGGCTTCGATGATGACGAAGCCGAGGTTGAGCGCGACGCCAATCGCGAAAGCGCGGCTGGTGGTGTCCACATGGCTGTGGTCATGGCTATGACCGTGGCTGCAGGAATGGTGATGATGGTGCCCGCTCATGATGCCTTTCTGACAAAAATTGAACATTTTGCAGCAGCGATTGTGCCGCAGTTGCGTCAATCTGTCATCGCATTGCAGCCTAGTCTGCCATCCTGCCGGTGGCTTAGGAGGCGGGAGCGTCCGGCGAGCCTGCCGGGGGCGCCAGCCCGTTGCCTTTTTCCTTCAGCATCAGTTCGAAATCCGCTGCGTACAACGGTTTCGAGAACAGCATCCCTTGGCCATAATCACAGCCGGCAGCGGCCAGCAGCGCACGCTGGTTTTCGGTTTCGACCCCTTCGGCAATCACCTTGATGTCTAGCTTGTGCGCCATCACGATGATAGCTTCGCACAGCGCCAGGTCGCTCGAATCGGGGGCCAGGTTGCGCACGAACGATTGGTCGATTTTCAGGTAGTCGATGTCGAATTTCTTGATGTACGACAGCGACGAATAGCCGGTGCCGAAATCGTCAATCGCGACCTGCATGCCGGCATCATGGAACGCGAGCAATTGTGCGCTGATGCCGCTGCTGGCGTCCATAAGCAGGCTTTCCGTGATTTCCACCACGATGCCCTGGCCAGGAACGCCGAGACGACGCATGAAATCGAACCATGCGATGTGGCTGATGCCATTGTTGCGGAACTGGACTGGCGACATGTTGACGCTGAGTTGGAATTCCGGATGATGCGTCTGGCGCCAGCGCAGCGACTGTCGTGCAGCTTCGTGGAAAATCCAGTTGCCGAGGTCGGCAATGACATCGATTTCTTCCGCAATCGCAATGAACTCGGCCGGGCTGATCAAGCCGCGCACCGGATGCATCCAGCGGATCAGCGATTCCGCCTTGCGGATTTCGCCGGTGTTGAGATCGACGATCGGCTGGTACACCACCTGGAACTGGTTGGCCGAAAGCGCGCTGCGCAAATCGTTGATCAGCCGCAGGCGCACCTGCGCCGCCGCCTGCATTGAGGAGGTGAAGTAGTTGCAGCGGTTGCGCCCATCTTTCTTGGCTGCATACATCGCCTGTTCGGCATTGCGCAGCAGGTCGTCGATATTGGCGGCATCATCCGGATAGATCGATACGCCCATGCTGGCCGTGACATAAACGGTTTCATTCTTCAGACGGAACGGTTCCGAAACACGCTTCAGGATGTCCTGCGCGATGCGTTCGATGATGTTCAAATTCTCCAGGCTGGCGAGAATGACGGTGAAATCATCGCCGCCAAGATGTGCGACAGTATCGATTTCGCGCACGGCGTCCTTCAGGCGCTTCGCCACTTCCTGCAGCATGATGTCGCCCATGTCATGGCCGAGCGTATCATTCACGTCCTTGAAATGGTCAAGGTCGAGCGAAATCAGCGCCAGCGGCAGGCTGGTGTGGCGCGAGGTGCTGATTTCCAGTTCGAGATGTTCCATGAACAGGTGGCGGTTCGGCATGCCGGTCAGCGGGTCAAAATTGGTTTGTTGCCACAGCAACTGTTCCGCTTCCTTTTTCTTGGTGAAATCCGAGCACAATTCGACATAGCGGTCGATCGCGCCATCTTCGGTGAAGATCGCGTTGATGGTGATCCAGGCAGGATAAAGCTGGCCGTTCTTGCGCTTGTTCCAGATTTCGCCCTGCCAGCGGCCGGTGGTCTGCAGCGCGTGCCACATCGCCTGGTAGAACGCGCGGTCTTGCCGGCCTGAGCTGAGAACGCTAGGATTCTTGCCGATGACTTCTTCCGCCGTGTAGCCGGTTATCCGTTCGAATCCCGGGTTGACCGCAACGATTTGGCCATTCGCATCGGTCACCATGATGGCCTGGCTGCTGTGCTGGTACACCATAGCCGCAAGCTGCAGTTTTTCCTCAGCCAGCTTGCGTTCGGTGATGTCGCGCCCGATGCCCAGTACGCCAATCAGTTCACCACTGGGCGTGCGCATTGGCATCTTGATGACTTCAAACAGCCCCTTGTGGCCGTCGCTGGCATAGGTCAGCCATTCTTCGAACGCCAGTGGCTTATTAGCATCGAGCGCCGCCATGTCGTCCGAATGGAGTGCCTTGGCCTGGTCTTCGCCGACGAACTCATCGGCTGTTTTGCCCAGCAGTTGGCTTTTATCAACGCCGAGCAGCCGCTCGAAAGCCGGATTGACTGCGAGGTATTTGCCATCGACGCTTTTCACGCGAATCAGGTCAGGGATGGTTTCGAACAGCGTACGCAGGCGCGCTTCGCTTTCAGTCAAGTTCTGGTTTGCCTGCGTCAGGTCGTGCGTGCGCTCCTGCACCATCTGTTCGAGATTTTCGCGGATGTTCTGTTCCACCAGTTGCGCTCGCACCAGCCGCCAGATGCCGGCGAAGAACAGCGCCAGCAGCAACAGTGCGCTGCCAAACAATCTGATGTTGTAGGCGGTCATGCCGGCGTTGTATTCCGCCGTCGGCATCAGATGCACCGATTTCCACGCATATTTGCCACTTTCCAGCACGGCACTGCTAGGCGCACGGATTTCAGTGCTGCCAGTGCTGGTTTTTTGTCCTTCTGCTAATGGGAATACAGTATCGAAAGTCCACAGGCCATCCGCCGTTACGAACTGCCCTTCGTCTTCGGTCAGGATTTTTTTCCAGGCTTCCGGATAGCGTTGCGCCATTGTCAGTTCCTTGCGGCCGAACATGAAGCCGAATTCATCTTCAGCGCTAGGCCCTTTCAGCCAGTAACCATCTTCATTCACCAGCCAGGCAGAGCTCTTGCCGAGCCGGGATGACTGGCTAAAGCTTGCCAGCAGATCTGACGCAAAATAATTGATCAGCAGGATGCCGCGCTTCTTGCCCTTGCTGTCAAACATCGGCATGCCCAGCCGGATGGTCGGCTTGTGCGGAATTTCAATCTGGTTGTTTTCGACATTCAAATCGAAAGGCGAAACGAAAATTTCGCCGGCATCGAGCTTGAACGTATCGGAAAAGAAATAGCGTTCATGCTTGTCCTGCAGTTCGCGCACGGGCACGACGATGGGCTTGGGCTTGGCGTAATTGATGCGCAGCCGTTCCATGCCGTTTTCATCGATCCAGCGGATCTTGTCGTACACCTGCTTGTTGTTTGAAAACGAAACCCAGTCGGTGGCCAGATCGTCCAGATGCTTTTTGCTCGGATCGTCGAGCAGCTGCTGCACGCCGACATCCTGCGCCAGATAGCGCACATCGCGGCTGATCCATTGCAGCGTGCGGCTAATCGCTTCGTCGCCGACAGCGACCGCCTGGCGCGCATCCAGCGCATGTTTAGTGTGCAGGCGATCCAGTTCTGTCCGCTGGATAAAGAACATGCTGATGCCGATCAGCAACGCGATTGGCAGGAACAGTATCAAGATGCGGGCAGGGTGCCGCAGCGGAGAGGTTTGATCGCCCATTGGAGTATTCATCTTTTCCGGAAAGTAAAACAACCGTGGGAAAACAGTACGGTCACTGTAATACAGAATCCGGGCTGCAAGCCAGCGTTCGCAACGCAAAAAAACGATTCCTGTCCGAAAAATTGCACCTCGTTGATGCAGAACAAGTTTTGCCCGCGCCAGCCCCTCCTGCTTTTGCCGCGGCGGATGCTATAGCATGGCAATTTTCCCCATAAAAAAAGCCGGCGATAGCGCGCCGGCTTTTTTTATGGGGGCAGGTTCAGAATTCTTCCCAGTCGTCACCCTTGCCGGCATCCGCTCGTGGCGCGGCAATCTGCGGTGCCTTTGCCGGCGCTGCCGGCTTGCTCGCCGCCCGGGTGGCCGGTTGGGCGGCGGGGCGGGTTGCGATGGCCGTTCTTCTGGCCGCTGGCGCTGATGCTGCCGCGCCCGTCCGGAACACGCTCACCACCTGCACCAGGTTTGCCGCCTGATCCTGCAGCGATTCCGCTGCCGCAGCAGCTTCCTCCACCAGTGCCGCATTCTGCTGCGTCACCTGATCCATCTGCACAATCGCCTGGTTCACCTGCTCGATGCCGTCGCTCTGCTCGCTGCTCGCGGCCGTAATCTCGCCCATGATGTCATGCACCTGCTTGATGCTTGACACCACTTCTTCCATCGTCGTGCCTGCCTGCTCGACCAGCTTGCTGCCTTCCCCGACCTTGCTGACCGAATCGTCAATTAGCGCCTTGATTTCGCGCGCCGCCGCTGCGCTGCGTTGCGCCAGGCTGCGGACTTCTGTTGCCACCACCGCAAAGCCGCG
>JAGSYW010000029.1 GCA_018262475.1 Burkholderiaceae bacterium | reverse complement strand
TCTATAATGTCTGCGTTTATAGATCGTTGACCGAAAGCAAGGTAGCCAAGTGAATTTCATCATCAATAACATTTTTTTGATCAGCATTATCCTCGTTTCCGGCTTTTTGCTGCTTTTGCCCACGTTGCAGGGGCGTGGGCCGCATATCCCGCCGTACACCGTGACGAAGAAGATGAACGAGGGCAAGGTGCAGATCCTCGATGTGAGTTCGCAGGAGGAATATGACGCCGGCCATATTCGCAGTGCGGTGCATATTCCGTTCGAGGAACTGAAAGACAGGATGGCGCGGATCGAGCGTTACAAAAACGATACGGTGGTGATCGTCTGCCCGACCGGAACGCGTGCGGCCAAGGCAACGTCGGTGCTGAAAAAGCTCGGTTTCAAGGATGTTTCCAGCATGGAAGGCGGCATGAAGGACTGGAAAGCGCAGAACATGCCGGTTGAAGCGACGGAAGCCGTGGCCGAAAAAGACAAGGCTAAAGGAAAAAGGGGCAAGGCATGAGCCGCGTGCTGATGTACAGCACGGCTGTGTGTCCGTATTGCGTTCGTGCCGAGCAATTGCTGAAATCGAAGGGGGTGGCGCAAATTGAGAAGATTCGCATCGATCGGGACGAACATTTGCGCGCCGAAATGATGCAAAAGACAGGGCGGCGCACCGTGCCGCAAATTTATATTGGCGACACCCATGTCGGCGGCTTTGATGACCTGTCGGCACTGGATCGCGCCGGCAAACTTGAGCCGCTGCTGCAAGGCGCATAACGAATTTGTCACATTCTTGTAAGTGAGCGTGGCTAACATCCCGTTTTTCTCCCAACAATAACGAAAGTCCAGCATGTCCGAAGAAGCACAGCAGTCCGTATTCCAGATTCAACGCGTTTACCTGAAAGACCTTTCGCTTGAGCAGCCGAATTCGCCGGCTGTTTTCCTTGAGCAGGAATTGCCGTCGGTCGAAGTGTCGGTTAGCGTTAATAACGACAACATCGCAGAAGGCATCTACGAAACGAGCGTCACCGTGACGGTGACGTCGAAGATCAAGGACAAGGTGGCGTTTCTGGTAGAGGGTACGCAGTCCGGCATTTTCGAAGTGCGCAACATCCCGCTGGAACAGCTTGACCCGCTGTTGGGCATCGGTTGCCCGACCATCGTCTATCCGTACTTGCGCGCGAACATCGCCGATACGATCACCCGCGCCGGTTTCGCGCCGATCCATCTGGCCGAGATCAATTTCGAGGTGTACTATCAGGATCGGTTGCGCGCCATTGCCGAAGAGCAGCAGAAACAGCAGGGCGCCACGCATTAATATGATGCGCCGCTGCGGTGTGGTTGGCGCATCCGTACTGGAGGCATTGATGACACCTGTGCGTTTGCTTTTTCTTGCAGCATCATTGTGCGCGGCGCAGCCTGTGCTGGCATTCGATTTCCGCTCTGTCGGTGAAGAACCAGCCATCATGTATGACGCTCCGAGCACCCGAGGCATCAAGCGCTTCATCGCGCCGCCAGGAATGCCGGTCGAGGTTGTGCATACCGCGCCAGGCTGGTCCAAGGTGCGCGACGCCGTTGGCGACATGGCGTGGGTCGAGTCGAAGTCAATTTCGGCCAAGCACACTGTCGTGGTGACTGCCGCCAGCGCGGTCGTGCGCGCACGACCGGATGAAGCGGCACCGCCGGTGTTTTCGGCCAGCAAGGGCGTGTTGCTGGATATTGTCGAGCCGGTGGTTTCCGGCTGGGTCAAGGTCCGACACCGCGACGGCGAAGTCGGCCATGTGCGCGCGAGCCAGGTCTGGGGGCGATAGCGCGCCGGTTATTTGGGGGCAAGATTGACGGGCGCAAGCCTTTCTGGAAGCGAAATATGAAGATTGCCATTCTTGGCGCGGGTGCTTGGGGTACTGCGATGGCGATTGCGCTGGCAGCGCGCCACGACGTGCTGTTGTGGGGACGCTCCGAAGCGGAAATGCGCCCTTTGAGCGAGCAGCATGAAAATCGGCATTTCCTGCCGGGGTTCGCGTTGCCCGGCAATCTTCGCCTGAGTTTCAAGCTGGATGAGGCGGTCGCGCATGTGGCCGCCACTACTGGAGAGCCGGCGCTATTGATTGTCGCTACGCCGGTGGCGGGCTTGCGGCCGCTGTCGCAGCAATTGCGCGGCCGGCCGATTCCGAATCTGGTCTGGCTGTGCAAGGGGTTCGAGGAAACGACACGCCAGTTGCCGCATCAGATCGTCGCGGCCGAACTTGGCGCCGATCTGCCGGTGGGGGCGCTGTCCGGGCCATCGTTCGCGCAGGAAGTGGCGCAGGGCTTGCCGTGCGCACTGGTAATGGCATCCGGATCGGCTGCGTTGCGGCAGCAGGGTGTGGCAGCGGTGCATGGCGGCAATATCCGCGTCTACTCGAGCGACGACGTGGTCGGGGTCGAGGTTGGCGGCGCGGTCAAGAACATTCTGGCGATTGCTGCGGGTGTCAGCGACGGGCTGGGGCTGGGCATGAATGCGCGCGCGGCGTTGCTGACGCGCGGCCTGGCGGAAATCTCGCGGCTGGGGCTGGCGCTTGGCGGACAAGCCGAAACCTTCATGGGGCTGACTGGCGCGGGCGATTTGATCCTGACCTGCACCGGCAATCTGTCGCGCAACCGCACCGTCGGGTTGGAGCTGGCGAAAGGCAAGACGCTGGAAACGATTGTGGCCGAACTCGGGCATGTGGCCGAAGGGGTGAATTGCGCGCGCGCGGTGTGCGAACTGGCGGCTCAGCTTGGGGTGGATATGCCGATTGCGAATGCTGTTGCTGGGGTGCTGTTTGGCGGCATTGCGCCACGCGACATCGTTGCTAGGCTGCTGGCGCGCAACAGCAAGGAAGAAGCGGCGTAAGCATCTTTCGCGTGGTTTCATGTGGTCGAAAGCATGGTTGCTATAGTTATCTCGGAGTGCCTGGCGCACTGAGTGTGTGAAGTTGATGGGGTGAGCGCAAGGCAAACGACGTCGCTCTGAGTGAAATCATGGGCATATCGCAAATCTGGGAAGATTTGTTCGGCGGGATCTGATATCAGCATCGAAGGTTTGCGGGGCGCGGTTGGCAGCAACAAAAAAGGCAGCCGAAGCTGCCCCTGGTGGACTTGAACGATGATGTCAGTGCGACCGGATCATCGTGCCGAACACCTGGTTGGTCAGCACTTCCAGCAGCAGCGAATGTTCGATTCGCCCGTCGATGATGTGCACCGTGTTCACGCCCGATTTGGCTGCATCCAGCGCGGATGAAATCTTCGGGAGCATGCCGCCGTGAATGGTGCCGTCGGCAAACATGTCGTCGATCTGCTTGGCCGACAGGTCGGTCAGCAGATGGTTTTCCTGGTCCAGCACGCCGGGGGTGTTGGTCATCATGATCAACTTTTCTGCTTTCAGAATTTCGGCGATTTTGCCTGCGACCAGATCGGCGTTGATGTTGTAGGCTTGGCCTTCGTCGCTGAAGCCGATGGGCGAGATGACCGGGATGAACGCGTCGTCCTGCAGCGCCTTGACGATAGCCGGGTTGATCGAGGTGATCTCGCCGACATAGCCCAGATCGATGAACTGGCCCGGGTTCTTTGGATCAGGCATTTCCATTTTCTTCGCGCGGATCAAGCCGCCATCCTTGCCGGTCAGGCCAACCGCCTGGCCGCCGTAGTGGTTGATCAGCATCACGATATCCTGCTGCACTTCGCCGCCGAGCACCCACTCGACCACTTCCATCGTTTCTTCATCGGTGATGCGCATGCCCTGGATGAACGTGCCCTGCTTGCCGATTTTTCGGAGCGCATTGTCGATCTGTGGGCCGCCGCCGTGGACGACGACCGGATTCATGCCGACCAGTTTCAGCAGCACCACGTCGCGCGCAAAGCCGTGCTTCAGGCTTTCCTCGGTCATTGCATTGCCGCCGTATTTGACTACGATGGTTTTGCCATGGAATTTGCGGATGTAAGGCAGGGCTTCGGCTAGCAGTTCCGCCATCAGTTGCGGGCCCAGTTTTTTGATTTCTTCCTTCGACATGTGCGATCCCAATAAAAGAGAATTGTGACTGGCCCGGCTTACGGATGGTTCAAATCCGGCTTGCCGAACACATCGACGTAAGTGGAATAAAAGGAGCAATACATTATCACGGTCAGCAGGATCGTCAGCAAAAACATCAGCATCATCGCAAAATTTTTGCCGGCGACCGCCATTAGGATGCCTGCCACCAGCGTCGGCGCAATCGCTCCGATCGCTACCCATGACAGAAAATAGACCAGGAATGTCTTGAAGGCGCGAAAGACGGAGAAAAAGCTGAAAAACATCGCCTTGCCGACCGACATTTTCTGCCACACCACCAGCGGCGCCGCATACCAGAATACCGGAATGAAGGCGATCGCCAGCAGCGCGATGGTCAGCAGCACGCTGGCGCGTTGTCCCGGCCCTGCTTCGGCTTCACGCTGACCCATCATCAGTTTCATGAACAGTCCACCGTCGATCAGGGCCGAAACGCCGACCGCCAGCAGCGCGGCCAGAAGATAAAGCACGCCGAGCGTGAACAGGCGGTTTGCCACCGGCGGCGCGAAGGAAGCGCGTAATATCTGCGGCGTGAGGATTTTTTCCTGTTCGATGTGGGCGCAAATAGTCATGAACACCATCGAGAACACTGGCGCCAGAAACAGCGGCAGCAGTTGTCCGACGACCGGGATCAGACCCAGCGCGATCATCACGAACATGTAGCTGGTGAACAGGAAGGTGAGCTGGCCGGGCCGCTTGCGAAACAGCGCAAATCCCTGCTTCACCCAGCGCCAGCCGGCACCTGTGGTCAGCGCGCTCATGCCGGCAGTTGCGGTACGGCTTTGTCCGCCCGCAGACGAAGGATGCGTTCGAAGTGCGCCGGATCATGCGGCGTCAGCATTTCGGCGCTGCGTGGCAGATGGAAATCGTACAGGCGCGACAGCCAGAAGCGCAGCGCGGCCGAGCGCAATATCGGTTGCCACGCGGTTTGCTCATCGGCGGTGAACGGGCGCACCGCGTGATAGGCCTCCAGCATGGCCTGTATCCGCGCAGGATCGAATTCGCCGCTGTCGAGGTCGATGCACCAGTCGTTAACCGTGACTGCTACATCGAACAGCCAGGTATCGCAGCCGGCAAAGTAAAAATCGAAGAAGCCGGTCAGGCGTTCGCCATCGAACATCACGTTGTTGCGGAACAGGTCGGCATGCACAGGGCCGGATGCCAGCGCCTGATAGGTGACGGAAGCGGCAAAGCCTTCCTGAAATGCCATTTCGTTTTGTAGCAGATGTTGCTGTTCGCCCGACATGAATGGCATCACTACCGGTGCGGTTTCATGCCACCAGTCGATGCCGCGCAGGTTCGGCTGGTACATCGGAAAATCGCGCCCAGCCAAGTGCATTTTTGCCAGCATCGCGCCGACTGCTGCGCAGTGTACCGGCGATGGATGCATTTGCCATTGACCTTGCAGTTTGGTGACAATAGATGCCGGTTTGCCGTGCAGCTCGTTGATGATGTCGCCGCGATGGTTGGCGATCGGTTCCGGCACCAGCACGCTGCGCTGCGCCAGGTGACGCATCAGGTTGAGATAAAACGGCAGCTGCTGGAAACTGAGCTTCTCGAAAATGGTCAGTACGTATTCGCCCTTGTCCGTGGTGATGAAAAAATTGCTGTTCTCTATGCCGGATTCGATTCCGCGGATGGCCAGTGCCTCGCCCAGCGGGAATTGCTTAATCCAGGACTTCAGGTCATCCAGGCTGACCGGTGTAAATACTGCCATGTGTGGTATCGGGGAGGGGGCCTAAGGTATAACGGAACCGGCGCTCATTTTGCCGGCGCAGGGGGCAACACGGGTTCCTGCACGGGTTTCTTTTCCGCTTCCTGCTTTTGCCCGACATCGAATTCCGTCACCGTCCACATCGGTACGCTGATTTCGCCACCATGGGCGTCGTCTGGCGGCGCTGCGGCCGAGCCTTTCGGCTTCAGGTAATAAGTGCTGCCTCCGCTTTTCACTTTCACTTCCTTGAGCTGGCCGCGGTCGCGCCGTTCTGTGATCTCGCGCTCGGCGGTTGCCGGCTTGCGGATCGTCACCGGCTGGTCGCTTTCGTCAAGGATTTCCATTTTGGGTGGAGCCTCGTTTGGCGATGGTTGCTGCGCCCATGCAGGAAGGGCAAGGACGGCCGCCAGCGAGGCGGCAATGGGCAGTAGTTTGCGCATGATAGTGTCGTCCATCAGTGAAAAAATCGGGCAATCAAAAAGCTTAGCGTTCCATTGTAGCAAACGCAGGTTACAGATACAGCATTTTTTGCCGTTCCGCATCCGATGGCGCGATTTCGCGCGCCTGATAGAAATCCAGGATCGCCTGCACTACCTGTTCCGGATCGTCGATCACCTGCATCAGATTCATGTCGTCCGGGCTTAAAAATCCCTTGCCGACCATCTGTTGCCGGAACCAGTCGAGCAAGCCTTGCCAGAAGTCGCTGCCGACCAGGATCAGCGGGATGCGGCGCGATTTATCGGTCTGCATCAGCGTCAGCACTTCGCTCATTTCATCCAGCGTGCCGAAGCCGCCGGGAAACAGCACGAATGCGTCCGCGTATTTGACGAACCCGACCTTGCGCGCGAAAAAGTGCCGGTACTGAATGGAAATGTTTTGCCAGTGGTTCGGTTTTTGTTCGTGCGGCAGGATGATGTTCAGGCCGACCGAAGGCGATTTGCCTTCGAACGCGCCACGGTTGGCCGCTGCCATGATGCCGGGGCCGCCGCCGGAAATGACCGCAAAACCGGCGTTCGACAGGCGGTGTGACACTTCCACGCACTTGATGTAATCGGGATGGTCAGGGTGGATGCGCGCCGAGCCGAAGATGGTGACAGCCGGGTGCAGCGTCGAAAGGCGTTCGGTGGTCTCGATAAACTCTGACATAATGGAGAACATGCTCCACGACTCGCGCGCTTTCAGGATGGTCGCCGCCTCGATGTCTTGCAACTCCCGCAGGTTGGGCAAACTTTTTCCGCTATTTTCCATATGCAAAAAACCCTGTTGTTGGTCGATGGTTCCAGTTATCTGTATCGCGCCTTCCATGCGCTGCCGGACTTGCGCAGCCCGGACGGCAAGCCGACCGGCGCGCTGTACGGCATCATCAACATGTTACGCCGTTTGCGTCATGATTATCCCGCAAGTTACCTCGCGTGTGTGTTCGACGCGAAGGGCAAGACCTTCCGCGATGATTTATATCAAGAATACAAGGCCAACCGGGCGGCGATGCCGGAAGACCTGGCAGCGCAGATCGAACCGATTCATGACGCGGTGCGTATGCTCGGCTGGCCGATCCTGATGGTCGAAGGGGTCGAGGCGGACGACGTGATCGGCACGCTGGCGCGGCAGGCGGCCGCGCAGGGGATGGAAACCGTGATCTCGACCGGCGACAAGGACATGGCGCAGCTGGTGAACGACCGGGTTACGTTAATCAACACCATGAGCAACGAAAAGCTGGATCGCGCTGGCGTGCAGGCGAAATTCGGCGTGCCGCCGGAGCGGATTGCCGATTATCTGGCACTGATTGGCGATACGTCAGACAACGTGCCGGGCGTGACCAAGGTCGGGCCGAAAACGGCGGTTAAATGGATGACGCAGTACGGCACGCTGGAAGGCGTGATCGAACATGCCGACCAGATTTCCGGCGCCGCCGGCAACAATCTGCGCGAGGCGCTGACCTGGCTACCGACCGCGCATGAGCTGGTGACCATCCGTACAGATTGCGATTTGTCAGCGCACATGGCGTCGATTGAGGGGACGCTG
The DNA here is from genome assembly GCA_018262475.1 of Burkholderiaceae bacterium. Taxonomy (GTDB): domain Bacteria; phylum Pseudomonadota; class Gammaproteobacteria; order Burkholderiales; family Burkholderiaceae_D; genus QZKY01. The sequence continues at coordinate 14,938 of JAGSYW010000029.1, read as the reverse complement.
CAAGCGCAGCCGGAAGACCTCGATGCAATGAAAGGTTTCTTCGCCCGCTATGGCTTCAAGAGCTGGCTGCGCGAACTCGGCGCAGCGCCGGAAAAGCCGAAAGCGGCGGCCAGGCTGGTTGCTGTTTCCGGCGACCAGCCAGCGCAGGAAACGCTGGCGATGTTCGCTCCTGTCGAAAAGCAGTATGAAACGGTGCTGACACCGGCGCAACTTGCGCATTGGCTGGCGAAAATCAATGCCGCGTCGCTGACGGCGCTCGACACCGAAACCACGTCGCTCGAGCCGATGCTGGCGCAACTGGTCGGCATTTCGCTCTGTTGCGAGCCGGGCATCGCCGCCTACATCCCGCTGGCGCACCATTACCCCGGGGCGCCGGAACAATTGTCGCGCGATGCGGTGCTGGCGGCGCTCAAGCCGTGGCTGGAAGATGCGGGCCGGCCCAAGGTCGGGCAGAACCTGAAATACGACAGCCATGTGCTGGCGAACCACGGCATCGCCTTGCGCGGCATCGCGCATGACACGCTGCTGCAATCCTACGTGCTGGAAGCGCACCGCCCTCACGACATGGACAGCCTCGCGCTGCGCCACCTGGAGCGCAAGACCATCAGTTACGTCGAAGTGTGCGGTAAAGGCGCATCGCAAATCGGGTTCGAAGAAGTCGAGCTTGAGCGCGCAACCGAATACGCGGCCGAGGATGCCGACATCACGCTGCAACTGCATCAGGCGCTGTGGCCGCGAGTCGAGCGTGACGACAAGCTGCGCTTCATTTACCAGCAAATCGAATTGCCGACTGCGGTCGTGCTGCAAAAGATGGAGCGCAATGGCGTGCTGATCGATGGCGACAAACTGGCGGCGCAATCGCACGAACTCGGCACGACCATGTTGGCGCTGGAGCAGCAGGCATACGATGCCGCCGGACAGCCGTTCAACCTGAATTCGCCGAAGCAGATTGGCGAAATCTTCTTCGATCGGTTGAAATTGCCGGTGTTGAAGAAAACGCCATCGGGTGCGCCGTCGACCGACGAAGAAGTGCTGCAAAAGCTGGCCGAGGATTTTCCCTTGCCGAAAACGCTGCTCGAATACCGCGGGCTGGCGAAGCTGAAATCGACCTATGCCGACAAGCTGCCGAAGATGGTAAACCCGGCCACCGGGCGCGTGCATACCAATTATGCGCAGGCGGTGGCGGTGACGGGCCGGCTGGCGTCGAATGACCCGAACCTGCAGAATATTCCAATCCGCACCGCCGAGGGCCGCCGCATTCGCGAAGCCTTCATCGCGCCGCCGGGCAGCGTGATCGTTTCCGCCGATTATTCGCAGATTGAATTGCGCATCATGGCGCACATTTCGGGTGATGCGAACCTGCTGCGCGCATTTGCCGAAGGCGAGGATGTGCATCGCGCCACCGCAGCCGAAGTGTTTGGCGTCACGCCGCTGGAAGTGTCAGGCGAGCAGCGGCGCTATGCCAAGGTGATCAATTTTGGCCTGATTTACGGCATGAGCGAATTTGGGCTGGCGTCAAATCTGGGCATCGAACGCAGCGCGGCGCGCAGCTACATCGACCGCTATTTCCAGCGCTATCCCGGCGTCGCGCACTACATGGCCGACATCCGCGCGCAGGCGAAGGCGCAGGGCTATGTCGAAACGGTGTTCGGCCGGCGGTTATGGCTGCCCGAAATCAATTCGCCCAACGGCCCGCGCCGGCAGGCGGCCGAGCGCGCGGCGATCAACGCGCCGATGCAGGGTACGGCGGCGGATTTGATTAAGCTGTCGATGATTGCGGTGCAGGACTGGCTGGAGCACGAACGGCTGCATTCGAAGATGGTGATGCAGGTGCATGACGAGCTGGTGCTGGAAGTGCCGCAAGCCGAGCTGGCGCGGGTACGCGAGCAGCTGCCACAGATCATGTGCCGCGTGGCGCAGCTGAGGGTGCCGCTGGTGGCAGAGGTGGGGGTGGGCGTCAACTGGGACGAGGCGCACTGACAGGCGGCTGAAAAACTACTGCGGTGGGTCATCTGCGGTGTTGCACGGTGCGCGGAATCCTCATGTACGTTTAGTACATTGCGGTTCCTGTGCTCCGTGCGCCTTGCATCTGACCATCCTCGCTACGTTTTTCAGCCGCCTGTTAAAAGTTTAGCGCGCTATTTGTTCAGGGCACATTTTTGGCAACGCTCTGTTCGTGCATTGCTTCAGCCGCGATTTCCGGCTCCGCATTGTGCGCGGTGCGCACCGCGCGCGCCAGTTCGGTCACTGACATCGCATAGAAATAGCTGCGGTTGTACTTGGTGATGGCGAAGAAGTTGCCGGTGCCGAGCCAGTATTCGGTCGGTTCGTAGCCGTTTTGCAAGTCGATCAGGCCGAAGCGGATGTTGGCCGGCAGTTCGACGTTTGAGGTCACGCCGGCGATTTCGAGCTCGGCCGGCCAGAAGGTTGCTTCAAGCCCCTTGTTCAGCAGCGAATCCAGGCGGGATTTTGCCGCTGCGCCCAGTTGCGCCCGGAATACGATCGGTTCGCCGCGTTTCCAGCCGTGGCGGACGAGGAAGTTGGCAATGCTGCCGATGGCGTCCGCTGGCGATTTGCGCAGGTCGATTTTGCCGTCGTGGTCGAAATCAACTCCATACGCGCGGATGCTGCTGGGCATGAACTGCGGCCAGCCAATCGCGCCGGCATACGAGCCGCGCAGCGACAGCGGGTCGAGGCCGGATTCGCGCGCGAACAGCAGCGTCTGTTCGACTTCGCCGCGGAAGAATGCCATGCGCGCGGTGCGGTTCGGCGTTTCCGGATAATCGAACGCTAGCGTGGTCAGCGCGTCGAGCACGCGGAAATTGCCGGTGTGCCGGCCGTAAATCGATTCGACGCCGATGATGGCGACGATGATTTCAGCTGGCACGCCATACTGCTTTTCCGCACGTGCGAGGTCGCGCGCATATCTGTTCCAGAAACGGACGCCGGCTTCGATGCGCACCGGCTCGACAAAACGGGCGCGATACGCCTGCCAGTTTTTCGGTTTGTCCGGCGGTGCCGGCCGCACAAGCTGGATCGCCTGTTTCGAGTGGCGCACCTGCGCGAACGTGGCGAACAGTTCGTCCCGGTCAAAGCCGTGCTTCGATGCCATCTGGCCGATGAAATCATGGATGCCTGGAAATTTCGCCAGCCGTTGTGTCGTGCGGTCGGTGGTCGAGGGTTGGTTCTGGGTTTCCTGCGCGATCGCGTCGCTGAGCAGGAACATGGCTGGCAACAGCAGGCATGCGCAGACAACGCGCAGGACTGCATGACGGGGCGTTTTCATGATGGTCGGATTGTGACGGCTGGGAATGCCATTGCGACAGGCGCCGCTTGTCTGTCGCAGGAGCCGATTTCGATTCGGCCTGCTAATGGAACCGGTGAAACATCGGTGATTGTACTCCGGTTACCTGCCAACCTGAACGGTTTGCCAGGAAGGATTCGGTGAATGCGCGCATTTTCCGTTAAACTGTCAGGGTTCTATGCGCAATGCGCTCCCTGCAGCAAGCAATTCCCCCCATGACAACGGCCATTTATTCGCACCCCTTGTGCCACCAGCACGAAATGGGGTCATACCATCCGGAATGTCCGGCGCGCATCGAGATGATCGAGGATCAGCTGATTTCCGGCAGGATTGACGGCTATCTCGATTTCCGGCTGGCGCCGGAAGCCTCGCTGGCGGAGATTGCGCGCGCGCATACGATCGAGGCGATTGCGCTGGTGCGCGACAAATCGCCGCAGGAACCGGGCAAATACTACCCGGTCGATGACGATACCGCGTTGAACCAGTACAGTTGGCTGGCCGCGCTGCGCGCTGCGGGCGCAGGCATTGCGGCGGTTGACGCGGTGATGGCAGGCGAGATCGACAATGCATTCTGCCTCGTGCGTCCGATTGGGCATCATGCGCGGCCGAACATGCCGATGGGTTTTTGCGTGTTCAACAATATCGCGATCGCAGCCAAACATGCGCTGGAGGTGCATCGGCTGGAACGGATCGCGATTGCCGATTTCGACGTGCATCACGGCAATGGCACCGATGAAACCTTTTGCGACGATCCGCGCGTGCTGATGGTCGGCTTCTATCAGGAGGGGCTGTATCCGTTTCCTGTCAAGGGGCCGGAGCGGCCGCACATGCTGAATATTGCCGTGCCGGCGGGCACGAAAGGCGACGTGATTCGCGCTATCGTGCGCGAACAATGGCTGCCGGCGCTAGAAGCGCACCGGCCGCAGTTGCTCCTGATTTCCGCCGGTTTCGATGCGCATCGCGAAGATCCGCTTGGCGGGATGGAACTGGTCGAGGACGATTATGCGTGGCTCACGCACCAGCTGATGAATGTGGCGAAAGTCCATGCGCATGGGCGCATCGTCAGCATTCTCGAAGGTGGTTACAATCTGTCGGCGCTGGCGCGCAGCGCGGTCGCGCATATCAAGGCGCTGGCGGAACTGGACGAATTTTGATGGATTTCTGATAGGCTTGCATGACCACTGCCTTGTATACACATCCGGATTGCCGCCTGCATGAGATGGGCGCGCGCGCGGCCGAAAGCCCGGCGCGCATCCAGGCGATCCTTGACCAGCTGGAAGCCGAAGGCATTGCGCCGCAGCTGGATTTCCGCGAAGCGCCTCAGGCGACGATTGACGATTTGCGGCGTGTGCATCTGCTCGACACCATTCATCTGGTGCGCGACAACACGCCGACCGAGCCAGGCGAATATTTCGGCATCCACGACATCCACATCAACATGCATTCGTGGAAGGCCGCGCTGCGCGCTGCCGGCGCGGGGATTGCGGCGGTCGATGCGTTGCTGGCGGGCGAGATCGACAATGCGTTCTGTCTGGTGCGGCCGATAGGCCACCATGCGACCCCCTCTACGCCAATGGGGTTTTGCGTGTTCAACAGCCTGGCGGTGGCGGTGATGCATGCGCTCAAGGTGCGTGGGCTGCAGCGCGTGGCGGTGATTGACATCGACGTGCATCACGGCAACGGCAGCGAAGAGGCGTTTGCCCATGAACCGCGGGTGCTGATGGCCAGCTTCTTCCAGCTGTTCCTGTACCCGTTTTGCGGCAACGAGCGTTTGCGGCCGCACATGGTGAATGAAGAGATTCTGCCGGGTTCCGGCGGCGACGTGATTCGCGAACGGGTGACGCAGAAATGGCTGCCGGCGCTGCACGCGCACCAGCCGGAAATGATCTTCATCTCGGCTGGGTTTGACGCGCATCGCGACGATCCGCTGGGCGATTTGATGCTGGTCGAAGATGATTATGCGTGGATTACGCAACAGGTGATGGCGGTGGCGAACGAACATGCACAGGGTCGCATCGTCAGCTTTCTCGAAGGTGGCTACAACCTGGAAGCACTGGCGAAAAGTGCGGCCGCGCATATCGGCACGCTGGCCGGATTACGGTAACGATAAAGGTAATAACAGATGGCAATACAGTGGTTTCCCGGCCACATGAACGCCGCGCGCAAAAAGGCGGCGGAAACAATGGAAAGCACCGATCTGGTGATCGAGGTGCTGGATGCGCGCATCCCGCAGGCAAGCTGCAATCCGATGGTGGAAGAGTTGCGGCTGCACCGGCAGCGGCCCTGCCTGAAGATTCTGAACAAGAGCGATCTGGCTGATCCGGCTGCCACCAAGGAATGGCTCGATTATTACAATAGCCAGAAGAATGTGACCGCGGTCGCGCTCAGTTGTCGCACGCCGGCGGATGTGGCAAAAGTGCCTGCCATGTGCCAGAAAATCGCGCCACACCGCGGCGTGCCGGTCAAACCGCTGCGGATGATGATCATGGGCATCCCAAATGTCGGCAAATCGACGCTGATGAATGCGCTGCTGAAGAAGCGGGTGGCGAAGGTCGGCGACGAACCGGCGGTTACCAAGAGCCAGCAGCGGCTGTACCTGAACAAGAACATGGTGCTGACCGACACGCCCGGCATGCTGTGGCCGAAGATCATGCACCCGTCTGACGGGCTGATGCTGGCGGTGTGCCATGCGGTTGGCGTGAATGCGCTGATCGAGGAAGAAGTCGCCGCTTTTCTGGCGGAAATCCTGCTGGCGCGCTATCCGCAACTGCTGGCGGCGCGCTATGGCTTGAAGGTCGACGGCATGGACCGGATTGATGTGCTTGAAGGCATCGCGCAGCGGCGCGGCTTGCGCATCAAGGGCGGCGAGTTCGACATCGAAAAGGCGTCGCATGTGCTGCTGCAGGATTTCCGTAGCGGCGCGCTTGGCCGCATCAGTCTGGAAACACCAGCCAGCCGCATCGAAATGTTGGCGCGCCCAATCGAGCCGACGCAGGCACTGGCGCCGGAAGACGAGTCTTTGTAGTAATGGTAGGAGTATGAGGCTGAAATAACCTTCCGAGCCACGTTTTTGTTGGCGATTTAAAAATACTGGCGGGAGTATATTTTTTAGCCTTATTGAACGAAAAGTCAGTTTGGGTCAGTTATTATTTGTGCGGGGTGCCGGCGGATCAGGCGATTTTGGCCGCCAGCTTGTCCATTTCGGCGCCTGAACCAATCAGCACCAGCATGTCGCCCGGTAGCGCGATGTCGTCGCCGCTGGGATTCATCTTCACGTTGCCGTCGCGCAGGCTGGCGACCACAATCAGGTTGCAGGTTTCGCGGTTGAAGAACGATTGCAGCGGCTTGTTAGCCAGTGGCGATTTTTCGGTGATCAGCACTTCTTCCAGCTGGATTTCCACGTTGTGCGGCGCGAACAGCGTATCGATGAATTCAATCGCAGTCGGCTTGAGCATCGCCATCGCCATCCGGTGGCCGCCGAGCTGGTTGGGCGAAATGATCTTGTCGGCGCCGGCATGGCGCAGCTTGACTGCCGATTCCGGCTGCACCGCACGCGAGACGATGCGCAAATTCGGATTGACCGCGCGCGCCGTCAGTACGACGTACACATTGTAGGCATCGTTCGACAGCGCGCAGATGATGCCCCGCGCACGCTGCAATCCTGCCTGATGCAGCATGTCGTCCTGGGTCGCATCGCCCAGCAGCACCGGATGTCCGGCGGCGCGCATCTGGTCGACCAGGCTTTCGTTGGTTTCAATTACGACATAAGGCACGCCCTCGGCCTTGAGGATGTCGGCCACGTTGCCGCCAACCCGTCCTGCGCCGCAGACGATCACATGGTTTTCCAGCTTGTCGATGGTTTTCGTCATTCTTGCGTTTCCTCTCATGCTGGCCAGTTGGGTTTCCATCAGGATGTTGATGATCGTGCCCAGCGAATAGGTGACCACGACCAGGCCGCTGACCAGAATGGTCAGCAGGAATATCCGCCCGCCGAAGGTTTGCGGCACGATGTCGCCGTAGCCGGTGGTGCTCAGGCTGACGACGGTCAGCCACAGCGAATCAAAGACGGACCATCCTTCAAAGAACATCAGGCCGAGTGTGCCGATGATGGTGATGCTTATCAGGCACAGGATGGCTATCAGCAGTTTTTGGTGGGATTCGGACACAGCGCTGGCTCGTCGGGAAAGAAGTTGCTGTTAACGGTTGCTGCTGGCACAGGATAAAAGCCGGATGCTAGCAGCTCCCGCATTGTAGTGCGCTCGGCAGTAAAAGGTTTGTTTTATGCCAAAAGCAGGCGCAAATTAATGGTGCCTGTTGCGAATTTTATTCAACCACTCAAGCAGCGGTATGGTCGCGGGCAGCAGCGGTTCTACCCCGAATTCGCCCTGCCACGCGAACGCCTGCCCTTCCAGGCTTTGCGGCTCGCCGCGCCAGTCTCGGCTGATGAAGAAATGCAGTCGCACATGCGCATGCGGATAAACGTATTCGACCCCGCACCACGGCTCGGCCGAGACGATCTCGACCCCGAGTTCTTCCACGAATTCGCGCTTCAATGCATCGAACACCGATTCGCCCGGCTCTACCTTGCCGCCGGGGAACTCCCAGTAGCCGGGGTAGGGCTTGCCGGCCGGGCGCTGACCCAGCAGCACATCGCCATTCGGTTTTATCAGGATGCCGACCGCGACATCGATCGGCTTGGAAGGTGTTGCAGACATGACTGGCTGAAATGAGGTGCAGTGGTATAAGACAGCGGAAGGGCAGGGCCGAATCAGGCGGAGGGTTTGGTCTCGGTCGCATCCCACAGGTCGCCGGTTGGGCTGGTCTGGTTGGTGCTGGGCGCGGCCACGCCGAAATGCGCATAGGCGGTCGTGGTGGCAATTCTGCCGCGCGGCGTGCGTTGCAGGAAGCCTTGTTGAATCAGGAACGGTTCCAGCACGTCTTCGATGGTGTCGATTTCCTCGCCAATCGCGGCCGCCAGGTTGTTCACCCCGACCGGGCCGCCGCCGAACTTGAACAGCACTGCTTCGAGCAACTTGCGATCCATCACGTCGAACCCGACCGAGTCGACATCGAGCATTGCCAGCGCTGCGTCCGCCATCGCTTTGGTGATTTCGCCGCTGCCTTTCACTTCGGCATAATCACGCACACGGCGCAGTAGCCGGTTCGCGATTCGCGGCGTGCCGCGCGAACGGCGCGCGATTTCGAATGCGCCATCGTCGACGATGGCAGCTTTTAGCAACGCCGCGCTGCGGGAAACGATGCGTGCCAGTTCGTCTGCGGTATAAAACTCCAGCCGCGACACGATACCGAAACGGTCGCGCAGCGGGTTGGTCAGCATGCCGGCACGGGTGGTGGCGCCCACCAGCGTGAATGGCTGCAAATCGAGCTTGACCGAGCGCGCCGCCGGGCCTTCGCCGATCATGATGTCGATCTGGAAGTCTTCCAGCGCCGGATACAGGATTTCCTCCACCACCGGCGACAGGCGGTGGATCTCGTCGATGAACAGCACATCGTTCGCCTCGAGATTGGTCAGGATCGCCGCCAGATCGCCGGGGCGTTCCAGTACCGGGCCGGAAGTCTGGCGCAGGTTCACGCCCATTTCGCGCGCGATGATGTGCGCCAGCGTGGTCTTGCCTAGGCCTGGCGGACCGAACAGCAGCGTATGATCGAGTGCCTCGCGCCGGTTGCGGGCAGCGGCGATGAAAATTTCGAGTTGGCTGCGCGCCTTTTCCTGCCCGACGTATTCGTCCAGATGCTTGGGGCGCAGCGCACGCTCGATCGCTTCCTCGTTTGGCGAGGTTGGTTTGGCATCGATGATGCGCTGCGGGGTGAAGTCGTCGGTCTGGATGCTCATTGTTAAGTCATCTGCAATGGTGAGGGGCATTACGATGGGCAATGCAGGTAGGTTGACTGAAGATTCTTCCAGACACCGACTGCGTCAAAATTGTTTACCAGTGCTCCCTCATGAGGGTTGCCTTTGAATGCCCTCATTCCGTGATGAATCATGTAGCTTGGATAGTAGTTTGGCATACCGATTGCGTTTACTTCAGTGCACAGTTGCCTTAGGCGCTCATGGTTTTTTTGCATGAGGTTGAGGGCTTCGCCGAGCTTGGCTTTTTTGTCGGTAGGCACAGCCGAAAATGTGTTCATGATCAATACTGGTCCTGCCTGTCTGGCGGTCACATCGGACACGCGTTTGGCATCGAATCGGGCGTAAATGCCAGCGAGCGCAAATAATTTTGCGGACGCATCAAAGTTATCTCGAGCCAGGCAGTCGACAGCGCCTTTATACAGATCGGGCGGTGTGAAAGTATTCTTTGCTTGAGTGAGTGGAATGCAGCTTACGTTTTGAACTTCTGAGAGATTGCCGTTTGCTCGATAGTTCGTAACATTGCCGTTTTTTTCTACGGTGAGTCCTGGTGGAGCAGATTGTGCGGCGGCTGATACTGACACAACGGAAAACAGGGCGGATAAAAGTGCAGGAAGAAGGCGTTTCAATTTCATGTGCATTACCTATTATTGTTCAACAGTTTGGAGTGCGGTGATTATTCACATCTGATATGCCGATTATTGCGGCTCCAGTTAGCCTTTGGCGAGTGCTTTTAACGCCAGCTTGATGCCGTCGGATACACCCGTGCCGTCCGGCACCTGCTTTAACGCCTGCAGCGCTTCCTTGTCCGAATAGCCGAGCGCCAGCAGCGCATTCAGGATGTCGGCATTGGTATCGGTGTGCGTACCGCCGGCGACCGCGCCCAGATCGGCGCCGAACTTGCCTTTTAGTTCCAACAGCAGGCGTTCGGCCGTTTTCTTGCCGATGCCGGGGATCTTGGTTAGCCGTCCGGTTTCCTGCAATGTCACCGCTTGCGCCAGATCGGGCACCGATAGACCGGACAGGATCGCCAGCGCGATGCGTGCGCCGACGCCGGAAATCTTCAGCAGTTGCCGGAACGCGGCGCGCTCTTCCTGCGTGCCGAAGCCGTACAGCAATTGCGCATCCTCGCGCACCACCATGTGGGTGAACAGCGTCACTTTCTCGCCGCCGGCCGGCAGGTTGTAAAAGGTGCTCATCGACACATCGACTTCATAGCCGACGCCGTGGCAATCGACCAGCAATTGCGGCGGATTCTTTTCAAGCAGGGTGCCAGAGATGCGACCGATCATGATAGGTGAATACTGAAAATTGATACAGTATATGATACAGGATTGCGTGTGCTGCGACCAGAATTCCTACCCGACCAGCCGGCCGCGTTTCATCCGCAGTCCTTTGCTGGCCAGCTTGCCCAGCGTCGCCAGCGTATCGCCGCTGTGCGCATGGCAGATGGCGACGCCGAGCGCATCGGCGGCATCGGTGCCGGGCAGTTGCGGCAGGGCCAACAGCCGCTGCACCATGTCCTGCACTTGGCTTTTGTGCGCCTTGCCGTGGCCGACCACCGCCTGTTTCAGTTGCAGCGCGGTGTATTCGGATACCGCCAGATCGGCCGCCACCAGCGCTGAAATCGCCGCGCCGCGCGCCTGTCCGAGCAGCAGTGTCGATTGCGGATTGACGTTGACGAACACTTTTTCGATCACCGCACAGTTTGGGCAGTAGGTGCGGATGATTTCGGACACGCCGCTGAAAATAGTTTTCAGCCTTTCGGGCAGTTCCGCCGTGGTCGGGGTATTGATGGTGCCGGAGGCGATGTAGGCCAGTTGGCTGCCTTGCTTTGTGATGATGCCGAAGCCGGTGGTGCGCAGGCCGGGGTCGATGCCGAGGATGCGCATGTCCTGGTCGCCCGGCCTGGGTTCGAGTTGTGCTTAGTGGCGGAAATGCCGCACGCCGGTGAACATCATCACCAGCCCGCGTTCATTGGCGGCATCGATCACTTCCTGATCGCGTACCGAGCCACCCGGCTGGATGATGCAGGTCGCGCCGGCATCGGCCACTACGTCCAGGCCGTCGCGGAACGGGAAGAAGGCGTCGGACGCCACGGCCGAGCCGGCCAGCGACAGGCCGGCCTGCTGAGCCTTCATCACCGCCGCACGTGCCGCATCGACGCGGCTGACCTGGCCAGCGCCAACGCCGAGCGTCATACCATTGCCGCAGAACACGATTGCATTCGATTTGACGAATTTCGCCACGCGCCAGGCGAACAGCATGTCCTCGACCTGCTGTGGTGTCGGCTTCTGCTTGGTAACGACTTCGAGTTCGGAGAATGCGAGATTGCGCGCATCCGGCGATTGCAGCAGCACGCCGCCGCCAACGCGCTTGATTTCATACGCATTCAAGCCCTTGCCGATCGGAATCTGCAACAGGCGCAGATTCTTTTTGCTGCCGAGAATCTTCAGCGCTTCGTCGGAGAAGGCGGGCGCAATCAGCACCTCGACGAACAGCTTCGATACTTCCTGTGCGGCCGCCTCGTCCAGTTCGCGGTTGAAGGCGATGATGCCGCCGAATGCCGCTTCCGGGTCGGTCTTCAGCGCCTTGTCATAAGCTTCGCGCAGATCGGCTCCGGTGGCGGCGCCGCACGGATTGGCGTGCTTGATGATCACGCACGCCGGTTCGTCGAAGGTCTTGGCGCATTCCCACGCTGCGTCGGCATCAGCGATGTTGTTGAACGACAGTTCCTTGCCTTGCAACTGATGGTAGGCGGCCAGCGTGCCGGTCGGGGCGGTCAGTTCTCGGTAGAACGCGGCCGACTGGTGCGGGTTTTCGCCGTAGCGCATGTCCTGCACTTTTTCGAACGCGAGGTTCATCGTCTGCGGGTAGCGGTTGCGGGTCGCATGCTGCTTGTCCGGGCCGAGGCTAGACAGGTAATTTGCGATCGCGCCATCGTACTGCGCGGTGTGTGCGTAAACTTTTTTCGCCAACTCAAACTTGCTTTCATACGCCAGTTCGCCGCCGCTGGCCTTCAGTTCGCCGATGATCGCGCCATAATCGGCCGGATCGCAGATCACGATCACGTCCTTGTGGTTCTTCGCCGCCGAGCGCAGCATCGCCGGGCCGCCGATGTCGATGTTTTCGATCGCATCTTCCAGCGTGCATTCGTCTTTCGCCACCGTCTGCTGGAACGGATACAGGTTGACCACCACCATGTCGATCGTCGGGATGCCATGCTGGCCGAGCGCTGCCGTGTGCTCCGGCAGGTCGCGGCGCGCGAGGATGCCGCCATGCACTTTCGGATGCAGGGTCTTGACGCGGCCGTCGAGCATTTCCGGGAAGCCGGTGTAATCGGCGACTTCTTTCACGGCGATGCCGTTGTCGGTCAGCAGTTGCGCGGTGCCGCCGGTGGACAGGATGGTGACGCCGAGCGCAGACAGCGCACGTGCGAATTCGACCACGCCGGTCTTGTCGGAAACGGAGATGAGTGCTTGCTTGATCATGTTCAAAGTAATCCGTGTTGCTGCAGTTTTTTACGCAGGGTATTGCGGTTGATGCCGAGCATGTCGGCGGCGTGCGACTGGTTGCCGCCGGCGCGCGCCATCACCACTTCCAGTATTGGTTTTTCGACCGTGAGGATCAGCATGTCGTAAATGCCGGACGGCTTTTGGTCTTCCAGATCCGTGAAGTATTCTTCCAGGCTCTTGCGGACGACTTGCTGGATATCTTCCTTGCTCATTTGGTGGCACCGTTGCTGGTTTTTGTGATGTGTTGACGGGTCAGGCGGCAAATTTTTCTTGCGCGGATTGGTATTGTAACCTTTCGCCGCGCGCCTTTTGCGATTCGAAGAACGCATCGACGGCTTTTAATTGTGCTTCGCAGGTTTCGATGCGGTTCATCTGCTGGCGAAACGCTTCGCCATCCGGCAAATCGCGCACGTACCAGCCGATATGCTTGCGCGCAGTGCGCAGGCCGGTGTAGTCGCCATAAAACGCATAGTGTGTTTGCAGATGCTGCGTCATCAGGCGGCGCACTTCCTCCACTTCTGGTGCGGGCAAATGTTCGCCGGTACGCAGGAAGTGGTCGATTTCACGGAAAATCCACGGCCGTCCTTGCGCCGCGCGGCCGATCATTACCGCATCTGCGCCGGTATGCGCCAGCACGGCTCGCGCCTTTTGTGGCGAATCGATGTCGCCATTCGCCACCACTGGAATCGACACCGCTGCCTTTACCGCCGCAATCGTGTCATATTCCGCCTCGCCCGAATAGCCATCGGCGCGGGTGCGGCCGTGCAGCGTCAGCATCGCAATGCCGGCCGCTTCGGCCATCTTCGCGATCGTCAGCGCGTTCTTGTTGGCGCGATCCCAGCCGGTGCGGAATTTCAGCGTCACCGGTACATCGACCGCCGCGATCACCGCATCCAGAATCGCACCGACCTGTCGTTCATCCTGCAGCAGTGCCGAACCGCACCAGTTGCTGCAAACCTTCTTGGCCGGGCAGCCCATGTTGATGTCGATGATTTGCGCGCCGCGCTCGACGTTCACGCGCGCGCAATCAGCCATTTCAGCCGGATTTGCGCCCGCGATCTGCACCGCCTTCGGCTCCATCTCGCCATCGAGATCGGTGCGTCGCGTGCTCTTGTCGGTATGCCAGACACGCGGGTTCGCCGCCGCCATTTCGGACACTGCATAGCCCGCTCCCAGTTCCTTGCACAACTGGCGGAACGGGCGATCGGTGACGCCAGCCATCGGTGCGACGAACACATTGTTGCGCAGGGTATAAGGGCCGATTTGCATGTGTGGGAAGCTGCGGAAAGAAATAAAACGGGCCGCGTATTTTACCTGAAATGTTGCACAAAAAACAGGCAGGTGTCCGGTGCGGGGCTGGTGTACCGAATGGTACCGAGCGCGTCAATATTTACGTGCTGTCAGACTTGTCGGCGTCGTAGTGTGGTTCAAGGATGTCGTGCGAGTGAAAACCGAATGAACCGCCGCGTTTGAGCTGCGCCAGATCGGCGAAGAAGCATTGAAGCGCATGGCGCACGGTCGAAAAGGCAATTTCATTCCACGGAATTTCCGCTTCGGCAAACAGCTTCACCTCCAGACTTTCCATGCCTGGCTTGAAGTCCAGATCGAGCAGGCGGGCGCGGTAAAACAATTGCACCTGATGCATGCGGGGCAGGTTGATGAGCGAGAACAGCCGGTGCACGACCTCGATTCGCGCGCCGGCTTCCTCGATCGTTTCGCGTTGTGCCGCATCGACCGTGGTTTCATTGTTTTCCATGAAGCCGCCCGGCAGCGTCCACCAGCCGTAACGCGGTTCGATGGCGCGCTTGCACAGCAGGATCTTCGCCTCGCCATCCGCCTCCCACACCGGAATCGAGCACACCACCAGTTTCGGATTCTGGTAGTGAATCGTGCCGCAACGGGGGCAAATGTGGCGCGGCAGATAGTCGTCCGGCGGAGTGTCAAATTCGACCGGATGGGCGCATTGCGAACAGAATTTCATGACCAAGTTGTTGTCTTGCGAGGCTAGAAGAACGTCAGTCTAACATTTTGAGCCATTTCTCTGCTGGCAAGACAATCGCTTGTTGCTGGCGTGCGCAGGCAGTTTTTTTCTGATGGATCGGAAATTATTTGAGCTTTGGCTTGCGTCGCGAAAGGGAACGCTATATAATTTAATGCTCAGACGCGGGGTGGAGCAGTCTGGCAGCTCGTCGGGCTCATAACCCGAAGGTCGTAGGTTCAAATCCTGCCCCCGCAACCAGACATTACGCT